>NZ_CP046121.1:949759-1266345 GCF_009707485.1 Nostocoides sp. HKS02 | reverse complement strand
CGTGGGCGCGGAGTCGATCCTGGCCCGCCGACCCGAGGGGCTCGCCCTCATGTCCGAGCTCGACCTCGCTGCCGAGGTCGTCCACCCTGCGACCACGTCGGCCGCGGTCTGGTCCCGGGGCGACCTGCACCCCCTGCCGCGAGGCACGCTCATGGGCATCCCGTCGCCCGCGTCCTCCGCGCGCGGCATCCTGTCGGCCGACGAGGTGGCCCGAGCCGAGCACGAACGCCCTTGGGAGGGTGGCGAGTTCGACGACGTGTCGGTCGGCGACTACGTCGCGGCGCGGCTGGGTGAGGCGGTGGTGGACCGGCTCGTCGAGCCTCTGCTCGGTGGGGTGTATGCCGGTCAGGCGCGTTCCCTGTCGCTGCGCGCCTGCCTGCCCGGGGTCTTCGCAGCGGTCAGTCGGGGGGAGTCCCTCACGGACGCGGCACGCGCTGCCTCAGCCGCCCCGGAGGCGCAGGCGGTGTCGGCGGTGGCACCGACGGGGGCCGCCGCTCCGGTCTTCGCCGGACTCGACGGCGGGGTCGGCCGCCTGGCCGAGGTGCTCGTCGAACAGCTCCGTGTGCGCGGCGTGACGATCCGCAGCGGAACGATCGTCCGCGAGCTGCACCGCGAGCCCGTGACCGGTGACGGGGGATGGTCGGTCGTGGTCGGGTCTCGTGCCCAGCCCGAGCGCATCCCCGCGGACGCGGTGGTCCTTGCCGTGCCGTCGACCCCCACCTCCCGCCTGCTGGCGCCGCACGCACCCGTGGCCGCCCGCGAGCTGGCGGCGATCGAGTACGCATCGATGGCCATCGTGACGCTCGCGGTGGACTCCACCCGGCGGCGCGGGGCGGCGCACCCGCCGTTGACCGGCTCCGGCTTCCTCGTGCCCGCGGTCGAGGGGCGCACCATCAAGGCCAGCACCTTCACCTCCTCGAAGTGGGCGTGGGCGGCCGGCGCAGCGCAGGACCTGTCGTTCCTGCGCGCCTCGGTCGGTCGACATGGCGAGACCACCGACCTGCAGCGGCCCGATACGGAGCTTGTGGCCATCGCGGTCGCCGAGGTGAGTGAGGCCCTGGGCCACCAGCTGCCGCCGGTCGTCGACACCCAGGTGCAGCGGTGGGGCGGTGCCCTCCCGCAGTACGCGGTGGGACACCTGGACCGGGTGTCCCGCATCCGGGCGGCGACCCGCTCCCTCGCCGGGCTGGCGCTGGCCGGCGCGGCATACGACGGGGTGGGGGTGCCCGCGTGCATCGCCAGCGGACGAGCGGCCGCGCAGTCGGTGGTGACCCACCTGCGCTCCGATGGCGGTGGCGCGGGACACTAGGGCCATGACTGGCAAGCCTTCACCCTCCCGGATCCGCGAGATCAACGACTCCATCCGTTACGCGATGTGGTCGGTGTTCGCCGTGACGGCACCACTGGGCGACAACCGCGAGGTCATGGCCAAGGAGGTCGAGGACCTCTTCGCCCGGCTCGAGTCAGAGGGCGTCGTCACGCGAGGGGTCTACGACATCGGCGGGCTGCGCGCCGACGCCGACTTCATGGTCTGGTGGCACGCCGAGCGGATCGAGGACGTCCAGGGGGCCTACCGTGCGCTGTTGCGGACCGAGCTCGGACAGCTCCTCGAGCCGACCTGGTCTGCGGCCGCCCTGCACCGCCCGGCCGAGTTCAACAAGAGCCACATCCCCGCGTTCCTCGCAGACGAGCACCCCAAGGACTTCATCTGCGTGTACCCGTTCGTGCGGTCCTACGAGTGGTACCTGCTCGACGACAAGGAGCGCCGCGACATGCTGCGCGAGCACGGTCAGCAGGCCCGCGAGTACCCCGACGTCCGGGCCAACACCATCGCGTCCTTCGCGTTGAACGACTACGAGTGGGTGCTGGCGTTCGAGGCCGACGAGCTGCACCGCATCGTCGACCTCATGCGCGAGCTGCGGGCCTCGCGCGCTCGCATGCACGTGCGCGAAGAGGTCCCGTTCCACACCGGCCGCCGCGTCGAGGTCGCCGACCTGCTCGCCTCGTTGCGCTGAGGTCGCCGCCGTGACCGCCTTCACCCCCAGCGGCCTGGTCACGCAGTGGGTGGTGTCCCCGTTCGGCACCGTGCTCGCGGTGGTCGCCTCGGTGGCCTACGCGGCGATCCTGGTCGGCCTGCACCGCCGCGGTGACGCGGTGCCGGTGCTCCGGCCGATCACCTTCTACCTCGTGGGCATCGGTTCGCTGGTGCTGGCCACGGACGGCGGCCTGGCGGCGTTCCGCGACACGTCGTTCGTCGCGGCTGCGGCCCAGTCGGCGGTGCTCGCCGCGATCACCCCCGTCGGGATCGCGCTGGGCGACCCGCTGGCGCTGGCGCGTCGGGCGCTCGGCGAACGCCGCGCGACGGTCCTGGACCGGGTCGTCACCGGCCGCACCGCCCGCATCGTGATGTTCCCGCTGCTCGCCTCCGTGGTGGCCACCGGCCTGCATCTCGCCCTGTTCGTCACCCCGTGGCTCGCCGCCTCGGTCGCGCATCCGTGGGTCCGCGAGCTGACGTATGCCGTGCTGCTCGGCAGCGGCCTGCTGTTCGTTTTGCCGCTGCTCGCCGACGAGCTCGTGCCAGCGTGGTGCACCGCCGGCGTGCGGGTGCTCATCGCCTTCGGCGACGGCCTGCTCGATGCCGTGCCGGGAGTCGTCGTGATGGCGTCGCCGGCGCTGCTCGGCACACCCGTCGCCGCCTATCTCGCCGCGCGGGACCCGCTGTGGGAGCAGCGGCTGGGCGGCGGTGCGATGTTCGGCGTGGCCGAGGTGGTCGGGCTGCCGCTGCTCGCCGCGACGATCCTCGTGTGGGTGCGCTCCGATGCGCGCGAGGCCGCTCTCGTCGACGCCCGGCTCGACCGTGAGGAGGCGCAGCGGCTGGCGGCGCAAGCCCGGCTGGCGCCGGGGGCCGGTCAGGACCGGCCGGACACCACGGTCGAGGTCCCACCCGGCTCAGCCGAGGGGCTGCGTGACCGGCCCTGGTGGGAGACCGACCCGCGCTTCACCCGCCGTGCACCCTGACCATGGGTACGCGCTGGCGGTCCAGGCGTCGGGCCGAGCGCGATCGGACCGACTCAGGCCTGAGCGGGGCGCAGGGTCATCGAGATCGAGTTGATGCAGTACCGCTGGTCCGTCGGCGTGCCGTAGCCCTCGCCCTCGAAGACGTGCCCGAGGTGGCTCCCACAGGTGGCGCACCGCACCTCGACCCGCTTCATCCCCATCGCCGTGTCCTCGATGTACTCCACGCGGTCGCCCGCCAGGGGTGCGTAGAACGACGGCCAGCCGCAGTGGCTGTCGAACTTGGTCTGCGACGTGAACAGCTCGGCCCCGCAGGCCCGACAGGCGTAGACGCCCTCGGTCTTGGTGTCGGTGTACTCCCCGACGTAGGGCCGCTCGGTGCCCGCTTGCCGGAGCACCTGGTAGGCGGCCGGGCCGAGCTCGGCGCGCCACTCCTCCTCGGTCTTGCTCACGGCATACGACTTGTCTGTGCTCTCCATGTCCAGCACAACACCACAGGCCGAGCATTGGTTCCCGGCTAGGCTGCCGGGCATGGCGGCGAAGGCGACTGAGCTGGAAGTTCCGGGTGGCCCGCAGGGGGCCCGGTTGGTACGGATCTCCAGCCCTGAGCGGCTGATCTGGCCGGACGAGGGCATCACCAAGCTCGAGCTCGCCGAGTACGCGGTGGCGGTTTCCGACGGCTATCTGCGTGCCCTGGGCAACCGGCCGGTGACCCTCCAGCGCTTCCCGGACGGCATCACGGGCGAGGAGTTCTGGACCAAGAACCCGCCCAAGGGGATCCCCGACTTCATCACCCCCGTGATGTGCACCTACCCCTCCGGACGCAAGCACCTCCAGGTCGTCGTCGACGAACCTGCTGCGGTCGTCTGGGCGGTCCAGATGAACACGGTGACCTTCCACCCGTGGCCGGTCCGGACGACCAACGTCGACAACCCCGACGAGCTGCGGATCGACCTCGACCCGCAGCCGGGGCGCACCTACGCAGATGCCGTCGAGGCTGCCCTCGTCCTGCGGGAGGTGTTGGCCGAGCTCGGACTCACCGGGTGGGCCAAGACCTCGGGCAACCGCGGCGTGCACGTCTTCGTCCGCGTCGCGCCCACCCACGAGTTCCTCGACGTGCGGCACGGGGTCATCGGCATCGCCCGTGAGCTCGAGCGTCGGCTGCCCGACCTCGTGACGACCTCCTGGTGGAAGGAGGAGCGGGGCGAGCGCGTCTTCGTCGACTTCAACCAGGCCTGCCGCGACCGGACCATCGCGTCGGCCTACAGCCCCCGTCCCCTGCCCGGGGCGCCGGTGAGTATGCCGGTCGGCTGGGGTGCGCTGCGGGGCGTCGTCCCCGGTGACTTCACGGTGCGGACCGTTCCGGGGATCCTGGCGGCCGACGGTGACGCGTGGCTGGGCATGGACGATGCCGTCGGCGACGTCTCGGCCGCGATCGCCCTGTGGGACAAGGATGTCCACGAGCGTGGCCTGGGTGAGCTGAACTTCCCGCCGGACTACCCCAAGATGCCCGGGGAGCCCCCGAGGGTCCAGCCGAGCAAGCGCCGCAAGGACCGGGCCGACGAGGAGTACCTGGGGCCCAAGGCCGACCGCGACGCAGCGTGGGGCCTGGCCGTGATCCCACCGGTGGCGCCGATGCTGGCCAAGCCGGTGAAGGGGATTCCCCGGGGCGACTACCTCTACGAGCCCAAGTGGGACGGCTTCCGCTCGGTGATCTTCCGATCCGGGGACCGGGTCGAGATCGGCAGCCGCAACGAGAAGCCGATGACGCGCTACTTCCCCGAGATCGTCGAGGCGGCGCTCGCCAACCTGCCCGAGAAGTGTGTCGTCGACGGCGAGATCGTGCTCATCGCCGAGTCCGGTGACCGGCTCGACTTCGACGCCCTCCAACAACGGATCCACCCAGCGGCCAGTCGGGTCACGAAGCTGTCGACCCTGACGCCGGCGAGCTTCGTGGCGTTCGACCTGCTCGCACTCGGCGACGACGACCTCACCCAGCGGCCCCTCGAGGAGCGACGCGCGCTGCTGGAGAAGGCCCTGGCCAGCGCCCAGCCGCCGGTGCACCTGACTCGGGCCACCCGTGACCCGGACGTCGCCCAGGAGTGGTTCCACCAGTTCGAGGGCGCCGGACTCGACGGAGTGATCGCCAAGCCCCTCGACGGCACCTACCAGCCGGACAAGCGGGTGATGATCAAGATCAAGCACGAGCGCACCGCGGACTGCGTGGTTGCGGGCTACCGCACCCACAAGAGCGGTGACGACCTGGTCGGGTCCCTGCTGCTGGGGCTCTACACGGACGAGGGCTCGCTCATGAGTGTCGGGGTCATCGGGGCCTTCCCCATGGCCAGGCGCAAGGAGCTCTTCGACGAGCTGCAGCCGCTCGTCACGACCTTCGACGACCACCCCTGGGCCTGGGCCAAGGAGGAGATGGGTACGCGGACCCCGACCAGTGGAGCCACGAGCCGGTGGAACGCCAGCAAGGACCTCTCGTTCACCCCGCTGCGTCCTGAGCGCGTCGTCGAAGTGCGGTACGACCACATGGAGGGCCTGCGGTTCCGGCACACGGCGCAGTTCGCCAGGTGGCGCCCGGACCGTGAGCCGCATTCGTGCACGTATGAGCAGCTCGAGGAGCCCGTGAGCTTCGACCTCGCCGACGTGCTGGGGGAGCGGTAGGCGTGGCGGATCGCGGTGCGGTGGCACGCAAGGCGGCGCTGGGGGCCGCCGTGGCGGGTGGTTCGGTGGCTGCGGCGGGCGCCCTGACCTCGGTGGGAGCCGCGGCCTACTTCGCGCGAAAAGCGCTCACGCCCGACCGCCAGCGGCCCGACGACACCCAGATCCTCGCGGTCGGCGACACCACGGTGACCCTGGACATCACCCCCGAGACCGTCATGCCGGGACGGTACGGGCTCTGGCTAGACTCCTCACGAGGGCACGTGCGGCTCGGCGACGTCGTCGCGCTCGACCATGAGCGCGGGACCGTCCGCCGCCAGGTCCTCGGCGTGGACTACGGGCTCCTCGCTCCGGGGTTCGCCCGGTGGAACCAGTACTTCTTCGTCGGCCCTCCCGACCGCGCCCTCGGGGTTCCCACCGAGTACGTCGACGTGCCCACCGAGCTGGGCACCATGCCTGCCTGGGTGATCCGGGCGGAGCGTGAGTCGAACCGTTGGGCGGTCCTCGTGCACGGGCGCGGCGCTCGACGTGACGAGGGGCTGCGAGCCGTGAAGCCGCTGCGTGACAACGGGATCAACGTCATCATCCCGAGCTACCGCAACGACCTCGGCGCCCGGAGCGGACCCGACGGGCGTTACAACCTCGGCCTGTCGGAATGGCGTGACATCGAGGACGCCGGGCTTGCCGCGGTGCAGCGGGGCGCGCGCGAGCTGATCCTCGTGGGGTGGTCGATGGGCGGCGCCATCGTCCTGCAGACGCTGAGCCGGTCGTGGCTCGCCGACCACGTGTCCAGAGTCGTGCTCGACGGTCCGGTGATCGACTGGGGCGACGTGCTGGCGCACCACGCGCGGGCCCACAAGGTGCCGGCCCCGATCGGCGGCCTCAGCCGCGCCCTCATGGGGCGCCGGTCGGCGCGCCGGCTCGTCGGCGTGCACAGCCCCGTCGACGTCGCGAAGACCAACTGGGTGCAGCGAGCGGCCGAGCTGCGTCACCCGATGCTGGTGATCCACTCGGTCGACGACGAGTTCGTGCCGGTCGGACCCTCGCTCGAGCTGGCCGCAGTGCGGCCGGACCTCGTGACCATGGAGCCGTGGGACACCGCCCGGCACACCAAGGAGTGGAACGTCGACCCCGATCGCTGGGAACGGTGCGTCGCGGAGTTCGTCAGCGGGTGATGCGCCACCGGCCGAGCAGGGTGCCGCCCTCCTCGAGCAGGAGCATGGGCGCGAGGTGCGCCTCGCGCGGCGACCCGCTGAGGATGCTCGGGTGCTCCCCGCCCACGAGCAGCGGGGACCAGGTGAGGTCGAGCTCGTCGACAACGCCAGCGGCCAGCAGGCTGGCGAACAGGCTCGGCCCCCCTTCGCAGAGGATCTGGCGAAATCCCTTGTCCTCCAGCATGTGCCGCATCGTGAGGAGATCGACGGTGTCGGTCCCCGAGGTGAGGACGAACTCCTCTCCGATGAGGTCGCGGGCCTCGTCGAGGGCTCGCGGATCGGCCTTCTCCCGGCTCACGAGCAGCACCGACCCGACCGGGCCGCCTCCGACGCTGGCGGGGAGGCGTCCCGAGTTGCTCACGACGACCAGCCGCGGGGCGCTCGGATCCTCGGACTGCAGCGAGGAGTAGCCCTCGGCGCGAACGGTTCCCGCGCCGACGAGGACGACATCGCTCACCCGGCGCAACACGTCGAACACGGCGTGGTCGGGCGGCGTGTTGATGCTGCCGGATCGCTGGTCTGCGCCAGCGGCGGCGCCGTCGAGGGTGGACACGAAGTTCACCCGCAACCAGCGGCGAGCGGGCGCGGCATACAGGCCGGGAAGGTCCTCCGCGGTCACCGTGCCGCCGGGGGTGCGGGAGCCGGAGGGGTCGAGCAGCAGGCGCATGACGGGAGTCTGCCACTCACTAGGCTGCCTGCGTGCCCGGCTCCCTGCTCGACCGTTCCCCACAGCTCGACCGGGGGCGCCTCGTGCGCGAGCTGGTGCCGCCTGCCCGGTTCGATGCCGAGCGCTTCTCGACCTACCGCCCAGACCCGGACGAACCGAGCCAGGCGGCGGCCGTCGAACGGCTGGAGGCGTATGCCGCGGGGCTCGCCGAGAGCGCGGGCCGAGGGTGGTTCGGCCGGCGGAAGAAGGTGGATGCGGGCCGCGGGATCTACCTCGACGGCGGGTTCGGCGTCGGCAAGACGCACCTGCTCGCGTCGCTGTGGCACGAGGCCACGGGCGAGAAGGCGTTCGGCACGTTCGTCGAGTACACCAACCTGGTCGGGGCGCTCGGGTTCCAGCCGACCGTGGAGGCGCTCCGCGGGCACCGGCTGGTCTGCATCGACGAGTTCGAGCTCGACGACCCCGGCGACACCGTCCTCATGGCGACCCTGCTGGCGCGCCTCGCCGAGGCCGGGGTGAGCCTGGCGGCCACCTCGAACACCCTGCCCGACGCCCTCGGCGAGGGCCGGTTCGCGGCGGAGGACTTCCTGCGGGAGATCCAGGCGCTGTCGGCCCGGTTCGACGTCGTCACCGTGGGTGGGCCCGACTACCGCCACCGCGAGATGGTCGACAGCCCGGAACCGCTCAGCGAGGCCGAGGTCGCGTCGCAGGTCGACCGGGACGGCGGTCTGCTCGACCACTTCGTCGACGTCACGCGCCACCTCGCGACGGTGCACCCGAGCCGGTACCGCGCCATGCTCGACGGCGTGACGGCGGTCGGGTGGACCCACGTGCGGCCGGTGACCGACCAGGCCGTCGCGCTCCGGCTCGTCGTGCTCGCGGACCGGCTGTACGACGCCGACATCCCGGTCTACGCGAACGGCCAACCGCTGGGCGAGGTGTTCGCACCGGAGATGCTCACCGGCGGCTACCGCAAGAAGTACTACCGCGCCATCTCGCGGCTCACTGCGCTCGCGCGCGCTGACCTGCGATGACAGGATGCGCAGATGGGGAAGAAGCCGAACAAGGCCAAGAAGGCGACGAAGAACTCGAAGTCGACCAGTGCCAAGGCCACGACGCTGGCACCGATCAGCTTCACCGACGCGTTGCGGGTGAACGAGGGTTTCCTGCTGTCGGAGTGTGACCCGCGCTCGACGCCCGCCTTTGCGGGCGACAAGGCGGCCGGCGCGAAGGCCCTCGAAGCCCGCGCGGGCGAGATCGGTGAGTTCCAGGAGCGGTTGTACGGCGAGTCCAAGGTCGACGGCCAGCGCTCGCTCCTGCTCGTGGTGCAGGGCATGGACACCTCGGGCAAGGGCGGCATCATGCGCCACGTCGTGGGGCAGATGGACCCCCAGGGCGTGAAGTACACGGCGTTCAAGGCGCCCAGCGCGGAGGAACGCGCCCATCCGTTCCTGTGGCGGATCCGCAACGCGCTGCCGCACCCCGGGCAGATCGGGGTGTTCGACCGCTCGCACTACGAGGACGTCCTCGTCGTCCGGGTGCACGACCTCGTGCCCAAGGCCACCTGGTCGCGTCGCTACGCCCAGATCAACGACTTCGAGGCCAAGGCGGTCGAGGCCGGGACGACCGTCGTCAAGGTCATGCTCCACATCTCGTCCGACGAGCAGAAGTCGCGGCTGACCCGGCGCCTCGAGCGGATCGACAAGCAGTGGAAGTACAACCCCGGAGACGTCGACGAACGACTGCTGTGGCCGATGTACCAGGAGGCGTACCAGGCTGTCCTGGACCGGACGTCGACGGATGCAGCCCCGTGGTACGTCGTGCCGGCGAACCGGAAGTGGTACGCCCGGCTCGCGGTGCAGAGCCTGGTCCTCGAGTGCCTCGAGGCGATGGACCCGCAGTGGCCGAAGGTCGACTACGACGTCGAGGCCGAGAAGGCCCGCCTCGCCGCCACCTGACCCCTCAGGGTCAGCCCGCGAAGGCGCGGTCCACGATGCCTCGTGCGGTCGCGACGGCCAGCGGCGCGTCGAGAGTGCCGAAGGTCGTGCCGTGGGCGCCTCCCAATCGGCTGGCGCTGAAGGCGTCAGCCACCTCGGTCGGGGCGTACTGCGCGAGCAGTGAGGCCTGCAGCGTGACTGCCAGCTGCTCGACGACGCGGCGGGCCCCGGACTGGGCGCCCGGCTGGGCGGCATACGCGATCACCTCGGGGAGCCCGGCGATCGCCTGGTCGAGGGCGGGGTGCTGCCCACGACCCTTGCCCACCTCGGCGAGGAAGGCCTCGACGGAGGCCGGCTCGCGGGTCACGGCGCGCAGCACGTCGAGGGCGTTGACGTTCCCCGAGCCCTCCCAGATGGAGTTCAGCGGGGCCTCGCGGTAGAGGCGGGCGAGACCGTTCTCCTCGACGTACCCGTTACCCCCCAGGCACTCCAGCGCCTCGGCGACCATGGGGGAGGTGCGCTTGCAGACCCAGTACTTGCCCACCGCGACGCCGAGGCGCGACAGGGCGGTGTCGCCCTCGTCCACGGCGTGCGCGAGACGGAGCGCGAGGGTCGTGGCGGCCTCGACCTCGAGCGCCAGGTCGGCGAGGACGTTCTGCATGAGGGGCTGGTCGACCAGGAGGGCACCGAAGGCGGAGCGGTGCCGGGCGTGGTGGACCGCGCGAACCAGAGCGGCGCGCATGGTCGAGGCGGAGCCGAGGATGCAGTCGAGACGGGTAGCGGCCACCATGTCGAGGATGGTGCGGATGCCGCGCCCCTCGTCGCCGACCCGGACCCCCCACGTGCCGTCGAACTCCACCTCGGAGGACGCATTGGAGCGGTTGCCGAGCTTGTCCTTGAGTCGCTGCAGCGCGAAGGCGTTGCGGGTGCCGTCGTCGAGGGCGCGAGGCACGAGGAAGCAGCCCACCCCGGCGTCGGTCTGCGCGAGCACGAGGAAGGCGTCGCTCATCGGCGCCGAGCAGAACCACTTGTGCCCCGTGAGCCGGTAGGTCTCGCCGCCCTCCAGCGGACCACCCGGGGTCGCGACGGCGACGGTCGAGTTGGCGCGGACGTCGGAGCCGCCCTGCTTCTCGGTCATGCCCATGCCTGCGATCGCGCCGCGCTTGTCGGCGAGCGCGCGGACGCCGAAGTCGTAGGACCGCGACGCAAGCGCCGGCACCCAGCGCTGCGCGAGGGCCGGGTTGGCGGCGAGGGCCGGCGCCGCGGCATACGTCATCGAGATGGGGCAGAGGTGTCCCTGCTCGTTCTCGGACCACGCGATGAACCCGGCCGCGCGGCGGACGTGCGCCGCGCTCGCGGCAGGCTGGGTCCACGGCTCGGCCGTGAGACCGGCGCCGACGGCGACCTGCATCAGGGAGTGCCAGGCGGGGTGGAACTCGACCTCGTCGAGGCGTTCGCCGGTGGGGGAGTGGGTGCGTAGGACGGGCTCGTTCTCGTTCGCCTGGACCGCCCAGGTGCGCGCCTCGACCGAGCCGGCCCGTGCGCCGAGCGCGCTGATCTCCGCGTATGCCGCGGGGTCGGCCCAGCGGCGCAGACCCTCGTGGAGCGCGGGTTGGCTCTCGAGCGTGTTGTAGTCGGGGAGCGGGGGCACCTGGTTGGTCACGGCGTGGGTGGGCACGGCCCCCACTATGCCGGGATACCGTGGCGGTGTGAGTGTCAGGGGTCGAGTGCGTCGCGAGCTGGTTCGCGTCCCCGGCGCTCTGCCGGTGGCCCGGCTCACGCTCGAGACGATCCGGGTGTGCCTGCGCTACCGCGTGACCGGCCTGGCGTCCGAGGCGGGCTTCTTCATGCTGCTGTCGCTTCCTCCCCTGGTGCTCGGGCTGTTCGGTGGTGTGGGTTACCTCGGCAAGCTGCTCGGGCAGGACATCGTGCAGCAGCTGGTCGACGGCATCAGGACGTTCTCCGAGCGCTACGTCCTCGAGGGGGTGGTCACCGAGACGATCGTCCCGACCGTCACAGCGGTGCTGAAGGACGGCCGGTTCGACCTCATCTCGGTGGGGTTCCTGCTCTCGATCTGGTCGGGGTCGCGTGCGCTCAACGTCTTCGTCGACACCATCTCGATCATGTACGGGCAGTCCGGCGTGCGCGGGATCGTCCGGACCCGGGCGCTGTCGCTGACGCTGTACTTCCTGTCGCTCCTCGTGGGGATCGTCGTGATCCCGCTCGTCGTCATCGGCCCTGAGTGGCTCGGCCAGCTGCTGCCGCGTGAGCTGCACGTCCTCACGTACCTCTACTGGCCCGTGGTCACGGTCCTGGCGGTGGCGAGCGTGGCGACGCTGTTCCACATCTCGACGCCGCGGCGCACTCCCTGGCTGCGCGATGTGCCCGGGGGTGTCCTCACGCTGGTCATCTGGGTGCTGGCGTCCTTTGTGTTGCGGAGCACCATCACCGCCTCCGTGCGGGACGGCACCTCGATCTACGGACCGCTGTCGACCCCGATCGTGCTGCTCATCTGGCTGTATGCGCTGGCCATCGCCGTGCTCATCGGCGCGGCCCTGAACGCCGCGATCCGGACGCTGTGGCCGGTCGAGGAACGGCCCTCCCTGCGCGCGCAGTCGGTCACCTGGCTCAAGGGACGGTGGGCTGCCCGGCGGGCCCGTGGTCGTGGCGAGCGGGGGTCCGAGCCGACGCCCGATCGCGGTCTGGAGGCGCTGGAGGGCGACCTCGCGGCATCGGTGAGCGAGCTCCGTGACGAGGCTCGCAAGCCCCTGACGCCCATGCCGGACGGGGCTGACCGGACCGGTCTGGGGAGCCAATTTGAAGACGACGCGCAAGATCGGATACTGTCTGTCCGCACGCGCAGCGGGTGAAAATCCCGTTCGACACCAATAGCGCGGGTAATGCGGATGTAGCTCAGTTGGTAGAGCGCAACCTTGCCAAGGTTGAGGTCGCCGGTTCGAGCCCGGTCATCCGCTCGGAGGGTTTGACCGCCTTCACGGTGGAGTGGCCGAGAGGCGAGGCAGCGGCCTGCAAAGCCGCGTACACGGGTTCAAATCCCGTCTCCACCTCGACACGGGACCCACCGTGAGACTCGAATTTCTGAGTCAAACCCAGCACCACCCAGGGCGATTGGCGCAGTGGTAGCGCGCTTCCTTGACACGGAAGAGGTCACTGGTTCAAACCCAGTATCGCCCACCAGTACGAAACGGCCCCTGAACTGCGGAGACGCAAGTAAGGGGCCGTTTCGTTGGGGTTCGAGCATGGCCCGTGAGTGACCTAGTGAGTGACTACGGCTGCGCGTTTGGCCGGAGGCGCGGTCCGCTGGCGTCCGTGGTTGTGCGCAGGCGTCCCCGCTACCCGGTGTCACTTCTCATGCAGGGAAGCAGTCAGGTGAGGGAGCAGATGTCCTTGACTTTGGACCCCTTGCCCCGCCAGTCGAGGGTTCGCGAAGTCATGGCGCACGCCGACTCGACCTCGCCGTGACCGAGGCTTCGCGTGCCGCCCTGGACCGGCGAACCTGGGTAGGTTCGCGGCAGCCGACTGCTGGTGTCCGCGAGGCAACGGTCCTGCCGGGCCACGGCCGCAGCCGTCTGGGGATCTACACCTCGTCATGATGGGTCATCGGCCGCACCTAAAGCGGCATGTGGGCGCACTTGGCTAGGAGGCGTGTGCGCCTGATTTCAACGCCGCGAGAGCATCAGGCAGCGCGTAGACGGTACTGACGGTGCTCAGCCGGATATCGAGGTCTGGCCTGATACTGGTCTTCTCGAGACCCCAGACCTTCGTGCCCCTGCGCCGGACCCAGCTCATGGCCCGATTCGCCCAACGCTCGTACTCCTGCGAGATGGCGGCAATGGAGTCGGCCTGCGAACCGATCTCGCTCGACTGGATCTCCTCCGCCGTCGACAGACCCGGTCGCCAGAAAAGGACCGGCGATGCGTTGGAGTCGACCAGGCGTTCAGTTGATGCTGGGCGCAGGCGCTCCCAGTTCAGGCGGTTGAAGAGTCCAGACTTCGTCGAGGTCGCCATCGCTTCGCTGTCAGGGTCAATGAGCACGGGGTCGCCGAGCTTGCGATGGACCAACATGACCGTTCCAAGGGTGATCGCTCTGGTCCGCGCCAGGCGCAAGGGCGGGGATGTGACCACGGGCCAGGGTTGGAGCGTGACCTCCGTCGGCTCGCCGAGATAGTCCCGCAGCGCCCATTGGTCGGACTCGGTGGCGAAGTAGTGAACGGCGGCAACCACGCGTGCAGTGTGTCAGCCGAGCCGCCGTGACGCTGGCGGTTCGTCAGGGTGAGCGCTCATCGGCAGGATCGAGCGCGGAACGCGGCATGTGCGGATATCGGTCAGGTGGCGACGACGTAGACGGCCGTGGTGGAGAGTCTCAATATCCCCTCAGGGGCTAGGGCCGTGGCCGCCTCACGAAACTCGCGCTCGGCTGACGCTTGCACCTCGGGCATCTGCGCGAGAAACGTTTGACCGACCGTCGCTACTCCTCCGGCGATTCCACCCCAAAGTGCGTCGACGCTGATGTCCCAATCCCATTTCAGTTCTGTGGCCGTGATTGCTTCCAGCCCGGCTGCCTCGGCAAGCCCACGCAGCCCGGCCACCGAGCGTTCGAAGTCCAGATCAGCGCTCAGACGCTGGCCGGGGATCGGAATGACGCCAGCGGCGCTGAAGGCCCCTGCGACCAGCACCGCCCACTCGGCGGGCTGGCTGGGCCAGATCGTCGCGGCAACACGCCCTCCGGGGCGAACGACCCGGGCGAGCTCGCGCATACCTGCTCGCGGGTCGGGAACGTGGTTGATCACGAAGTTCGCCGTCACGGCATCGAAGGCGTTGTCATCGAACGGTAGGTCCGGCAGCGAGCCCTCAACCACGCGTCCGCCAGCGACGGCCGTCGACACTGCGACCATCTCCGGGTCAGCATCGATCGCGATGACCTTCCGGCCGAGGGCGTCGGCGCGGGCAGCAAGAGCCCCCGTGCCCGACCCGACATCGAGATGCCTCTCGCCTGACGTATCAGCGAGCAGCCGCTCTATGGCGCCCGCGCACAGCGTGGCGAACGACTCCCGGTATGCGTCGGCGACGCCGCTCCAAGTGCCCACGGCACCATCCAATCTGATGCGCCCATAACGCGTCACGCGACATCCGCCCACCGGCATGAGAGTGCGTTTGGACACACCCGGTCAGATGCTCAGCTTTACGTTCTTCGATGCGACGAGGGCTCGGCGTCCGAGCCATCTGGATTCGGGGGGCCTTTCCGGTTCCGCCGGACGCCTACGACCCGAGGCGGACATTCCAGGAGACGTCCACCCCGACCGCTGGCACTGACCGGGGCCTCGGCCCGCGGCGCGACCCCTCGATCTAAGGCCTGATCCCGAACGGTCCGAGTGTGCCGGTGTCAACGCGCAGCGACTCGAAGAGCGCGAAGGCGTTGTCGATGGTGAAGACGTCAGCCCCGCCCAGCTTGCCGAGGTACTTGTCGACCACCGGTGCGGCGGCTTGTCCCGCTGCCGCGTCGAGGTAGGTCTTGAAGATCGCCCAGGCGTTGCCCGACGGGCCGTACTTCTGGAAGAACGGGGTCGGGTCGAGGCTGGCCATGGTCTGCTGCACGCTGGTCTGCAGATCGCGCAGGTACTGGCGCTGCAGCTCGCCGTCAGCGCGAACGCCGAGGCGACCGAGGTGGCCGCCCACCAAGGATGTCCACGGGTAGCTCATGGCGATGTCGTGCGCCTCGATCCAACCGGGGACGTTCTGCGAGATGGCGACGTTCTTGAACGGCACCCAGCCGGGGAAGAGCACGTCGACGACCATCAGGGTGTGATGCCTCGGCGCGAAGATGAAGATGTTGTCGGGCGTGTGGTTCGGCCCGTGGAATGCGAGCTCGAGCCGATCCGCGCCGAGCTCGAGCACGTGCCGCTTGGTGAACGTCACGGTCGGCGGTGGCCGGTGCGGGTCGCCGGCCGCACGAAGGAGCGAGCGGGTCTCGACGTGTCCGACGCGGATCACGTCGTCGCCGAAGATCGAGGACGCACCGATGTGGTCGGCATGGAAGTGCGAGTACACCAGGTGAGTCACCGTGGACGGCGTGCCTGCTTTGGCGGTGGCGGCTGTGATCGCCCGGAGCAGGTTGTGACCGATGGTCGGAGGGGCGTCGACCACGACGACCCCCTCGGCCGTGGCCAGGAACATCGACTGGTAGAACCCGTCGGTCACCCAGTACAGGTTGTCGTTGATCTGACCGACGAAGTAGCCGTCAGCATTCAGTCCCGGGCCGAATGCGCTTGCCGGAACCGGCGCGAAGGTCGGCAGGCCTCCGCCCGTGTCCGCTGCCGCGGCGGCCTGCGGGACCAGCGTCGGGAGGATGGCTGCTGCGGGGGCTGCTGCCGCGACCAGGGCGGCGCGCCCAAGGAACCCACGCCTGCTGGGAAACCCCACGCATTGCTGGATGTCTGTCATGGAACTCTCCTTTGCTGTTGACGGATGGCTTGACCGTCAAGACGTGCGTGCCCCCCGCGTGGCCTTGCGGGGCGCCTTGCGTGGCTTGGCTGCGGCGGTGATCGCGTCCACGTCGAGTGTGGTGATGTGCGCGGCAAGCCGGGCGAGCAGAGTGCTCAGCTGCTCCCTCTCCTCGGAGCTGAAGATCGCGAACTCGGCCGCGTGCAGAGCGGTCACCTCGGCGAGGTAGGCATCGATCACGGGTCTGGCGGCGTCGGTCAGCTCGATCAGGACCACGCGGCGGTCGCTGACGGACCGCACCCGCCGGACCAGGCCGCGGCGCTCCAGGGTGTCGACCAACGAGGTGATGCTCGCGCCTGTGACGAGCAGTCGTTCGGCGAGCACCGTCGCAGGAAGTGGCTCACCGGCACCTTCGAGCGTGGCCAGCGTGATGCGCGCGGCGATCGACAGGCCGTGCCGGCGCAGACCGCGGCTGTCGGCTTCGGTGAACCTGCTCGAGGCGAGGATCAAGTTCTGGGCGCACTCGGTGGCCGACGGGTCGCCGGACGGAAACTCGCGGGCAAAGGCGAGATGGTCCACCCGGCGTGCGGCTGCGTCGCGCCCGTCGTCCACGGCTGGCGCAGTGCGATCGTCCACCCGGACGGTGTGTCGCGCGGTCACTGATGCCTCCCGAGGGAAACTCCTTAGATCACTGATAGTTAGAGATCTAAGTAACACTTAGATGGATACTCCTCGCGCTCGGCATTCGTCAAGGGGGCGTCGGGTTGCCTCGCCTACGCACCGATGGACGCTGTCGCCGGCTGTTGGGCACCGCTCTGAGGGAGGAAGGCGCCTCCATTCGGATGGAGGCTAGACCGGGTGGGCCAGGACGGAGGACGGTTGGCGGTGTATGGGAACGATCCTTTGCGGGTCAACCTCTATGGGAAGACCATCGGTGGGAGGCAGAGATGAGTGATCGACAGGGGCGACGCCGCGAGGAGCTGCCGACATGAACGAGCAGTACGACGTGATCGTCGTGGGCGGGGGATCTCCGGGCGAGCACTGTGCCGGGGCGTTGGCCGAGGGCGGTCTGAAAGTGGCTGTGGTCGAGCGGGAGCTCGTGGGCGGCGAGTGCTCATATTGGGCGTGCATCCCCTCCAAGACCTTGCTTCGTCCCGGTGAGGCTGTGCATGCCGCCCGCGATGCTGCTGGCACGGCCGAGGTCGACGTGTCCGCCGCCCTGGCGTGGCGGGACTTCATGGTCTCCGACCACAGTGATGCCGGGCAGGAGGCCTGGTTGGCCGATCACGGCATCGACCTGCTGCGCGGCACCGGAAGGCTTGCGGGCACCGGGGTCGTCGAGGTCGACGGTCGACCTCACGCAGCCCAGGACGTCGTCATCGCCACCGGCTCCGAGCCCTCGATACCGCCCATCCCCGGTCTGCGCGAGCTCGACGGCATATGGACCAACCGCGAGGTGACCGCCATGACCTCAGTGCCGGAGCGCCTCCTGGTCCTGGGTGGAGGCGCCGTCGGTTCCGAGATGGCCCAGGCCGTGCGCCGGTTGGGCGGCGAGGTCGTCCTGGTCAGCGATCGCATCTTGAGCCGCGAGCCAGCACCCTTGGGGGACGCGGTCGCCGAGGTGCTGCGGCGCGACGGCATCGACGTGGTCCTCGACACCACGGCCACCGCGGCACGACGTGACGGTTCGGAGTTCGTTCTGACCTTGGAGGGCGGGCGAGAGCTGCGCGGGGACCGCCTGCTCGTCGCGACGGGCCGTCGGCCCCGTACCGAGGGCATCGGCCTGGAAACCGTTGGTATCGTGTCTGATCCGCGCGGCATACCGGTCGACGCCTCGATGCGGGCAGGCGAGCGGCTGTGGGCCATCGGCGACGTCACCGGCCAGTTCCTGTTCACCCATGCCGGGAAGTACCAGGCCCGCGTAGTCGCAGCCAACCTCCTCGGCGAGCCACGCGAAGCCAACTATGACGCCATGCCGCGGGTCGTCTACACCGATCCGCCGGCCGCCGCCGTCGGCGCGAGCGACGGGCCATTTAGCGCGACGGCAGCAGTCTCCGACGTGGCCCGGACTGCGACCTACACCCGGGCGTATGCCGAGTCGAACGGCTTCCTGACGCTGGTCTCCGACGGCGACCGGCTCACGGGCGCCTACGCCTTGGGGCCGGAGGCGGGTGAGTGGCTCCAACAGGCCACTCTTGCGATCCGAGCCCGGGTGCCACTCGAGATCCTCATCGACACGATCCAGCCGTTCCCCTCGTTCTCGGAGATCTACCTCACGGCGCTGAAGACGCTGCGGTCCGAGATCGCAGGCTCGCAAGCCACGGCGGGAGCCTGACCACCCCCGGGCCTCCCGGATCCCATACGACCGTCTTGCGCGGTGGTGTCACACCGAAGACACGGACGGTGTCTTCATGTCGACACAACCCCGAACTCCCCGAGGAGGAGAGATGGCCACAAGGATCCCGCCGAAGGAGATCACCGGTCTGTACGGCGCGATGGTGAAAACGCTCAGCGTCAGGATGTTCGGGCAGGTGCCCGAGTCGCTCGGGGTGATGTGGCACCACCTCCCCGCCCTGAAGGCGAGCATGCGCTTTGGCCAGAGGCTGCAGAAGTGGGACCGGTGCGACGAGGGACTCAAGTCGTTCGCCCACCTGGCGGTGGCGTCGCTCATCGGCTGCTCGTGGTGCCTGGACTTCACCTACTTCATGGCCAGGAACCAAGGGCTCGACCTGGACAAGGCGCGCGACATCCCGCGATGGCGCGCGTCGCACCTGTTCACGCCGCTGGAGCGGGAGGTGCTCGAGTATGCCGAGGCGATGAGCCAGACCCCACCCACGGTCACCGAGGAGCTGGTCGCGAGCTTGCTCTCGCAGCTCGGTGAGGCTGGGCTCCTTGAGCTGACGAGCGTGATCGGCTTCGCCAACCTGACCACCCGCTCCAACGTCGCGTTGGGCATCGAGTCGGAGGGCTTTGCCGCCGCGTGTGGGCTGAAGCCGATGGCCGAGCGCGCGGCCGTACCCTCGACGGCATGAGCCGGGACCCGTTTCTCACTCATCGCAGCCTGCTGTTCACCGTCGCCTACGAGATGCTCGGCTCCGCCGCGGACGCCGAGGACGTCGTGCAGGAGACGTGGCTGCGATGGGCGAACCTCGCCGATGACGGGCAGGCGGAGGTGCGCAACCCGCGTGCGTACCTGGTGCGCATGGTCACCCGGCAGGCGCTCAACCGGTTGCGCACCCTGGCTCGCCGTCGGGAGGACTACGTCGGTGAGTGGCTGCCCGAGCCGCTGCTCACCAGCCCGGATGTCGCCGAGGACGTGGAGTTCGCCGAGAGCGTCTCAATCGCCATGCTGACCGTGCTCGAGACCCTGACCCCGACCGAGCGGGCGGTGTTCGTGCTGCGCGAGGTCTTCGACGTGCCGTACGAGGAGATCGCCCAGGCTGTGGGCAAGGGGACGGCGAACGTTCGCCAGGTGGCTCACCGCGCGCGTGAGCACGTGGCGGCTCGGCGCCCTCGCATGCAGGTCGGCCGGGTGGAGCAGGATCAGGTGTTCGAGCGGTTCATGACCGCGGTGACGACCGGCGATGTGCAGGGCCTGATGGACGTGCTTGCCCCCGACGTGGTGCTCGTCGCGGACGGCGGTGGGGTGGCGCAGGCCGTCCGGCATCCGGTCGAGGGTGCTGGCCGCGTGACGGCTTTCCTGTCGGTCTTCCCCCGCGTCGTCACCGAGGCACAGATAGGCACCATCTGGCTCAACGGCGCGCTGGCAGTCCGCATCGACACCCCGAAGTTCGGGACCACCGTGGTGAGTGTGGTCGTCGAGAACGGCCTGATCACCCGCGTCTACGCGATGCGGAACCCCACCAAGCTGACCCGGCTGGACGAGGCAGCAGAGCTCACCCATTGATCCGACTAGCCGCTCACAGTGGGCGACCTCGTCAGTGGCGTGGTGGTTCGCGGTCGACGTCGGACGGTTTTCGCTTCTCGATCCGAGTCCATCCGGTCCAGCCACGCTCTTCGATCAGCTCCCGCAGCCGGCCGACGGCGGGGTGGGAACCATCGGCGAACGAGTCCATCAGGCGGATGAATGCCGCGTCTTGTGTGTACTCGTCCTGGCGGTCCAGCTCCCCGCTGGCTGCCGCCTGCTCGAGGAGCTCGCTCATCAGGTCGGCGGTCTCATGGAGCAACTTCTCGTCCTGCCAGTCTTGCGCGATCCGGCCGATGAGCTGGTAGAGGCGGATGACCTTCGGGTTGGCCAGCTGCGCGACCTTCTCGGCCATGAGCGCCGGGAGCGCCTCCGGGAGTCGGGCCGCCATCAGGATCCAGGCATCCCGCTCGGGCGCGATGATCGCCTCCGGGACTCCGGTGGCGCGCAGGCGGTCCAGGTAGTCGACCACCTCCTGTGGGAGCGCCAACGAATCGCCCGAGCCCAGCTGCGCGATTCGTCTGCGGTGCTCCTGCAACGCGCGGATCTGCTGGCGTAGCTGTCGGTCGATCTCGGCGGTCGCCGTGACGAAGGTCTCCGGGTCAGCGTCGAGCAGCTCGCGGACCCGCGCCAGCGGGACGCCGGCTTCGGCCAGAGTCCGGATCCGGATCAGTCGCACCACCGCGTCAGCGTCGTATGTGCGGTAGCCGGAGGCGTCGCGGTCCGGCTCGGGCAGCAGGCCGATCTGGTGGTAGTGCCGCACGGCGCGGATGGTCACTCCGGCGTAGGACGCCAGGGGGTCCGATCGTCAGCATGCCCTCATGCTGCCTGATGCAGACACCGCGTCAGGTGCTCTTGCGCCGGTAGATGGCCATCGCACAGGTGTACGCGACGACCAGGATGGCGACGCACCAGGCAAGGGCCATCCAGATGTCACTGCCCACCGGCTGCTGCGTGAACAGGTCGCGGATGGCGTTGACGATGGACGTCACCGGTTGGTGTTCGGCGAACGCGCGTACCGGACCCGGCATGGTGGCGGTGGGTACGAAGGCCGAGCTCACGAAGGGCAGGAAGATCAGCGGGTAGGAGAACGCGCTCGCGCCGTCGGCAGACTTCGCTGACAAACCGGGGATGACGGCCAGCCAGGTCAGCGCCAGGGTGAACAGGACCAGGATGCCGGTGACTGCGAGCCAGGCCAGCATGCCCGCCCCAGACCGGAAACCCATGATGAGGGCGACGAGGACGACGACGACGAGCGAAACCAGGTTGGCGACCAGCGAGGTCAACACATGCGCCCAGAGCACGGACGATCGAGCGATGGGCAGGGACTGGAAGCGCTCGACGATGCCGGTGGTCATGTCCAGGAAGAGCCGGAAGGCGGTGTAGGCGATGCCTGACGCAATCGTGATCAGGAGTATGCCGGGCAGCAGGTAGCTCACGTACGAGTCCGACCCTGACTTGATCGCGCCGCCGAAGACGTAGACGAACAGCAGCATGAAGGCGATCGGCATGATCGTGGTGGTGATGATGGTGTCCAGGCTGCGCGTGATGTGCCGCAGGGACCGGCCCAGCAGCACGGCAGTATCACCAACGAAGTGCGTGGTCATCGTTGGTCACCCACGATCGGTTGGTCGCCGACCATCGGTTGGTCGCCGACGATCGCCAGGAAGACATCCTCGAGGGTCGGCTGCTTCTCGACGTACTCGACGCGTGCGGGTGGCAGGAGCGCCTTGAGCTCGGCGAGCGTGCCGTTCACGATGATTCGACCGTGGTGGAGGATCGCGATCCGGTCGGCGAGCTGTTCGGCTTCGTCGAGGTACTGCGTCGTGAGGAGGACGGTCGTGCCATGCGCGGCGAGCTCCTTGACGCTGTTCCACACCTCGAGGCGCGCCTGGGGGTCGAGCCCGGTGGTCGGTTCGTCCAGGACGATGACCGGAGGGTTCCCGATCAGGCTCATGGCGAGGTCGAGGCGGCGGCGCATCCCTCCGGAGTAGGTCGCCACCCTCCTGTGGGCCGCGTCGGTGAGCCCGAAGCGGCCCAGGAGGTCGTCCGCGACGCGCCCGGCATCGTGCACGCGGCGTAGCCGGGCGATCAGGACCAGGTTCTCGCGCCCGCTGAGGATCTCGTCCACGGCGGCGAACTGCCCTGTGAGGCTGATGGACTGTCGGACGTTGGGCGCCTGCGTCGCGACGTCGAAGCCGGCGACCGTGGCCGTCCCGGCATCCGACTTCAACAGCGTGGACAGGATCCTCACGACCGTGGTCTTTCCTGCGCCGTTGGAGCCGAGCAGGGCGAAGATGCTGCCCGGCGCGACGTCGAAGTCGACACCACGCAGCACGTGCAGCTCGTCGTAGGACTTCATCAGGCCGCGCACCTGGATCGCGGCCACACCGAGCTGGTCGGTTGTCAGCTGGTCGGTAATGGACATGACTACAGCGTGAAGGGTTGACGCAGCGTCAAGGTCAAGCCCGCGAACCAGACCCGGATCAGCTCACTCCTGGGCCTGCGGAGACGGAGGCCACACCGGCCAGCTCGTGCCGTGGCCACACGAGCCTGCTTGACTGACCCGGTCACGGGCGTCGCCCGGGAACATGCGATCGACGTGCTTCGGCTGGAGGTGGATGTGCGAGACGAGTATGCGCACTGGGCGAGGGTCGCAACCCGGTGGAACGACAACGACGTGTACGGCCACGTGAACAACACCGTGCACTACGCGGCGATGGACACGGTCATCAACGGCTGGATGATCGAGCGCGGCGTTCTGGACATCCACGGCGGCGACTCGATCGGCCTGTGTGTCGAGTCAGGGTGCCGGTACCTGGCGGCGGTGGAGTACCCGGACGCGTTGGCCGTGGGACTGCGGATCGCCAAGCTCGGGACGTCGAGCGTGACCTGGGAAGCCGGCCTGGTTCGCGACCGCGACGACCTCCCCGTGGCCGAGGGGCGGTTCGTGCACGTGTTCGTCGATCGGGTGAGCCGCCGCCCGCGGCCCATCGACGACGCGATGCGTGCGGCCATGGCTGAGCTCGTGGTCGGGACGAGCTGACCATGCGCGTGACTGCGGCTGTGCTCGGCCGGACGAGCGCCAAGGCCCCCTTCGCCTCCTCGCGACCCTTGGAGCTGGAGGAGCTGACCCTCGAACGGCCGGGCCCCGGCGAGGTCTTGGTCCGGGTTGGGGCGGCGGGGGTGTGTCACTCCGACCTGTCCGTCGTGGACGGAGTCCGGCCCAGGCCCGTGCCCATGGTGCTGGGGCACGAGGCGGCCGGGATCGTGGAAGAGGTCGGCCCGGGGGTCCACCACGTGCGCCCGGGTGACCATGTCGTGTTCGCGTTCGTGCCGTCCTGTGGCGACTGCGTGCCGTGCCTGTCCGGTCGGCCCGCCCTGTGCGAGCGCGGCGCCGCGGCGAACACGGCAGGCACCCTGTTGTCCGGGCGGCGGCCGTTCGCGCGCCCCGACGGCTCGCCGGTCAACCAGCACCTCGGGGTGTCGGCGTTCGCCGAGCGGACAGTGGCGGCGGCGGCGTCCGTGGTGCCGGTTCCCGCAGAGCTCCCGTTCGAGCAGGCCGCCCTCTTCGGGTGCGCCCTGTTGACCGGCGTGGGTGCGGTGCTCAACACCGCGAAGGTCGAACCGGGGTCGTCGGCGCTGGTGGTCGGTCTTGGCGGGGTGGGCCTCGCGGCGGTGATGGGTGCCCGGCTCGCGGGGTGCGAGACCATCGTCGCCGTGGACCTCGACCCAGCCAAGTTCGAGCTCGCCCGAGCGCTGGGTGCCTCCGACGCCGTCCTGGTGGGGGAGGAGGCAGCCGGAGCCGTCCACGAGCTCACCCGTGGTGGTGCCGACTACGCGTTCGAGGCGGCAGGCCACCCGGATGCGTTGGCATTTGCGTATGCCGCGACCAGGCGTGGTGGGACGACGGTGGGCATCGGCCTGCCACACCCGGACCAGCGCTACGCGTTGCCGGCGCTGAGCCTGGTCACGGAGGAACGCCGGCTCGTCGGTTCGTACATGGGGTCGTCGGTGCCCAGGCGCGACATTCCGCGCTACGTGCGGCTGTTCCAGCAGGGCAGGCTGCCCGTCGACCTGCTCGCAGGGGGCACTTTCGAGCTGGCCGCGGTGAACGAGGCCATGGACGCTCTCGCGGCTGGCGCCGTCGCGCGCCAGGTGCTGGTGATGTCCGGCTGAGGGTCCGAGCCGGCATCCCCGCAGCGCCGTACCTGAGGAAGCTGCGTGCAAGCACGCTACTGTTGGAGCAGCCTCAGTTCGGGGCGCATGCCCTCTCGCCCGCGAGGGGAGTTAGCTGGCTTCCTTCGATGGACCCTCACTCACCGTCCACGAGAGACCTTGGCCCCACCGCCGACAACGCATCCGAGGTCCACAACCCGTCCATCGACGAAACCGCGGCGGCCCAGGGTGCGTGCGCGCAGGTGTACCTGCCCACGGGCGCGATGTGCACGCTGCGACACGGCCATGACGGGTCGTGCGAGTTCAGCCCAGCCGTCGGAGCTGACGCCGTGCTTGCCAAGCACAAGGCCGACGAACACTGGTGATCCGAGTCGTGCCGGCATAGCCGCCGGCGCACCTTCCGCAGGAGTCGGTCTGACGGCTTTTGTCACCGTTGCTCGTCCGGGGACCATCGCGGGACCATGATTGCTCGAGCGTGTGGACCGTGCGGTGCCACGAGGAGGACACCATGCCGTTCTTCGACCACGTCGGGCCGGAACCGGACGACTACGACACCAGCCCCAAGCAGGACGTGCGGCTCACCCAGCTGGGGTCCGCCTCGACCAAGACGTCCTTCACCTGTGGGGACGCCTTCGGCTGGGCGAACCGCACCCCGGGCGTCCCCGACCTGGACTCACGCGTCGCCCTCGACACCTCCACCGACCTCGCATCCATCCCCCCGTTCCTCTGGGGGTTGATCGCCAGCTACGGGCGGCACACCATGCCCGCGATCCTCCACGACGTCCGCTGCGATGCGTCCAAGGCGGCCGCCGGGAACGGCGGACGGGCGCGCACGGCATACCTGCGACGGCATGCCGACCACCAGTTCCGGCACACCCTCAAGGCGCACGCCGACCAGGGCGTCGTGACGCGGTACATCATGTGGTGCGCGGTGCGGCTGTTCGGTTTCCGGCCTCTCGGCGTCGCCGTCCTCGCCGGGATCATCGTGAGCATGCTGCACCAGTCCAGCAATGTCTTCGTGTCGGTGTCGGACCTGCTCAACAAGGTCACCATCTGGCCGTGGCTGTCCTGGCTCGACTGGGTCCCCCAAGGAATCGCGTGGGGGTTGGCGCAGCTGGCGACCGCTCTTCGTCCGAACCAGCCCTACACCGGCATCATGATCGCCGTGGCGACGATCTCGCTCGTGGCGCTCGTCTACCGCAGCTTCGAACGCCCAGCCGCTGGCGGGCCGGTGAGGTTCTCGCTGCCGGCGCTGCTGAGCCTGGTCGGCGCCGGCGTGGTGGGTGTTCTCACCGCGCCCCCGGTGCTGCCCCTGGTCGTGGTGACCATGGTGACGCGGTTCGTCCTGTGGTTGCTGGACTTCGTCATGCACTGGCTGGACCTGGCCTGGACCAAGGTGCTTCGGCTCATCGACGGGGCCACACCCAGCAACGTCACCGTCCCCGAAGGCGCGATGCTCCCCGCCGCCGTACCCCCCTTCCCCGGCTTCTTCCCCACGCCGTGAGCCCGGCGGCGTCGGATCGGAGCACCGTTGTTCGTAGAACTGGTGTGAGCATCGGCGACATCCAGGACGCGATCACCCGTGCGCACCACGAGGAGTGGGCGTGCGTGGTCGCCGCCCTGGCCAGACGGTTCGGCGACCTCGACATCGCCGAGGAGGCGTCGGCCGAGGCGTTCGCCACCGCTGTCGAGCGCTGGCCGGTCGACGGCATACCGCCGAACCCTGGCGCGTGGCTGACCACCACCGCGAAGCGCAAGGCCATCGACCGGATCCGGCGTGAGAACAAGCGTGACGACAAGCAGAAGCAGGCCCAGATGGGGTACGACAACGAGCCGCCCGAGCCTCTCGGCGCCATCGACGACGAACGGCTCCGACTGATCTTCACCTGCTGCCACCCCGCACTCGCCCTGGAGTCCCGCGTGGCCCTGACGCTGCGCATGGTGGGCGGTCTGACCGTGCCCGAGATCGCCCACGCGTTCCTCGTGCAGGAGGCGACCATGGGGCAGCGCATCACACGCGCGAAGGCCAAGATCAAGGCGGCGCACATCCCGTACCGGGTGCCGTCCGCCGAGGACCTGCCGGCGCGCGTCTCCGGCGTGCTGGCGGTCCTCTTCCTCGTCTTCAACGAGGGCTATCTTGCGACCGGCCCGGACAGCGACCCCGTGCGCCAGGACCTGACCTCCGAGGCGATCCGGCTGACTCGCCTGATCCGTAGCCTCCTGCCGGACGATGGTGAGGTGACCGGGCTGCTGGCCCTGATGCTGCTCACCGAGGCCCGCCGCACTGCCCGCGTCTCGGCTCGTGGCGAGCTGGTCAGGCTCGACGAGCAGGACCGCGGGGCCTGGGACGCGGCGCTGGTGGCCGAGGGACATCGGCTGGTGCGGGAGCGGCTGGCAGCCGGGGTAGCTCCTGGCCGATACCAGATCCTCGCGGCGATCAACGCCGTCCACACCTCCGCCCGCGACGCCCGTGATACCGACTGGTCGCAGGTCGTCGTCCTCTATGACCAGCTCGTCCGCATCGATCCGTCGCCGATCGTCGCCCTCAACCGGGCCATCGCCGTCGCCGAGCTCGACGGGCCGGAGGTGGCGCTCGCGGCGGTGGACCGTCTCGAAGGCCCGTTGGCCGGCTACCACGCCTTCCACGCGACGCGCGCCGACCTGCTGCGCCGGCTGGGCCGCAGCGGGCAGTCCCGCGCGGCCTACGACAGGGCGATCGAGCTCGCGGGCAACACGGCCGAGATCGCCTACCTGACCCGGCGCCGCGATCAGCTCGGGTAGCGCCCGGGTGAGGAAACCCGCGAGGCAGTACCCGTCTGCGCGGTGGACCACGTAGGCTTGCCCCTGTGTCCCGTCGTTCGACGTGGACGCATCAGCGACACGGGGGCCGGGGTCTGGTCCCTGGCGCGAGGCCGCACTTGATCCGGTATGCCGCGGCCGGGCGCAGCCTGCGCGTCGCCTCACGTTCGGTGCACCCCGCACCGACACGGCTCCGCGCCGTGTCCGACTCAGGAGAAGGAACCGCTTGGCACAGCGAGCTCCGCGCCGTTCCGGCGCGCCGCGCACCACGCCCCGCGACCAGCATCGCGGCCGCGCGCGCGACGATGAGGGCATCATCCCGGTCCTGGCCAAGGCGGTCCGGCAGGTCGAGGCCGCCGCGCAGCGGGGCAAGGTCCGGCCGGGCGGCCGCACGGCATACCAGGTCGTCGCCCTGCTCATGCGCGAGGAGCGCGCCCGGGTCAAGGCCGACACGTCCACGCCCGAGGCGGAGCGGACCGGGGTGCTGACGCGACTCGACGGCATTGCCACGATCCTGGCGAAGACGGCCGCTCGGGACACCTCACTGCTGGCCCTGCTGGCCGATGACGCTGTCGTCTCGTCCGATGCCGTGAGCCTCAAGAACGACATGCTCCGTGCGGCTGGGCGCGAGCCCGAGCCGGAACCCGAGCCGGTGCCCGAGGTCCGCCCCGGGTCGACCGCACCCACGCGCCGCGTGGTCCCGCAGACGGTGATCGCCCGACAGCTGGCCAACCCGTTCCTCGCGCCCGACTTCTCGGCGGTGCCCGCACGTCGGGCGACGACCAACCGGCTCGGCGGCTGGGAGCTGTTGACGCCCTTGTTCCGCGCCTTCGAGTACGGCGGCGATGCCACGTGCATGCCGCTGCCCGAGTCCGCGGACCTGCTCCACGGCATCCGTGGGCTGGAGCTCATGCCGCACCAGGCCCAGGTCGTGGCCGCCGCCGCAGCCGGCCATCGCACGTTCCTGCTCGCCGACGAGCCGGGCCTCGGCAAGACCGCGCAGGCGCTCCTGGCCGCCGAGGCCGCCGACGCGTTCCCCCTGCTGGTGGCCGTCCCGAACGTCGTCAAGGCGAACTGGGCGCACGAAGCCGAGCTCTGGACGCCGCGCCGCGCATCGACCGTGATCCATGGCGACGGCGAGACGATCGACGGCTTCGCCGACATCGTGATCGTCAACTACGAGCTCCTCGACCGCCACGTGGGGTGGCTGGGGAGCCACGGCTTCCGCGGCATGGTCGTCGACGAGGCGCACCTCATCAAGAACAAGTCGTCGCAGCGCTCGCAGCACGTCCTCGAGCTGTCAGAGCGCATCCGGGCGCGAAGCGCGAACCCGCTCCTGATGGCCCTCACCGGAACTCCACTCATCAACGACATCGAGGACTTCAAGGCGATCTGGCAGTTCCTCGGCTGGATCGACGACACCAAGCCCCGGCGCGCCCTCCTGGCGGCTCTCGAGGAGACCGGGCTGACGCCGGCCGACTCCGGGTTCTACACCGCTGCGCGCGCCAGTGTCATCGACCTCGGCATCGTCCGACGACGCAAGGTCGACGTCGCCGCCGACATCCCCGCTCGCCGCGTCGCGGACCTCCCGGTCGAGCTGGACGACGTGGCCGGGCGCTCGATCCGTGCGGCCGAGCAGGAGCTGGCGCGTCGTCTGGTCGCCCGCTACGAGTCGGCCCTGGCCACCCGCAAGGTGGCCACGGTCATCGACGGCATCGACCACGACCTGGTCCGCCGGGTCGCCAAGTGGGAGCGCGACGGCGACGGCTCCGGCAAGACCGGCGACAACGTGTTCACGGTGATGCGCCAGATCGGGCAGGCCAAGGCCGGCCTCGCCGCGGACTATGCCGCCCAGCTGGCTCGCAACGTCGGCAAGGTCGTCTTCTTCGCCAAGCACATCGACGTCATGGATGTGGCCGAGCAGACCTTCGCCAAGCGGGGGATCGGCTACGCGTCGATCCGCGGGGACCAGACCCCGAAGGCGCGTCAGGCCAACATCCAGGCGTTCCTCACCGACCCCGCCATCGCCGTCGTCGTGTGCTCACTCACCGCGGCCGGCGTGGGGCTCAACCTCCAGGTCGCGTCGAACGTCGTGCTCGCCGAGCTGTCCTGGACCTCGGCGGAACAGACTCAGGCCATCGACCGGGTCCACCGGATCGGCCAGACCGAGCCAGTGACCGCATGGCGGATCATCGCCGCCCAGACCATCGACCCGAAGATCGCCCAGCTCATCGACGCCAAGGCCGGGCTCGCAGCCCGGGCCCTGGATGGTTCGGACGAGGAGGTCGGGTCCTCGGCCGACGTCCAGCTGGAGGCCCTCGTCACCCTGCTGACCGAGGCCCTCGCGGGCGACCCGGCGACCGGCGACGGGCCGTCCGGGACGCAGTGATGCTCGCGCTCAGCGACTCTCGGCCTTGCGGAGCACAGCCTGGAACTGCCTGCCCAGCGCGCGTGGTCCCACGATGGGGATCAAGGCTGCGACGAGCCTGCCCCTGAACGAGTTCGGCCGCCGGGTGAGCGAGACGCGCAGGTCGGTGCCCTCGGCGGCGGGCACGAGCTCGTACCTCCACCCGCTGCCGGGGCCCCACAGGTTCGACTCGAGGGTGTCGATCGTGACGATGCCCGAGGCGGCATCCCACGAGTAGCGCTCCCGTTCCCAGCCCATGGTGGTGCCCTCGGTCACCTCGGCCCAGCCCGGACCCTGCGCGTGGACGCTGAAGTGCGCGTCGTCGACGTTCGGCCACCAGCGAGACCGCTGCGGACCGAAGTCGGTGATCACGGCCATGACCTCGCTCGGGGACAAGCTCGTGTGGACGGTGAACCTCGTCGTCGCCATGCGGGTGCCCTTCAGTCGGGAAGCTCGGTCGGGAAGCTCGGTCGGGAAGCTCGGTCGGGAAGCTCAGTCGGGAAGTTCGGTCGGCAGCACTACCGCGTCCACCAGCGCGCCGTTGCGGATCACGGTGACTTCCATCCGCTGCCCGATCGCCTCGGCGAACAGGCGCTTCTGCAGTGACTGGGCATCGCCGAGCGGGGCGCCGTCGATGGCGAGGACGAGATCGCCAGCGCGCAGGCCACTCGTGGCGGCGGGGCTGTCCTCGACAACCTCGACGACTCGCAGCCCGCCGCGCTGACCGTACCGGTCAGCCTGGGCAGGGGTCAGCCGGGCCGGGGTGCTCACCAAGCCAAGGTACGCGCGCCGCACCCGCCCGTCATGCATCAGCGCGTAGATGATCCGGTGGGTCGTGGCATTGATCGGCACCGCCATGCCGAGGCCCACTCCGGCGACGGCCGTGTTGATCCCGACGACGCGACCGCGGCTGTCGGCCAGCGCCCCACCGGAGTTGCCCGGGTTGAGCGCGGCGTCGGTCTGGATGACGTCCTCGATCAGCCGCGCCGCCGTACGGGTTCGCACCGGCATGCTGCGGCCGAGAGCGCTCACGACGCCGGCTGTCACCGTGCCGGAGAGGCCCAACGGGTTGCCGACCGCCACGACCAGCGATCCGACGAGCAGGGAGCTCGCGTCGCCGTACTCGGGTGGGGGCGGCACTGCACGGTCGGCGCGGACGATGGCAAGGTCGGACAACGGGTCACGGCCCACGACCTCGAAGCGGGCGATCGTGCCGTCCGCGAACTCCGCCGTGCCCTCGCCCGCGTCACCGACCACGTGGGCATTGGTGATCAGGTGGGACTCGCCCGTCAGGACGACTGCCGACCCGGCCGACTCTCCACGACGCGACAGGATGCGCAGCGCGGCAACCTTCGGCGTCAGCTGCGCCGCAACGGAGGTCACGACCGCTGAGTAGGCGTCCAACGCGGCCGACTCCGCCGCCGGGTCGATGGTCATGGCGATGCAACGAGCGGCGGGGCCGGCCGGATTCCACGGTTCACCGAGGGCGAAATCGTGGGCACTGCCGACCCGTGTCGCCGCCACCTCGGATGGTCCATCATCGGGGTAACGATCTCCTTGACCGGGAGGCGAGGGGGAGGAGCACGTATGCCGGCCAGACAGGCGAGCACCCGCCTCACCTGGGAGTCCGCGGCGGCGTTCCGGCGCCATTTCTGGAAGCCGCCTCGGGCGCACGGCGAGGTCATCGAGGGACGCGAGGTGAGCTTCCTCGAGCTCTTCTACGACCTGGTCTACGTCGTCGTCGTCTCGCAGGCCGCTCACCACCTGGCGGGCGACGTGACCTGGGCTGGGGCGGGCCGGTTCGCCATCGTCTTCGGGCTGATCTGGCTCGCCTGGATCAACGGGGCCGTCTATCACGACCTGCACGGCCGTGCCGAGGGGCGGACCCGGAGCTACGTGTTCCTGCAGATGGGCATCCTGGCGCTCCTCGCCGTGTTCACCGGCGCCGCGACGGCGGGCGACGGTCCGGCCTTCGCCGTCATCTACAGCGCGTTCCTGTTCCTCCTCGGCTGGCTCTGGTTCTCGGTACGCCTGCGTGACGACCCGTCGTTCCGCTCCACGACGACGCCGTACATCGTCGGGGTCGTGGCCTCGGCCGCGATCATCGGCCTGAGCGCGCTCCTGCCGGGTGGCACGCGCCTGACCGTGTGGGCGCTCGTGGTCCTCGGTTGGCTCGTCGGCTTGGTCGTCCTGGACTGGCGCAGCGGGGCGACGAGGGACACCAGCAGCAATGCGAGCGAGTCGATGATCGAGCGGTTCGACCTCTTCACGATCATTGTCCTCGGCGAGGTGGTCGTCGGCGTCGTGAACGGCATCGCGGAAGATGGACGTTCCCCGATCGCGGTGGCCACCGGGATCCTCGGGCTGGGGATCGGGTTCGCGTACTGGTGGAGCTACTTCGACCTCATCGGTGCGCGCCGGGTGCGCTCGGAGCGCGGAGCGCTGTCGCGCTGGCTCGTCGGCCACCTGCCGGTGACGATGACGATCGCAGCGACCGGCGCGGTGATGGTGAGCATGGTCCAGCACGCGTCAGCCGGCCACGCGCCGGCACCGGCGCCCATGGTGCTCTCGGTGTCCGTGGCGGTGGGCGTCCTGGCGCTGGTGGTGGTGGCGACCTCGCTGGCCGACTGGCGCGAGCTCGCGCCGGTCTACCGCTCGGCCTCCACGGCGCTGGTCGCGGCGGCGGCGGTTGCCCTCCTCATCGGCGGGCTGGCGCCGCCGCCGTGGCTGCACATCCTCCTGCTGACGCTGGTGCTTGGCGCTGCGTGGCTCTTCGGGATCCTCACGTGGTTCGCGTTCACCCACCCCGACGGTGCGCCTCCCACGGAGGCAGGACACGGCATACGGCACTGAGGTGCGCGCGGACCGCGTGACGGTGCCGCACAGCGGGCAGGTCAGTCGGGCGCGTCCGTGGCCGAGTCGCCGTCGGCGTCACCCTCGGCGTCACCCTCGGGTGCGACGATCGTCGGGTCGGGCACCTCGGGGATGACCATGTCGGGTGTCTGCGGGGTGTCGCGCGTGACCGGCGGGAACGTGGTCCCGTCCTCCTGCAGGTGCGACTGATGGGTGTCCATGTCGGCTCCTTTGCCTCGGCTCCCCAGTCCCTTGCCCACTCACGTCCGGGGCAAACAACGCTACGCCGCTGAGCGTCCGTCGAGAGGGCAAGGGACCTCAGGTGTGTCGCGGCACAAAAGCGAAGCGCCCCCTCGTGTGAGGGGGCGCTTCGTCGTGGTCGAGCTCAGACGCTCGTGGCCACCTTGTTGAAGAGGTTGTTGAGGTTGCCACCGAGGAGGGTGACAGCGGCGATGATGACGATCGCGATGAGGGCGACCATGAGGCCGTACTCGACTGCGGTCGCGCCCTGCTCGCGCGTGGCGAGGCGGGCCTGGAACTTGGCGACGAACTTGGTCATTGCGGAGAGCCTTTCGGGACAGGGCACGGGAACTTGCCTGAGGGCTCAATCCTCGTGGTCCGCGGCACCCGGACGAATCCACCGTCGGTCCAGACCCGACTAGCACTTTGGTCGGCCCGCCTCGGCAGAACGAACGAGGGCGCGGGCCCCGAACCGGCGGCGACCAGGGCCCCATCCGCCGGTCTAGGCTTGGTGACATGAGCCGGCGCGCGCGAATGATCGTCGGGGTGGTCGTGGCCCTGGTGGGCCTGGTCTGGGCGCTACAGGGCTTCGACGTCCTTGGTGGCAGCGCGATGAGCGGTCACCCGATCTGGGCCGTGGTCGGGTCGTTCGTCGTGGTCATCGGGGCTGTCGTCGCCTGGAGCGGGCGCCGCGCCTGACGGGGGCCGACCGCGGCGGCGAGGACGCCTGCGTTCGGCAGGGAGTAGGGCCCGTCCTCGGTGAGGATCTCGGTGTAGGCCAGACCGATCCCGATGACGCGCCCGGAGTACTCGCCGCCCAGCGCGCCCGAGCGCAGGACGATCGACTGGCCGATCTGGAAGGGCCGCGAGGTCAGCAGCACGAGGCCTGCGAACAGGTTGGCGAGGGCCTGTTGGGCCGCGATGCCGATGACGACTCCCGTGATGGCACCGGACAGCAGCAGCTTCTCGATCGGGACGCGCAGCACCGTCAGCGCCACGACCCCGGTGAGCAGGTAGCCGACCACCGTCAGGCCCAACCGCAGACCACTGGCGGTCCCGGGGCCGGCCCGCACGGCCGCGACGCGAGCGACCTCGTTGGCGGCGCTGCGGACACTGATCGCCATGGCGACGACGAAACCCAGCGCGCCGCCGAACGCGAGCAGCTTCTGGGTGAGGTTGGCGGACTGCGGGGAGCCGAACGCCGCCAGCAGCACCAGCAGGACTGCGGCGACACCAGCCGCCGCTGCCGCCCGTCGCAGGTCAGGGCGGATGAGCGGGTTTCCGTTGAGGTTGATCACGATGCGGTGGCTTCCGTCGTGCGCGACAGGTATCCGACCAGGACCGCGATGACCACGGCCAGGGCCAGCGTGACCGGCCCGGTGCCGAGGTCCAGCCCCCGTCGGCTCGCGGGCACGCCCAGCCAGTCCGCGAACGAGGCTCCGAGCGGTCGGGTGACGATGTACGCGAACCAGAACGCCACGATGGCGTTGAGCCCGAGGCTGCGGTGGGCGATCGCCGGCACCGCGATCACGACGGCGAACAGGACACCTGAGGCGAAGTAGCCGAGCCGCATGGTCGAGGCCGTGAGGTCTCCGGCGGCTGTGCCGAGCGCGAAGGTCGTCAGCACCGTCAGCCAGTAGAAGAGCTCGCGCCGGACCGTGGTGATGCTGTGGATCGACAGCGTGCGCTCGGTGGCGTACCAGACGCCGAACACCGCTGCCAGGGCGACGGCGAAGAAGACGGTGCTCACGGCATACGGCACGCCGAAGCCGATGTGCACGACGTCCGCAGCCATGGTGCCGAACACGCTGACCATCGACACCGCCAGCCAGTAGACCCACGGCACGTAACGGCGCACCCGGAACTGCAGGCTCAGGGCGACCGCGAAGGCCACCGCCCCGAGGGCGACGGCGACGAAGGGGTTGATCCGTCGCACGAGGAAGTCGGAGGCCGTCTCGCCCATGCCGGTGGTGAGCACCTTGGTCACCCAGAAGATCGCCGTGACCTCGGGCACCTTGCTCAGCGCGGTGGTCAGACCTGGTCGGGCTGTGTCGAGGAGCTGTTCGGATCTGGTCACGGGGCAGCAGTCTTGCAGGGGTTCCTGAACGTCAGCAAAGGACGGGGTGGGCACGCGGTGGGCCCCGGGGTGGGCGCGCGGCCGGCACACCAGGGCACGGCAGGGGCGGCCGATTCCGGGTCGAGGCGTCGTGCTTAGGTGGGGGAGGCTCGGGTGGCTGAGCCAGCGACGCACGAGGAGTGGACCATGGCCTGGAAGCCTGCCGAGATCGGTGACCTCACCGGCACGACCGCGATCGTCACCGGGGCCAACTCGGGCATCGGGTTCGTCGAGGCGCAGACACTGGCCGAGCACGGCGCGCACGTCATCCTTGCGGTGCGCAACGTCGCAGCGGGGCAGGTCGCCGCAGCCCGGATCGCCGGCAGCACCGCGGTGGAGGCCCTCGACCTGGCCTCGCTCGACTCCGTGCGCGACTTCGCCGAGCGGGTCAGCGGCCGGGTCGACCTGCTCGTCAACAATGCCGGCGTGATGGCGCCCCCGGCTCGGCGCACGACCGTCGACGGGCACGAGCTGCAGTTCGGGACCAACCACCTCGGCCACTTCGCCCTCACCGCGCGGTTGCTCCCTGCCCTCCTGGCCGCCCCCTCGCCGCGGGTCACGACCGTTGCCTCGATCGCCCACAACCAGGGCGACGCGCGAGTCGTCGAGGCGAACGACGTCGCCGACTACGACCCCCGTGCCTCCTACGGCCGGTCCAAGCTGGCCAACCTCCTCTTCGCGCTCGAGCTGCACCGGCGCGCGACCGCTGCGGGCTCGCGGCTGACCTCGACGGCCGCCCATCCCGGTGTCGCCGTCACCAACCTCGTGGCCAGCACCGACGGCATGGGTGCCCGCTGGGTCGTCCGCACGTTCGCTCCGCCGCTCATGCGCCTGGTGCTGCCGGGCTCGCGGGGCGGCGCCGAGTCGGTGCTGTATGCCGCGACCGTGGCCGAACCGGGGTCGTACACCGGGCCGCAGGGGCGCGGCGAGGTCCGCGGCGGCGTGGGCACCGCGAGGCTCAGCCCGCTGGCGGCCGACGAGGACCTGGCCGGGCGACTGTGGACCGTCAGCGAAGAGCTCACGGGCGTGCGGTTCGAGCTCTGACCCCTCCCTCGCCCGGCCACCGCGCCACGGGTCACAGGTGGGCGGCGTCGGCCTCCGACCACGGCGGTGCGCGTTTCATCGCTGTCTACGACGAGTCCCGACACCGGGCCGAGGAGCCCCGGCTCGTCGTTCACCATGCGGCTGCCCCGCCAGGACCGCACCGCGAGCGCGTGAGCCGGCCGGGCCGATGAGTTGGGGGCCGCAGCGGGGTCTGTCCTCACAAGCGAAGGAAAGGGAGCATGACCATGTCTGACACGACAGCGGCACGAATCACCTCGGTGCACACCGTCGGAGTGCCGGTCACCGACCAGGACCGCGCCCTCGAGTTCTACGTCGGGACGCTGGGGCTGGACAAGCTCGCGGACGCACCGGTGGAGCAGCTGGGCGGGCGGTGGATCGTCGTCGGCCCCCCGGGGTCAGGGACGACCTTGGCGCTGGTGCCTGCGACCCCGGGCGTGCCGGCCGGGGTCGCGACTGGAATCCGGCTGGGTACCGACGACGCCGCCGCGCTGCATGCGGCCCTCGCCGACCGCGGCGTCGAGGTCGGCGAGCTGTTGACCTGGCCGGGAGTGCCGCCGATGTTCGCGGTCAAGGACCCGGACGGCAACGGCCTGTCGGTGACCGAGACGCGCTGAGCCCTCACGGGCCGAGCACGCCTTGCCGGGCGGGTGCGACGGGGGAGGCTGGACCCATGGTCACGACGTTGCGGCTGGGGCGCGTCGGTGGCCTGCGGGTCACCGTGGCCGTCACGCGGTCGCTCGACCAGTCGCCGCACGACGTGTATCTCATCGACCTCGACCTCGCCCTGCCGGACGACGGCGGACCCGGTGGCGCACGGTTCGACGAGGTGCCGTGGCTCGCGGACCTCGAGCCGGTCCTGGCGGCCTCCGACGCCCTGCCCGAGTGGGTCGTCGACGTCACCCGAAGCCATCGCAGTGACGGCGGCGGCGGACGAGCGCAGATCGCCGTGCTGCTGGCCCGGGGGAGCGACCCGGCAGCGCCGTGGCCCGAGCCTGACCTGACCGGGCCGGTGCGGGCTGCGTTCACCCGCATGGTCGCGCACGCGGCACCGTCGGCCCCGGTCGTCGCCCTGCCACACGGGGCGGCGCTCGCGGCGGCGAGGGCAGCCGTCGCCGAGCTCTTCCGCGATGTTGACAGCGGGTTGCTGTCGCTCACCGACGAGGAGCACCATGCGGCGGAAGGGAGCTGGTCCCTCGGGTGGGCGCTGCCCGGTGTCGCCCGGTTTCGCGTGCAGGTCGGGCTCGTGCGGGCGAGTCCCACGTCGGTTCACGTGCGGCGGATGCCGGTGGCCGAGGTGGTCGACTCGGTCGGCACCTGAGCAGGCAAGCGCCTCACCCGGTGGCGAAGTCGACCTCGGCGCTCGGGGTCACCGTGCCCTTGCGGCCCGGCGCGGAGGCCCAGCTCCAGTAGGTGTTGGTGTAGGCGATGGACTGCTCGGGCGTCACGGGAAAGCCCCATTGCCGCATGTCCTCGGTGGTGTGCGCGTCGGAGACCAGGGTGGCGTCGTACCCGCGGACCAGCGCGCCGTGCAGGGTGCAGCGGATGCACTCCTCGGTCTGTGCGCCGGTGACCACGAGGTGCCCGACCCGGCGCTGCGCCAGCTGCTCCTCGAGGTCGGTGGCCTCGAACGCGTCGCCGTAGCTCTTGTGGACCACCGGCTCGGAGTCGAGGCGGGTGAGTTCCGGGACGTACTCCCACTCCTGGGAGCCCTTGGCGAGCTGCTCGTCGGAATGCTGCACCCACACCACGGGGACCTGCTCCGCACGGGCCTTGTCGACGAGGGTCGCGATGGTGGCGACGACCCGGTCGCGCTCGTAGGCGCTGCCCACGACGCCGTTCTGCACATCGATGACGACCAGGGCGGTCGCGGGTCGGTTCTCCAGGGATGTCATGGGTACCTCCGTCGGCTCCAGCGGGTGCCGATCAGCCTAGGGCGGCCCACCGACACCCGCTGGGTGCGCTGACGGCTCAGTTCGGGGCACCCACCGGCGTGCCGCTGGTCTGGACGGCGTAGCCGGTGTAGCTGCCGCTGCCACCCAGGTCGGGCGAGTCGTGCGAGTAGGCGATGTGCGCCCACCCCGACTGGTCCGTGTCGATCCCGAAGTCGTCGAGCAGCTGGCGGCCACCCGTGCAGCTGATGCCTCCCTCGCACACCGGGCCGGTGTGGACGGGCATGAGCTTCGTGGTGTTCCAGCCGCTGACCGACTGGGTGCGGTTCTGCGCGAAGTAGACGTTCCACGTCTGGTTCGCGCCCGTGCCCGTCGCACCGTAGTACGCGAGGTCCTCGCCTGCGCTCGTGGCGACGATCCAGGGGAAGATCGCCTGGGACGCCGAGCTGACCGGCCCCGAGCAGGTCCACGAGCTCCCGTGGTCGCTGGACGACGCGACATACACGGAGGTGTCGTTGCTGACGGCATAGAACAGCGTGCCGTTCGGCGCGACGGAGACGTTCGGGAAGTTGTGGTTGAGGCCCGCCGCCCCGAACGACGTCGAGCACGGGATCGGCTTGTCGGCCCAGGTGTGCCCACCGTCGGGTGAGACGGCCAGGAACGCCTCGTTGTAGGGCGAGCTGCCGGTCGGTCCGGGGTCCGCGGAGGGGGCGACGAACGACTGGTAGGCCCAGAACCCGCCCGGCGTGGGGTTGTTGTGGTCGACCACCAGGTTGCCGAGCTCGTTGTTGGTCGCCTTGTAGTCCGTGGCCGGGATCGCCTGCGAGATCTGGGCGTAGGGGCCGCCACCGGTGTCGGAACGCAGCACGTCGATGTTGTTCGTGGTGATGTCGTGGAACGTCAGCAAGCTGGTGTCCGCCCCGTATGCCGCGATCCACTCGCGGTCGTCCACCGGGAGGCCGGCCTGGACGGGGACCTGCGAGAAGGTCTTGCCGTCGTCGACCGAGGTGGCCACGTTGATCGACCCGAGGTTGAGGCTCGCGACGTAGATGCGGTGCGTCCCGACGGCCGAGGTCGCCGGGGCGAAGGCCGTGTCGATGTCGCCGCCGGAGGCGCCGACCCCACTCACGGCGTTGGGCTGGCCGCTGTAGGTGAGGGCACAGGCGGAGGCGTTCGACGTGCCGCCGACCTGCGTGCCGCGCCAGAACTCGCTGCCCCCGCCGAGTCCGTCCTCCGACCCGAGGCCGACGAGGTTCGTCCGCGAGACGTGGATGGAGGGCTCGCCCGCGATGTTCGTCCCGCACCCGCTCGCACCGACGGTCTGGGCCTGGAGCTGGCCGAAGGCGAACCCGTTCGTGGTGGCGATGGGTTTGGTCGCAGGCGTGTGGTGCGGCCCGGCGAGGGTGGACGCCGCAGCGGGAGCCGCAATCGCGGCTCCGACCATCGCGGCGCCGGCACAGGTACGCAAGAGCTTGGTCGAAACGACGAGCACGGACGGCCTCCCTGAGGACGGATGTGGGTGTCATGAGTCACAACGAGCCGCCGGGCCCTGCGTTACGGGGCAATTCGGTCATCGAGGCGCATAACGGCTCCGATGTGCATCGGGCCGACCCTCCGTGGCATGGTTAGATAGGTAAGGCTCGCCTAACCGTGTCGGGTTTGTCCTCGCTCCAGGAGTACTGATGTCAGCCATGCAGATTGCCCTTCTGGGCATGATCGCCGGTTTCACGATCTTTCTCGGCCTGCCCATCGGGCGGCTGCGCCAGCCCGCGCCGCGGCTGAAGGCCGCGCTCAACGGTGTCGCCATCGGCGTGCTGGTGTTCCTCGTGTGGGACATCCTCTCCCACGCCTGGGAGCCCACCGACAGCGCGCTCGCCGCACACAAGTGGGGTCAGGCAACCACGGGCGGCATCGTCCTCGCGCTCGGGCTGGTCGTGGGTATGGCCGGACTCGTCTACTACGACAAGGCGATGGCTGCGCGACGGGCTCGCTCCCGCGCCGTCCCGACGCCGGCCGCAGTGCCTGTGGGTGTGCCGAGCGCGGGCTCGGTGGGTGGTGACCCGTCGACCCCGTCCCTGGCTGCCGGGGAGGTTCCCGTGTCCACCGCGGCTCGCACGGCTGCCGCCGACCTCGCGCTGATGATCGCGGTGGGCATCGGCCTGCACAACTTCGCCGAGGGCCTGGCCATCGGCAACTCCGCGGCCGGCGGAGAGCTCTCGCTCGCCCTGCTGCTGGTGATCGGTTTCGCGTTGCACAACGCCACCGAGGGGTTCGGCATCGTCGCGCCGCTGGCCGGCGACACCGAGCGCCCGAGCTGGGGTCGGCTGGCCCTGCTCGGCCTCATCGGTGGCGGTCCGACCTTCGTGGGCACCCTCGTGGGTCAGAGCGTCGTCAACGACACCCTCGCCATCGCGTTCCTCAGGCTGGCCGCCGGCTCGGTGCTCTACGTCGTGATCGAGCTGCTGGCCGTCGCCCGACGGACGGGTCTGAAGGAGCTCACGACCTGGTGCATCCTCGGCGGTCTCGCGTTGGGCTTCCTCACCGACGGCATCCTCGTGGCGGCCGGCGCCTGACGCCGAGGGGCGCCGAGGAGCATCGTCGCGCTCGCGCTCAGCTGCTGCCCGGCGCGACGATGCGGCTGTGCAGCTCGGTCGTGAGCGCGTGGATCTGGCGGGTCAGCTCGGTGTTGGTCTTGAGCTCGAGCTCGGACTCGACGAAGTCGTGGTCGGCCTTGGCCTGCTGGAACGCGGCCTGACGGTTCTGCCCGATCATGACGAACGTCGACAGGAAGATCGCCTCGAGCGAGACGATGAGCGTCAGGGTGGGCCAGGGGCTCGACTCGATGAAGAGCATCCAGATCGCGAAGCCCACGGCGTGCAGGTACACGAAGGTCATCGAGCCAGCGAACGCCGTGATGCCGTCGGCGATCTTCAGCTGAACGTCCTGGGCGCGCTGGGCCATCATCGCGCGGGTGACGGGGTGGATCTGAGGCGCACTGGGTGCCGGAGAGTTCATGGCATCAATATGCACTGCCGGATGCCGCGTCGGGGTCAGTGACGCTCCCACCCGAAGGTCACGTGCACCCAGCGCGGGACCTCCTCGCCATCGGCCAGCTGCGGGCTCGCAGTGATCGAGGGCTCGTCGGTGAGCTGTTCGGCCGTGGCGAGGCCCAGGTCGATCAGCCTCCGACGGGCCTCCTCGACGAGCCGTGCGCGAAGCGCGGCATCGTCGACGACTGTCCTGTTGACGGTGACGCTGGTCTCCACGTGCATGGCCCCTCGGCCCTTCCTTCGCGACGGCACCAGCATCGACGACCGGAGGTGCGTCGTTGGAGGGGAGCCCGCGCCCACCATCCCCCGATGTGCCCCTACCGGCGCGAGCATTCCCTCCGCCTCCGAGACTGCCCGTGACCGCGGCCTGCCGACCATGGCTCATCGGGGTCATTTCCCACCCCGTCGTGACTGGCCAGCGGATCGCGCCGGATGCGGCATACTCGCCGCGCGTGGTCAGCCGGTGACAGGATCTGGACATGGCCGCTGGAGCGCGCCGCGCGGCGCTGACGCCAACCCGGGCCGAGCTGCTCGCCGCGCTCTCCCTGGCCATCGACCTCGGCCTCGGGCTTCCCGCGGAGCACGTGTTGCGCAGTGCGCTGATGGCTGGCCGGCTCGCGCGGCTGCTCGGCTGCGACGAACAGGCCCAGGAGGTCGCGCACTCCGTGACCCTCGTCATGTGGGTGGGCTGTCATGCCGAGTCGCACGAGTACGCGCGCTGGTTCGGCGACGACATCGCCGTCCGCCGGGACTCCTACGACGTCGACTGGGCCGGCGTGCCCTACGCGATCTTCCTGCTGCAGAACCTCGGTCGGGGGCGGGCGCTGCCGCAGCGCCTCAAGGTCGCAGGGGCGCTCCTGCGCGACCCACGGGCCAACCTCGCCACGATGACGAGGTCCCACTGTTCCTCGGCGGCGCTGCTGGCTCGCCGGATCGGGCTCGGCGAGGACGTGCAGCACTCGCTCGGGTTCGGCTTCGAGCGGTGGGACGGGGGCGGGCTCCCCAACGGCGCCCGAGGCACCGGCATACCGCTGTCCATGCGGATCGCCCAGGTCGTCGACGTGGCGGACGTGGTCCGCACCCGGCGCGGGGTCGAGGCGGCCCTGGAGGTCCTCGCCGCCCGCAGCGGCGGCCAGTTCGACCCGGGCGTGGTGTCGTGCTTCGCCCGGCACCACGCCGAGCTGTTCACCCTGCCCGCCGACGTCTGGAGCGCGGCGGTCACGCAGGCGCCCGGTGCGCAGGCCCAGACGATCGGGAGCGACCCCGAGGACCTCATCGCCGCGCTCGGTGACTTCGTCGACCTCAAGAGCCCCTACACCGTCGGGCACTCGCGGTCGGTCGCCGGACTGGCCGCAGCCGCGGGGCGCCACCTCGGCCTCGCCGACCAGAGCATCGCCCGGCTCCGCAGGGCCGGGCACCTGCACGACCTCGGGCGGATCGGCATCTCCAACCTCATCTGGGAGAAGGCCACGCCGCTGTCAGTGGCCGAACGCGAGCGGGTCGAGCTGCACCCGTTCCTCACCGGCCGGATTCTCGCTCGGCTGCCCGGGCTGGCGGCCGAGGCCCGGTTGGCCGTCAACCACCACGAGCGCCTCGACGGGTCCGGGTACCCGGGCCGGCTCCGGGCGGGCGAGCTGTCCCTGCTGGACCAGGTCCTGGCGGCCGCCGACCTGTTCCAGTGCGCGGTGGAGGAGGGGCCGGGCCGGGCCGGGTCGAGTCCGGCGGAGGCTGCCCGGATGCTTCGCGAGGAGGCACGCGGGGGGGCGCCTGCAGGCCGAGGCCGTCGATGCGGTGCTCCAGGCGGCCGGTCGGTCCACGGCGAAGCCGGCCTGGCCGGCGGGGCTGACCACTCGCGAGGTCGAGGTGCTGCGACTGGTCGCACGCGCCACGCCGACGCCCGAGGTGGCCCGTCGCCTCGAGATCGCGGAGAAGACGGTGCGCAACCACCTCGAGCACATCTACGCCAAGACCGGTGCCTCGAGCCGGGTCGCGCTCAGCCTGTTCGCGACCGACCACGGCCTCGCGTCGTCGGACTGAGCCGAGCCGGGCCGACGGCGTCGTCAAGAAGTCGTCAAGATTCGCCCTCGCCGCGTGAAGAAGGCGTCAAGGGACGGCCCAGGCCGGCACCCCGGCAGCAGGCTGGCGCCGTGAACAACCCACCACGCCGGACCGGCCCCGATGTCCACGACCGCTGCTGACGCTCTGAAGCGACTGGTCATCGGCCGGGCCCTGGCCAGCCACCGCCTCGGCGAGACCCTGCTGCCCAAGAAGCTTGCCCTCCCTGTCTTCTGCTCGGACCCGATCTCGTCCGTCGCGTATGCGACCGAGCAGATCGTGCTCGTGCTCGGCGCCGCCGGCGCCGCCTCGTTCCCTCGGGCTCGCGGCCCCCATCGCCGCCGCGGTCGCACTCCTCCTCGTCGTGGTCGTCGCGTCCTACCGGCAGACGTGTTACGCCTACCCGAGCGGTGGTGGGGCCTACGTCGTGAGCAAGGAGAACCTGGGGGAGAAGGCCGCCCTGACCGCGGCGGCCGCCCTGCTCGTGGACTACGTGATGACCGTCGCCGTCTCGGTCGTGTCCGGCGTCGTGGCGATCATCTCCGCCCTGCCCGTGCTCGCGCCGTATGCCGTGGAGCTGTCCGCCGGCTTCGTCGTCCTGCTGGCGGTGGTCAACCTCCGCGGGGTCAAGGAGTCCGGTACCGCCTTCGCCTTCCCCACGTACGCCTTCGTGGGGCTCACCCTGCTGCTGCTGGCGAGCGGCGTCTACCGCGCCCTGCACGGCGGCATACCGGAGGCCGTCAGTGCCCACCTCGCCCTGACGCGCACCGCCCAGGTGGGGGGAGTCTTCACCCTTCTGCTCTGCTTGCGGGCCTTCGCGTCCGGCTGCACCGCGCTCACCGGAGTCGAGGCCATCAGCAACGGGGTGCCCGCGTTCCAGAAGCCGAAGAGCAAGAACGCCGCGACCACCCTCGTCATCATGGGTGCCCTCGCCATCACGATGTTCTCGGGGATCACGGCTCTGGCCCTCGCGACCCATGCGCGCGCCTACGGCAACGGGAACCCGTCGGTGATCAGCCAGATCGCCGAGAGCGTGTGGGGCCGGGGCGTGTTGTTCTACGGCTTCCAGGCGGCCACTGCCGGCATCCTCGTGCTCGCTGCCAACACGGCCTTCAACGGGTTCCCGACCCTCGCCTCGATCCTCGCGCGCGACCGCTACCTGCCCCACCAGCTGCACAACCGCGGGGACCGGCTCGCGTTCAGCAACGGGATCATCCTGCTCGCGGGGGTCTCCGCTGCGCTCATCATCGGGTTCGACGCCAACATCGAGAAGCTCATCCAGCTCTACATCGTCGGCGTCTTCACCTCCTTCACGCTGTCGCAGTTCGGCATGGTCCGGCACTGGCGCGACGAGCTGGGCCGCGCCGACGGCGGGCGACGCCGCTCCATCCGGCGCTCGCAGCTCATCAACGGCACCGGGGCTGCGGTCACGGCCCTCGTCCTCGTGATCGTGGTCCGCTACAAGTTCCTCGCTGGCGCCTACCTCGCGATCGCCGCGATGGTCGTCATCTTCTTCCTCATGCGGGGCATCCGTCGGCACTACGAGTCGGTGGCACGCGAGCTCGAGCCGGGGCCCGGCGGGGTGCTGCTCCCGAGCCGAAACCACGCGGTGGTGCTCGTCTCGAAGCTGCACGCCCCCACGCTGCTCGCGCTGGCCTATGCGAAGGCGACGCGGGCCTCGCACCTGGTCGCCCTCACCGTCGCCGTCAACCCGGAGGAGGAACGCCAGCTGCGCCGGGACTGGGATCAGCGCGGGCTCGACATCCCCCTCACCATCGTCGCCTCGCCGTACCGGGAGATCACCCGCCCGGTGCTGGAGTACCTCGCCACCATCCGGCGCGACAGCCCTCGAGACGTCATCACCGTCTTCATCCCCGAATACGTCGTCGGTCACTGGTGGGAGCATCTGCTGCACAACCAGAGTGCGTTGCGGCTCAAGGGAAGGCTGCTCTACCAACCGGGTGTGATGGTCACCTCCGTGCCGTACCACCTCAGCTCGTCGCGCAGGTCCCCACTCGAGGAGCGGGTGACGGATACCGTCGGCTCATGACCGGGTGGGCAGAGGTGGGCGATGGGGTGTTCCAGCGCAGGTACGACCCGCTGGACATCAGCATCTGCGTGGTCCGCGGCAGGGGTGGCCTGCTCGTGGTGGACACCCGCTCGTCGCCACGCCAGGGCGAGGAGATCCGCGAGCACCTGCGTGAGCTGACGGCGGACCCGGTCGTGGCGGTGGTGAACACCCACGCGCACTTCGACCACAGCTTCGGCAACCAGGTCTTCGCGGACGTGCCGATCTACGGTCATGACCTCGTGCCCGCACACCTGGAGGCCTACGAGACGCCGATGTTGGCCGCGTGGGTGGCCGAGGGCATCGAGCCCGTGGAGGAGTGGGCCGCGGTGCGGATCACCGCGCCCACGGTGCTGGTGGGCGCCGAGCACCGCCTCACCATCGGCGACCGGGTCGTCGAGCTGCGCCACCTGGGCCGGGGGCACACCGACAACGACCTCGTCCTGCACCTCGCCGACGCCGGCACCTGGATCGTCGGCGACCTCGTCGAGGAGTCCGGCCCACCGATGTACGGGTCCGGATGCTTTCCGCTGGAGTGGCCGGCGACGGTCGCCGCGCTCGCGCGCCTGGTGGGGCCGGACGATGTCGTCGTCCCGGGCCACGGCTCGCCGGTGAACCGGTTGTTCGTCGAGGCCCAGCAGACCCAGCTCGCAGGGGTGGCCGACCTGCTGCGGGAGCTCCACGCCGCGGGGGTGCCCGTCGAGCGTGCGTGTGAGGCCGGAGCGGGCCGATGGGCGCTGCCCCAGGAAGGGCTGGAACCGGCCATCAGCGCGGCATACGAGGCGCTTTCGACCTGACCTGCGCTGGATTCTCAGGTGGCCGCCATAGACTCGGGGACGCTTCCCGAGCGGACAGAGAGGTGTGTCGTGGACGTCTACCTGATCGATGAGTCGGGGATCTCGCAACGGACCGCCGACGAGCTGCCCGAGATGGTGCGCAGCGCGAACGACAACGGCACCGGCTTCGTCTGGGTGGACATCCCGCAGTGCCGACTGCAGGAGTCCGAGATGCTCGGCGACGTCTTCGGGTTCAGCGAGATCGCCTTGCACGACTGCGTGATCCGCAACCACGTGTCGAAGATCCAGGCCTACGACGACCACGTGTTCACGGTGCTGCACGCCCCCCAGATCGGCGCGCACGGGCACGTCCACTACATCGAGCTCGACCAGTTCCTCGGCGCGAACTACCTCATCACCATCCACGGGCCGCTCAACCCCAAGGTGGAGCCCGCCGTCGCGTTCGTCGACACCGGGGCCGTCCTCGACCGCATGAAGAGCGGGAAGTTCCTGCCTCGCACGGCGTTCGAGCTGTCCTCGGCGATCATCTCGACGATGACGCGACGCGAGATCGACATGATTGCGACCTTGGCCGAGCAGTCCGGCAAGCTCGAGCAGCGCGTCATGTCGGGCGAGGTGATGAAGGACTCCGAGGGCTTCCTCACCGACCTCTTCCAGGTCTGGTACGAGCTCCTGGCGATCCGCACGATCGCGGTGCACAGTACGGCGACCTACGACCGCATGGCGCGGCTGGCGCGGTTCCTCCCGGCCGACCACGAGCCGCTCGTCGCCGACCTCGCCGACCGCTTCGAGATGGTGTCGAGCATGGCGGACGGGCAGCGCGAGTCCCTGCACGGCGTCATCGAGTTCTTCCAGACCCGGGTGAGCACCCACCTGACGATCGCCTCTGACGACCTCGCGCAGATCTCGGTGCGCCAGAACGACGACATGCGCAAGATCTCGGCCTGGGTGGCGATCATCGCCGTCCCCACTGCGGTGACCGGTTTCATGGGCCAGAACGTGCCGTATCCAGGGTTCGGCACGGCGGCGGGCTTCTACGCCTCGACGACGGTGATGCTCGTCATGGCGATCGTGCTCTACGTGTTCTTCCGCCACAAGGAATGGCTCTAGCCCGCTCCCGCCGACTTATTGCCCTGAATCCACGGTTTGGGGGCCACCGGTGGCCCAGATCGGTCGACTGCGGGCAATAAGTCGGGGTGCCACCAGCTTGGCGCGGCGTCACGGAAGTCCGATGGTGACAGCGCCGCGGCTCCAGCGGGCAGGCGACCCACCAGGGGAGCCTGCGCGACGGCGGGCAGGTCGACGAGGTTCTGTTCCTCGGCCAGCCCTGGCTGCTGCGGCCATGAGCCGATGACCACGCCCAGCAGCGGCAACCCGCGGCTCGCCAGCGCCTCGGCCGTCAGCGCGGTGTGGTTGAGGGTGCCGAGCTCCGCGGCGGCGACGACGAGGTAGCCCACCGTCACGCCGGCCTCATGCAAGCACGTCCCGAGGTCCGCCAACGTGCCCCCTGCGCCGTCGAGTCGCACGAGCAGACCCCCCGCGCCTTCGACCAGCAGGACGTCCACGTCCCGGGCGAGATCCTTGACCGACTCAGCCACGGCCTCGACGCGCGGCAAGTCGACCCCCTCGAGTCGAGCGGCGGTGTCGGGCGCGAGCGGGTCCCGCAGCCGCACCAGCTCATGGGTGCGCACCGCCGCGTCGTCGCCGATCAGCCGGCGGATCTCCTCGACGTCACCAGGTTCGCCCTCGGCAACGCCGGTCTGGGTCGGCTTCACGACCCCGACGGTGAGTCCCCGCCCGTGCAGCGCCGCCGCGAGGGCGGCCGTGGTCACCGTCTTGCCGACGCCCGTACCGGTCCCGGTCACGAGAACCACCCTGGGCAGCGCCACCGCCTCAGGCACGTGGCACCAGGGACTCCAGGACGGCTGCCGCCCGGTCGAGGTCGTGCCGCGTGTGGTTGGCGTGGGCGGTCAGTCGCAGCCGGGACGTGCCGTCCGGGGTGGACGGCGGCCGGAAACAGCCGATGCGTATGCCGCGTGCCTCGGCTTCCGCGACCGCGGCCAGCGCGTGCGCCGGGCCGGGCATCGCGACCGAGAGGACTGCTCCCGCCGGCGCAGCGACGCCACACGCCGCCGCAAGTGCTGCCGCGTTGGCCCGGGCTCGCTCTGGCAGACGGGGGTCTGCGCCCAGGACCTCGAGGGCACCCAACGCCGCGCCGGCCGCTGCTGGCGCCAAGCCGGTGTCGTAGATGAACGGCCTCGAGGTGTTGACCAGGTGTTGGCGCACTGACCGGTGGCCCAGGACGACTCCGCCTTGTGCGGCAAGGGATTTCGAGAGGGTTGCAGTCACGACGACGTGGTCGCACGTGGTGATGCCGGCGTGTGCGGGGCCGCCCTCGCCGCGCGCACCCAGGACCCCGAGCCCGTGGGCGTCGTCCACCAGCAGCACCGCGTCGAACTCCAGTGCCAGGCTCGACAGCTCGGCCAGGGGTGCGGCATCACCGAAGACCGAGTAGATCGACTCGACCACGACGACGGCTCGGCGCTGCGTGCGGTGGGCGAGCAGCTCGCGCACGTGGCCGAGGTCGTTGTGGCGGCTCACGACGACGGTGCCACGGCTGAGCCGGGCGCCGTCGATGAGGGAGGCGTGGGCGTGGGCATCGGACACGATGAGGGTGTCGGCGTCGGCCAGCGCGGTCAGGGCGCCGAGATTGGCGTGGTACCCGGTGGAGAACACCAGCGCCGACGGCGCAGCTGTGAGGTCGCAGAGTGCCTGTTCGAGGTGCTCGTGGATCGGCAGGGTGCCGGTCACCAGCCGCGATGCGCCGGCCCCGCCACCGTAGGTCTCGGCGGCGGCCACGGCACCGGCCACGACCGCAGGGTGTCGACGAAGTCCCAGGTAGTCGTTGCCTGCAAGATCGAGGACCTCGTCAGCCTTGAACGGCGTGGTCGCGCGGCGGAGCCCGGCGCGGTCGCGGGACTGCGCCTGGGCGGCCAGCCAGTCGAGGAACTCGCTCACCGGGGCATCCTCTCAGCCGTGCACGTCGGCGACGGCGGCGACCATCGCGTCGCAGATCGTGGCCAGGTCGTCGGCGGCGGTGACGTAGGGCGGCATGGTGTAGACGAGGTCGCGGAACGGCCGCACCCAGACCCCGCGGGCCAGGGCCGCCGCCGTCACCTCGGCCGCGCGAACCGGCTCGCCCAGCTGGACCACGCCGACGCCGCCGAGCACCCGGACGTCGACGACCGACTCGAGGCCGTCCGCCGCTGCGAGTCCGGTCGTGAGACCCGCCTCGAGCGTCGCCACCTGGCGGGCGAAATCGTTGGCCCGCAACAGGTCCAGGCTGGCCAGCGCCACCGCGCACGCAAGCGGGTTGGCCATGAAGGTCGGCCCGTGCATCAGCGCTCCGCCCGCGGCCTGACTGCTCACGCCCCGGGCGACCTCGCTCGTGCACAGGACAGCCGCGAGGGTGAGGTAGCCGCCGGTCAGCGCCTTGCCGAGGCAGAGGATGTCGGGCACCACCTCGGCGCGCTCCAGGGCGAACAGCGTGCCCGTCCGGCCGAACCCGGTGGCGATCTCGTCGAAGATGACGAGCGCGCCGTGCTCCCGCGCGAGCGACGCGAGGACCCGCACGGCATACGGGCTGTGGAACCGCATGCCGCCGGCGCCCTGGAGGACCGGCTCCAGGATCACGGCGGCGACCTCGTGGGCGTGGGCGGCGTAGAGGCTCCTGGTCTCGCGCTCCCACGCGACCATGGCCGGGTCGTCGTCGGGCACGTCGACCCCCGCGGGCGGGACGGGTGCGAACACGTGCTGGGGGAGTATGCCGCTGAACAACGAGTGCATGCCACCCACCGGATCGGTCACGGACATCGGCGAGAAGGTGTCGCCGTGGTAGCCGCCGCGGATGGTGAAGAAGCGGGTGCGCGTCGAGCCGGTGCCCACCTGGAGCTGCAGGGCCATCTTCATGGCCACCTCGACCGACACCGAACCGGAGTCGGCGAAGAACACGTGCTGCAGCGGGTCCGGCGTGAGGGACACGAGCCGCTCGGCGAGGGCGATCGCGGGCTCGTGGGTGAGCCCACCGAACATGACGTGGCTCATCTGGTCGAGCTGGCGGTGCGCCGCCGCGTCGAGCTCGGGCACCGCGTAGCCGTGGATGGCGCACCACCACGACGACATGGCGTCGATGACGTCCTGCGACGACCCGTCCGCGTGGCGCAGGCGGAGCCGCACGCCCGACGCGGAGTCCACGAGGAAGCGCGGGTCGTGGACCAGCGCCGAGGAGTAGGGGTGCCAGACGTGGTCCTGGTCGAACGCGAGCAGCCGGTCGAGGTCACCCATCGTGGCTCTCCCCGTGCTCGACGCACACCGCCGACCACCCCCGTGGGAGCACCTGCACCTTCATCCGGCGGCGACAGGCTGGGCAGAACCGGGGCGGCTCCAGAGCCAGGGCACGGTCGCAGGCGGCATGGTCGCCCGCTGCCCGCGCCTCACCGCAGCGGGCGCACCACGGCGCAGTGTCCGGCATACCTCAGGGCTCAGAAGGTCTGCCCGAGCGCCTTGATCGGCATCTCGAGGTCGGCCAGCAAGGCGAGGTCCTCACGGGGGTCGCGGCCGAGGGTGGTCAGGTAGTTGCCGACGATCACGGCGTTGATACCGCCGAGCAGGCCGTCGCGCGTGCCCAGGTCGCCGAGCGTCAGCTCACGACCCCCGGCGTAGCGCAGGATGGTGTGGGGGAGCGCGAGGCGGAAGGCGGCGATCGTGCGCAGCGCCTCACCGCTGTCCATCACCGGCAGGTCGCCGAAGGGGGTGCCGGGTCGCGGGTTGAGGAAGTTGAGGGGTACCTCGTGCGGCGCGAGCTCGCCCAGCTGGGCCGCGAGCTCGGCCCGCTGCTCGAGCGTCTCTCCCATGCCCACGAGCCCGCCGCAGCAGAGCTCCATGCCGGAGTCCTTGACCATGAGGCAGGTGTCCCAGCGCTCCTCGAAGGAGTGCGTCGTGACGACCTGCGGGAAGAAGGAGCGACCGGCCTCGAGATTGTGGTTGTAACGATGCACCCCCATCGCGACGAGGTCGTCCACCTGGTCCTGCGTGAGCATGCCCAGCGAGGCAGCCACCTGGATGTCGACCTCGGCCCGGATCGCGGCGACGCCCTCGCGCATCTGGTCCATGAGGCGCGCGTCCGGCCCACGAACGGCAGCGACGATGCAGAACTCGCTGGCGCCCGTCTCACGGGTCTGCTTGGCTGCGCGGACCAGCTCGGGGATGTCGAGCCACACCGACCGCACCGGCGAGGTGAACTGCCCCGACTGGCTGCAGAAGTGGCAGTCCTCGGGGCACCCGCCAGTCTTGATGGACACGATGCCCTCGACCTCGACCTCGGGGCCGTTGTAGGTCATCCGCACCTCGTGGGCGAGGGCCAGCAGCTCCTCGAGCTGGTCGTCGGCGGTGTTCATGACCGCCAGGATCTGCTCGTACGCCAGTGGCTCACCGCGTCCGAGGACCTGCTCCCGGGCGGTGCTGAGGATGTCTTCGTCGACTCTCGGCTGTGCAGTCATAGGGGGAATGGTGGCCCACTGGAGGGGGCTGGTGCCACACGTCTCATCCAGTGGCGTGTGGCGTCATGACGGTGGCGAGGCGCGCCCCGGCGGCGGCGAGGTCGGCCACGGACAGGCCGACGTGGTCCAGCCGGGCCACCATCGGGCCCTCAGCCACTGGTCGCCGAGCGGACGTAGTCGGCGTACACCCCCGCGCTGGGCTTGGCGGTGCGGACAAAGGTCGTGCGGTCGACCTCGTGCAGGCCCAGGTGCATGTCGTAGCCGAAGATCCACTCGAAGTTGTCGAGCAGGGTCCAGTGGAGGTACCCGAGGACGGGCACACCGCCGTCGATGACCGCCCGCAGCTCGTCGAGCGACGGCCCGATGAACGCGGCGCGCACGCTGTCGTCAGCGGTGGCCATGCCGTGCTCGGTGACGAGCACCGGGACCCCGGTCTGGTCGTGGGCGTAGCGCACGGCGCCGGCCAGTGACTTCGGCTCGACGGCCGAGCCCATCTGGTTGAGGACGGCGCCGTCCGGTGCAGCCTGTTCGCCCTGGCCGTCGTAGCTGCGTCGCTCGTAGTTCTGCACCCCGATGAAGTCGTCGGCGCGGGCCAGCTCCAGCCAGCGCTGGTAGACCTCGGCGCGCTTGCGGTCGCGCACCGTCGCGTCGTCACCCGCCACGACGTCGTCGATGATGGCGAGCGACAACCCGACGGGCAGGTCAGGCCGGCGGGACTTGATGGCCGCCTTGGCCGCCACGTGGCCGGCCGCCATCCCGTCGCCGATGGCGTCCATCTCCTCCGGGAGCATGACGTTGCCGGCGCGGTAGCGCTCGACGCCCGCCTCGCGCGACGCGGCGTCGAGGGTGGCGCGCTCGAGGTCGCGGACGAACGGGGGCAGGTCGACCCAGGTCAGCATCCGGGGCAGGTCGGGCTCGTTGAGGGTGACGGCCACCGCGATGCGGTCGCCGAAGCGGTCCATGACGACGCCGCAGTACCGCGCGAAGAGGTCTGGCGCCGCCGCGTCGAGCCACGCACCCTTGGCCGCGAACCAGTGCGGGGAGGTGAAGTGGTTGAAGGTGACGACGGGTGCGATACCGAGCTCGTGGCACCGGTCGACGACGGCCTCGTAGTGGTCGAGCGCAGCGTCGGAGAACGACCCCTCCCGCGGCTCGACCCGAGCCCACTCGACGGAGAACCGGTAGGCGTTCAACCCCATCCCTGCGACGAGGTCGAGGTCCTCGCGCCACAGCTCCCAGCCGTTGCACGCCTTGCCCGAGGGCGCCCGGAAGATGGTGGGCGAGACGTGCTCGAGGAACCAGGTGTCGCTCCCGGTGTTGTCGCCCTCGTTCTGGTGGCCGGCGGTGGCGACTCCCCAGAGGAAGTCTTGGGGAAAGCGGTCGTCAGTCATGGCGGTTGAGCCCTTCGGGGTCGGCGGTGAGGTACGAGGCGAAACGTCGGTCGGGGTCGCGGTGGGCGCGAATCTCATTGAGCCGCACCCAGTTCTCGTCAGACAGGAATCGATCCTGCCGCTGGGTGAAGTCGGTGTCGCCGAGGTAGACCCCGACGCCGCCGTGCCGGGCGATCGAGGCGGTGCGCTCGTGCACCCAGGTGCGGTACCTCTCGTCGTCCGCGGCGTCGGCATAGATCGCATAGGTGGCGACATAGACGTTCCCCTCGACGGAGAAGGCCATGTCGGGTAGCTGGCGGTTGGGCGCCCACCCGTACCAGATCGAGAAGGAGTGCTCGGTGTCGAGCTCGCCCCACAGCCGGGTGAGGACTGGGGCGAGGACGTCGGCCGACGCGTCCGTCCAGGTGCAGTCGACGGCATACCGGTAGCCCTCGGGGTTCTGCGCGGTCTGGGCGAGGTTCTCCTCGAGGATGGTCGTCGGACCCTGGACGTGGCCCAGGGCGCGGCCCGCGAGAGGTCCGTTTGACAGGGGCGTGAGCAGGGCGCGGACCTCCGCTTCGGTGTCGCCCATCACGGTCGTGTGCAGCAGGAGCAGCGTGCCGTCGGGGCGGACGAGGCCCTCATCCAGCGGGACGTCACGCAGCCGGGTTGCCGCGACGACCGGTTCGACCCGTCGGTCCAGGCTGGGCAGCACGTCGTGCAGCCAGTGCAGCAGCTCGGCGCCGTCCTCGAGGGCGAAGGTCCAGGTGTCCTGCCACATCACCGGTGGTGCCGGATAGGTCTGCAGGTGGAAGCGCACGACGATGCCCGGGAAGCCAGGGCCGGCGCCACGGGCGGCCCAGTAGAGGTCGGAGTTCTGGGTCGCGTCGGCTCGGACGAGCTCGCCCGCGGCGGTGACCACATCGACCGCCACGACGCTTTCGCAGGCCCACCCGCGCGAGCGGCTTGTTCCAGCCCTGACCGCCCTGGAGGAGGAATCCGCCGATGCCGACCGACGCGCAGTGGCCGCCGGGGAACGCGCGGCCGTGGTCGGCGAGGAACGGTGCGAGCTCGAGGCCGCCCATGGTCGCCGGACCCGCGGTGACAATGCCGGTCGCGGGGTCGTACGCCATCGCCCTGAGCGCGCCGAGGTCGATGAGCAGAGCGTCCGCGCGCAGGCTCCAGGCGGCCCACGAGTGGCCGCCGGACCGCACCGAGACAGTCCAGCCGCGCTCGGCCGCGAGCCGCACACCAGCCACGACCTCCTCGATGTCCGCAGCCTCGAGCACCGCGGCGGGCAGCCGGTCGGGCTTGCGGGCGTTGAAGATCCGGCCAACCCTGGCCGGCTCGTAACCCTCCTCGCCGCGGAGGAACAGGTGGGCCGTGGTCGTGCTCATCCGACCGCCGCCGTGCCACCGTCGACCGGTAGGTTGGCGCCGCTGATGTGCCGTGCCTCGTCGCTGGCGAGGAACAGGATCGCGTGGGCGACGTCCTCGGGCTGGCCCCAGCGCCGCAACGGGATTCGCTCCCGGATGGCCGCTGCAGGTCCATCCGGGTCGCGCAGCATCGGGCTGGTGTGCGGGGTCTCGGTCATCGCCGGGCTCACGGCGTTGACCCGGATCCCGTGCGGTCCGCCCTCGACGCAGAGCTGGGCGGTGAGCGCCAGGACGCCGCCCTTGGCGGCACCATGGGCGTTCTGCGGCATGAAGAACGCGCCGCGCGATCCCGAGATCGAGCCGACGTTGACGATCGAGCCACCGCCGCGGGCACGCAGGTGCGGCCACGCGGCACGGGTCACGAGGAAGACGATGTCGAGCTCGTGGCGGATCGTGAACGACCAGTCCTCCCACGACAGCTCGTCGATCGTGCCGAACCGGATCGCGGACGCGTTGTTGACGAGCACGTCGACCCCACCGGCGACCGCGGCCGCCTCGTCGACCCAGCTGCGGGCACCCTCGACCGTGGACAGGTCCACGGGAGCCATCGCGTCCATCCGGCCACCGGCGGCGCGCACCAGGTCGACGGTCTCCGCGGACGCGGCCTCGTTGAGGTCGCAGCCGACGACGTGGGCACCCTCGCGGGCGCAGACTACGGCGGTCGCACGGCCGATGCCGCCGCCAGTGCCCGTCACGAGCACCGCCAGGCCGTCGAGGCGCCCGGTCACGGGGTGCGCCCCTCGTCGCCCGGCTCGGCACCGGTGCGCGCGAGGCTGTGGGCCAGGCCGGACAGGCCGCCGCCGGCGACGAGGACGTGGAGCGGGCGGGGTTCGGTCATGGCAGTCACCTCTGGTCCGGGCGGATGGTGGGATCGAAGTCGTCGTATGCCGTGGCGCGTTCCTCGATCTCGGGGCGTCGCGCCGCGTGCCGGCCCGCGGTCTCGAGGATCTCGCGGTAGTGCTCGCGCTTCTCGGCCAGCGTGATCACCGAGGTCGTCAGGTCGGTCCACGAGACGCCCGCGTCCGCGCGCAGCTCCCCGGTGGCCCCGCACGTCGCGCATTGGACCGCGGTGCCGCGCAGGACGACCACGTCGAGGTGGCACAGGGGGCACAGGCCCGGCTCACCGGCATACGTCGCGTCGTCGAAGGCGCGCCCCAGCTGGCTCGCGACATGGGCGCCCAGCTGCGCGGCACGCGCGACCGCGGGCTCGTTCAGGACGACGGACTTCGGCGTGCCCGCACCGCCGACCGCGAACTGGTCGACGACCGCGGTCTGCATGGAGAACGTGAGGACGTGCATCGCCGGCAGGGTCAATGTGTGCCACCGGTCGACGAGCGAGCCGCCCACCGCGATGAAGCCGGCCACCCGAGGCTTGAGGACCCGCTCGTCCACCCGGAACGCCATCGCCGGCTCCTCGCCCCGGCTGCGCAGGTCGAGCAGTGTCGCGATGATCGCTGCGTCGGCGTTGGGGCCGAGCAGCCGGTCGGCAAGGACCTTGAGCCGGCCTGGAACCGTGCGGCTGAACATGGGGGAGGAGACGATCAGGCCGTCCGCGTCCATCAGCCGCTCCCAGAACCACCAGGCGTCGTCGCGGTCGGTGGGGTCCGGTCCGCTGGGCAGGTGGAGCTCCTCGAGCCGGACCAGCTGTACCTGCGCCCCGGCGGCCTGCGCCGACCTCAGGGCCTCCTTGAGCAGGATCTCGGCGCTACCCCCGGGTGCGCCGCAGCTCAGGCCCAGCATGGTGGTGGTCATCTCGTCTCCTGCGCGGTCGGGTCGGAGGAGGGCGCCATCGGGCGAAGGGCGTCGGTGCCGTCCCAGCCGTCGGCCAGGGCACTGAGCCGGGCGCGCTCGGCGGCCAGGTCGGGCACGACCCAGCTGACGTGGCCAGGGCCGCCGTTCGCCTCGTCGAGGTCGTCGACCCCGTAGCCGAAGTGGTGGACTGCGACCACGCACGGCCTCCCCACGTCAGAGAGCGCCTTCGCTCTATGGAAGTGATATTCTCAGAGTGAGAGTACGTCATCGTGGCCCGCAAGGGAAGAGGCCCGGTTCAGATCAGCCAGCGAGGAGTCCACCGACCATGCAGCTCACCCACCTCGGGCACGCGTGCCTGCTCGCCGAGACCGCGACGGCCCGGCTGCTGTTCGACCCGGGCACGCTGTCGCAGTTCGACGAGGTGCGCGACCTCGACGCCGTCCTCGTCACCCACGGGCACGCCGACCACATCGACCCGGCTCGCATCAACGCGCTCCTCGCAGCCAACCCCGGGGCAGTCCTGGTCGTCGACCCGGACACGCCCGATGTGGTGCTCGGCCTACCCGAGCACCGGGTGGCGCGACCGGGGGACCGGTTGAGCCTCGGTGGGGCCAGCGTCGTCGTGCTCGGCGGGTGGCACGCGGCGGTGTGGCGCGAGATCCCCGGCTGCACCAACTCGGCCTACCTCGTGGACGACGGGGCGTTGCTGCACCCGGGGGACTCGTTCCTCGTTCCGGATCAGGACGTCGACGTGCTCGCCGTGGCGGTGGACGGTCCCTGGCTCAAGCTCGCCGAGGCGGTCGAGAACGTCCACGCCGTCGACCCGCGCGTGGCTATCCCGATCCACGCTGGTGAGACGACCGACCCCGGCAAGTACGCCGGCATGCTGAGCGCCTTCAGCCCCGAGCGCGTCGTGCGCCCGCTGGTCCCCGGTGTGGCGACGGTTCTCTAGCCCGCTCGCTCTGGGGGTTGGCTGGCCGGGTGGGTGAGGCCGTGGTGGAACGACGGGCGACCACTGGACAGGTGGTGCAGGTCGTATGCCGTCTCTGCGTGGAGGACGAGGTCGATGCCGCTGACCTCGTCGTCGACGTGGATGCGGAAGCCCAAGAGCCGTTCGACGGCCAGACCGAGGACCCCGGACACCACGAAGGCGTAGACCATCACCACGAGGCACCCGAGCGCTTGGCGCCCGAGCTGCCCGACCCCACCGCCGTAGAGCAGGCCGTTCACACCCGTGGGTGCGCTCGCCGTCGCGAGGAACCCGATGCCAAGGGTGCCGACGAGGCCTCCCACCAGGTGCACCCCGACGACATCGAGCGAGTCGTCGTAGCCGAACCGGTGCTTGAGCCCGACAGCGAAGGCGCACACCATGCCGGCCAGGGCACCCATGGCGATCGAGCCGAGCGGTGACAGCGAGGCGCACGACGGGGTGATCGCGACGAGGCCCGCCACCATGCCCGACGCGGCGCCGAGGGAGGTCGCGTGCCCGTCGCGGTAGCGCTCCACGGCCAACCACCCGAGGGTGCCGGCGGCACCGGCCAGCAGGGTGGTGGTGAAGATGACGGCGGCCTTCTGGTTGGCGGCGAGAGCGGAACCGGCGTTGAAGCCGAACCAGCCGAACCACAGCAGGCCGGCGCCCATCATCACCAGCGTGAGGTTGTGGGGGCGCATCGGGTCCTTGCCGAAGCCGTGTCGGCGGCCGAGGACGAGGGCAAGGGCGAGCCCCGAGGCGCCGGAACAGATCTCGACCGCGGTTCCGCCTGCGAAGTCGACGAGGTGCACCTGGTTGGCGAGCCACCCGCCGACGTGGCTGCCCGAGCTGGCGTCGAAGACCCAGTGGGCGACCGGCGCGTAGACGACCACGGTCCACACGCTGACGAACGCCATCCATGCGCCGAACCGGGCCCGGTCGGCGATGGCGCCCGAGACGAGTGCCCCCGTGATCACGCAGAAGAGCCCCTGGAAGACCGCGAAGAGGATGACGGGGATCGGGGACACGCCGTTGCTGGATGCCGCCATCAGGCCATGCAGCCCCACGTGTTGCAGCGGGCTGCCGAGCAGCCCCCCGCCCACGTCGTCACCGAAGGCGAAGGAGTAGCCGACGACGGTCCAGACGATGATGGCTGCGGCCAGCGCGCCGAAGGTCATCATCATCATGTTGAGCACGCTCTTGGCCCGGACCATGCCGCCGTAGAACAGCGCCAGGCCCGGGGCCATGAGCAGCACCAGGGCGCAGGAGACCAGCAGCCAGGCCGTGTCGCCGGTGTCCAGGGCAGACGGTGTCCCGGTGAGTAGGGGCACGCGCGATCACCTCGCGGGGGTGGGCGGCGTGCTGCTGGGCACGCCGGTGGACGGGACCGCCACCGTAGCGAGGCGGCTCGTTCAGCTCACCGTCGAGTGGGACACCTCACAGCCGCCCGAGCCGCCGTTGAAGTCGTTCGCCCAGGTCGACTGGACGGGGTAGCTGCCCGTGCTCAGGGTGATGTTCTGGGACGCGCCCTGCCCGGAGGAGATCCATGCGCACTTGTCGCCGTTCTCGTAGCCGGTGAGGTCGGTCCACCCGCCGGCCGGGAACTGGTCGGTGATCGTCTCGGCATACTCGTGGCCCTCGACGATCGTCACGCCGTCGGTGACACCGGACGGGCCGGGGTTGACGAAGTTCGACCCGCAGCTCGACCCGGCGTCGGTGACGTAGGGCTCGTTCGTGAACGCCAACGGGCCGTAGGGCGAGGTCGGCGCACCGCCGGAGAGGCTGGTGTCACCGGTGTAGTCGTGCCACGCGCAGAACTGGCTGGTGGTCGTGTTGAAGCCGTCCGGGTGGGTGCCCGTGGGGGAGAGGACGACGTACTGGACGTTGCGGTTGGCGGCGGCCGTGGTGTTGCCGAAGTGCCCGGCTGCCTTGACTGCCTCGGCGCCGATCTGGTTACCCGTGGCCTGAGCCGGCGCGGGAGCCGACGGGTCCGCCCAGACGCCGGCGAGCGCACCGCCGGTCGGGTAGCCGACATGGGCCGACCCGGACGGGCAGGAGGTCGCGCCACTGGCGACACCCTCGCAGTACTGGGTCATCACCCCGGACCAGCTGTCACCGTTGGTGCCGAGTCCCTTGAAGAAGCCCTGGAGGATCGGCGCCGTTCCCTGCGGGTCGCCGGTCAGGGTGGTGTTGCCCTTGGCGTCCGTGCCCGCCGTGCCCCACTGGGAGCCCCAGAACACCAGGTAGACCTTCGGGGCGCCCGTGGTCACGCCGACCCCGCTCGTGCCCCCGCCGTACCGCAGGTTGTTCAGACCGAGGTTGGGCAGGCCCGCCCCGAGGGTCTGGACGAGCCCGTGCCGGTAGGGGTGTCCGGCCAGGTCGCCAGCGCCGCCGGGAACGGTCACCGACGGATCCGTGGGGCCCACGGGCGCGGCCTGCGCAGCGAGCGCCGGCGCCATCGCGCTGGCGAGGGCCGCGACACCGAGGGCGGCGAGGACGCGTGCGCGGACGCGGCGGTTACCGGTGCGGTCGGGGTTCGGGTTCACAAGAGGCCTTTCGTCGACGGCAGGCAGGCCACGGGTGTGGCCGATCTGGACAACGAGGACCTGCCGGGTGGGTCACACCCTCGGGCTTAAAGAGTTGGCAAAGACTCGCTCCAGGTGTGCCGGCCCGGGCCGACGCGGTGCGTGCCACCCTGGGGCAGGACGACCTCGGCGGTGGCGGCCCCGGGCACGGCGACGTCGAGGGTGAACACACCCGCGTCGAGCCGCCAGGCGGTCTCGATCCGGCCGTACGGCGACTCGAGGGTCGCGTGCGCCGAGGTGAGGCCGCCACCGGGTCGGGGTCGTACCTCGAACGAGCGGTAGCCCGGTGAGGCCGGCCGCAGCCCGGCGACGTAGCGGTGCAGGAACGACACGACGGCGCCCTTGCTGTAGTGGTTGAGCGACTCGTGGGCGACCCCCGCAGCGTCGACCCCGTTCCAGCGCTCCCACACGGTGGTCGCCCCGCGGTCGAGCATGGTCAGCCACGACGGCTCGGAGTCCTGCAGCAGCAGGGCGTAGGCGGTCTCGAGGTGGCCGTGGTCCGCGAGGACCGGCAGGAGCATGGGTGTCGAGAGGAAGCCGGTGCCGAGGTGCGTCCCGGCCGCCTCGATCAGCCGGACCAGCTCGTCCGCGACGGCCTGGCGGTGCTCGTCCGCGACCAGCCCGAAGGCGAGCGCCCGGACGTGCGCGGCCTGCGTGGCCGTGCGCAGGGACCCGTCGGGACGCACGAACTCCGCCTGCCAAGCCGCTCGAGCACGCTCGGCCGTGGTCGCGTAGTGCTCGACCTGCGCAGCGTCGGCGCCGATCAGCCCACCGATCCGCGCGGCGGTCGCCGCAGACCGATGGAGGTATGCCGTGGCCACCTCGCCCTGGTCCTGAGCAGCGAAGGCGCCGAAGTCACTCAGGTCGGCATCGGGCTCGAGCCACTCACCCCAGTGGAACCCGGCATCCCAGAGGTACTGCTCATGGTCCGCTGCCTCAGGTCGCGTCGCGGCGCGGAAGGGGTGGCGCTGGTCCCGGGCGGCGCGGGCGGCGTAGTCGACCCACGCCGTGAGCGGACCCCACAGCTCGCGCAGCAGTGACGCGTCGGCATACGCCTCGTGGAGGTCCCACGGGGCGCTGACGACGACGTCTCCCCACCCGGCCGAGCCGTTCACGTGGCCCACTGGACCGCTGAACCCCTCGATCGGTGGGCACGGTGAGATGTTGGCGACGCAGCCGTCGGCCCGCTGGTCGAGCGCGACGTCCCGCAACCACTTGCGGGTGAACCCGAGCACGTCGAACAGGTACGCGGCCGTCGGCGCGAAGATCTGCCAGTCACCGGTCCACCCCGACCGCTCGCGCTGGGGACAGTCGGTCGGGATGTCGCAGATGTTGTCGCGCAGCGACCAGACCACGGCCTCGTGCAGCGCGTTCACGCGCTCGTCGCTGCACTCGAACCACCCTGTGCGGCGCAGGTCGGAGTGGACCACGACTCCGGTGACGTCCTCGGGGGTGAGCTCGTCAGGGTGACCTTCGACCCGGACGTAGCGAAAGCCGTGGGTCGTGAACCGCGGCTCGAAGACGTCGCCGGGCCGGCCTGCGGAGGTCACCTCGTCGACCTGGCCGACCGGCAGCGCCTCGGGGAAGATCGGCACGTCCACGTCGAGGTGGGTCGTGGTGAGGTCTCCGTCGGGACCGAGGTGCTCACCGTGACGCAGGACGAGCCGCGTGCCCTCCGGCCCCAGGCGCGACAGCCGCGCCCAGCCGTTGATGTTCTGGCCGAGGTCGACGACCTGGTGGTCGCCGCCCTCGCCCACGCGCGCCACGGAGACCGGTCGCAGCTCCTCGATGCGGCGCACCGGCGGTGCGACCGGGCGGACGACCGCCGCGGTGACTTCCCGAGGGACCACAGGCAGCCATGATGAGTCGTCGTATGCGGGGGTGTGCAGGCTCGGGTCGACCAGCCGTCGGTCCTCGCGCTGGCCCCCGATGAGGTCGGCCACGGTGATGTGGGAGGTGGACCACCGCCAGTCCGGCCCGGTCGCGACCACGCTCAGCCAGGCGGGATCCGCCGGGCCGGCGATGGGCGCGTCCGGTACGTCGATCTGCAGGCGGAGCGCGAGGTCCGTGCCGTACTGGTCGGCCGCCCGGGGGAGTCCCACCTGGCCCCGGTACCAGCCGTCGGACACGAGCACCGCCACGACGTTCTCGCCCGCGAGCACCAGGTCGGAGACGTCGTGGCTCTGGGCCTGCACGCGTCGGGCGTACTGCGTGTAGCCGGGTGCGAGCTCCTCGTCGCCCACCCGCTGACCGTTGAGGTGGACCTCGTAGAGCCCGAGCGCGGTCGCCTCAAGGCGAGCCCCATCGGCGGCCTGCTCCGCGGTCAGCTCGAACCTCGCCCGCAGCCAGTACGCAGGGCGCAGGCCCTTCTCCGGGCGCTGGTCCTCGGCGACCCCGACCCACTGCGCGCTCCAGTCGCTCTCGTCGAGCAGACCGCTGTCCAGCTCGACCGGGTCGCTCCACGTGCTCGCGCCGAGCTCGGTCCACACCATCACCCGGGCGGCGGTGGCCCGCCGCGAGCGGTCGAACACCGAAACGCCGACGCGGACCTGGTCAGCGGACTCGACCCGGCCGGTGTCGTAGCCGTCGTCGGTGACGATCCGGTAGGCGTGCTGCGTGACGGCTCCCGGCGGCAGCCACCACGACAGGCGTGGCTGGTCGCCGCGACCGAACGGGTCGCCGCCGCCGACGTCGGCGCGCACCGACTGGGGGGCGGGGCTGGACGAGCTCACCGGCGCGGCATACCGATCAGAGGAACATCGAGGGCCGGGCCCCGGTGATCCAGCCGACGAGCTGGTCGTTGTCGGTCTCCGCGGTCGGCAGGTCGGCGACCTTCTGCCCCCGGTTGAGGACCGCGATCCGGTCGCAGACCTCGACGGCGAGCGGCAGGTTGTGCGTCACCAGGACGACGGCGATGCCGGTGTCGGACATGCGCCGGATGAGGGTGTGGACCTGCTGGGTCTGCTCGTAGCCCAGTGCCGCTGTGGGCTCGTCGAGCAGGAGCACACCGTTGCGGTCGCCGGTCACCCTCGTCGCGCTGCGCGCGAGGGCCACCACCTGGCGCTGTCCGCCGGAGAGCATCTCGACGGGGCGGGTCATCGCGGCGGTGCGCACGCCGAGGCGGTCCAGCTCGGCCTCGGCGCGGCGCCGCTGCGCCTTGTGGTCGACGAAGCCCAGCCAGCCGAGCGGGCCCTTGTGCAGGATCTCGCGGCCGAGGTTGAGGTTGGTCGAGATGTCCGCGGCGTCGACGAGGGCGAGGTCCTGGTAGACCATCTGGATGCCCGCCGACGTCGAGTCGCTGGGGGAGTGGAAGTCCACCTCGCTGCCGTGCACGCGGATGGTCCCGCCGGTCGGCCGATGGGCACCCGACATGATCTTCAGGAGGGTCGACTTGCCCGCTCCGTTGTCGCCGAGCAGGCCGACGACCTCGCCCTGGCCGACGTGGAAGTCGATGGACGCCAGGGCACGCACGAAGCCGTAGTGCATGTCGACCCCCTCGAGCTCGAGAGCCGGGACGTCGGTCGCGGTGGTCGCCCGGGTGGTGGGTGCGGTCGGGGTCGTCATCGGTCAGCTCCTGCCTGAGTGGACGGACGCCGAGGCCGTGGCCACGAGCCGGCGGGAGACCGCGGTCGACACCCACTTCTCGAGGCCGAGCGAGGCCAGCAGGAGGAAGCCGGTGACCCCGGTGGCCCAGTAGGGCTGGACGCCCTTGACGGTCAGGCCGTTCGTGATGGTGCCGAGGACGAGCGCGCCGACGAGGACGCGCGGCAGGCTGCCACGCCCGCCCGCGAGCGAGACACCGGCGAGGGCCACGGCCGTGAGGGCGTCGAAGATGATGCCGGGGCTCGCCGAGGGGCTGGCCTCGGTGACGACAGCGGTGGTGACCAGACCTCCGAGGGCGGCGCAGATCGAGCTGATGACGAATCCCGCCACCTTGTAGCGGTCGCTGTGGATGCCCGAGCGGCGCACGGCTTCGGCGTTGCCGCCGACCGCCATCATCCGTATGCCGTCGCGCGTGCGGGTGAGGAACACGGTGAGGACCACGAAGAGCACCGCCACGATCCAGACCGGGGCGGGCACCCCGAGGTAGCGCTGGGTGCCCATGAAGGTCAGGTTGGTCAGGCCCGGGAAGGTGTAGCCGCCGGCGATGAGCGCCGCGGCCGCGGTGGTGATCGACAACGTGCCGATCGTGACGATGATGGGGTTGAAGCCCCGCAGGGAGATCAGACCGTTCGCGAGCCCGACCAGCGCACCCACCGCGATACCAGCGGCGATGGACACGACGACGAGCTGACCGTGCGTCATCAGCCAGCCGGTCGTGCAGCTGGCGATGGCGGCCACCCCCGGGATCGACAGGTCGAGCGCTCCACAGATGATGCCGACCGCGACGCCCGCGGCGAAGATCGCCGTCAGGGCGGCGCCGTTGGCGATGAGGACGCTGTTGTCGAGGGTGGCGAAGTAGGGGCTCGCCCAGAGCGAGAAGATCACGATGATCAGGGCCCAGAGGACGAAGATGCCGCGCTCGCGCACGAAGATCAGGGCGCGGATCGCGAGCGGGTCACTCGTCCCGGCGGGGGCCACCGCAGTGGCCGCTGCAGTGCCCGCCGCGGCAGGCCCCGGCGTCCCGGCCGCCCCCTCCGGAGAGGGGACGGCCGCGCGCGGCGTGGTGGGAGTGGCGTTCATGAGGGTCATCTCAGCCGTTCTGGGTGACGATCTTCTGCGGCACGACCAGCACCTGGCCGACCGCCTTGGGGTCAGCCTGCATCTTGACCAGGGTGTCGAAGGACTGGGCCATGTCGGCCTGGAACTGCAGCGCGACGGAGGCGAAGATCTTGCCCGACTTCACGAGGCCGAGGACCTCGTCGTTGCCGCCGAAGTCGACGTTGCACCCGAGGGTCTTGCCAGCGGACTGAAACGCGGTGATGGCGGCCAGCGTGCCCTCGTCACCGGTGGACATGATGGCGTTGAGGTTCGGGTGTCCCTGCAGCGAGCTGGCGATCGTCGTCACGCCCTTGGTGCGGTCGACGATGATCTGCTCGTCGACGATCTTGGCCTGCGGAGCCGCCGCGGCCAGGGCCTTCTTCGCCGCGGCCTCCATCTCCTGCTTGCCGGCCGTCCCCGCGGCCGAGGTGGAGAACAGGACGTTGGCCTTGCCGCCGAGCTTGCTGTTGACGCACTTGCCGAGCTGGTCACCGATCGCGGTGCCGGCCTGCGAGTAGTCGATGTAGTCGAACGTGATCCCGGGCTGGGGGCCCGAGAGGCCGTACTCGTCCGGCTTGCCGTTGACGAGGATCGGGACGCCCTTCGACTGGGCCTTCTTGAGCATGTCGCCGAAGCCCTTGGGGGCGATCGCGAGCACCCACGCGGCGCCGACCCGGCCCGAGTCGATGACGGCGCTGAGGTCCTGGGTCTGCTTGGTGGGGTTGAAGTTGGGGTCCTGGACGACCACCTGCCAGCCCTTGGACCCGGCGTAGCCCTGGACGCCCTTGGACAGCCCCTGCAGGGCGGGCGGAGCGAGCGACAGCGGAGAGAAGACGAGGCTCTTCGGGAGCGCCCCGCCGCTGGCGGCCGAGGTCGAGGAGCTCGACGAGCTCGAGGACGACGAGGTGGTCGTGGCGGAGCCGGTCCCGGAGGCGCAGGCGGCGAGCAGTGCCGTCGCCGAGCCGATCGCCAGGACTGACAGGGATGTCGTGCGACGCCGACGAAGGGTGCTCACGATCGGTCTCCTCTTTGAGATGGGACTCTCACTACGTGAAAGTCACTTTCGATTTGTGAATACTGTAGGCGCACCCACCCCCGATGTCCACGGTTTTGCCGAAAGTCGCGGCGCGGACGCGGGCGGTGCTCAGGGTTTCTTCAGGCGGTTTCTTCGGGCGCCGAGCTGGCGTTGCCCGAGCGGGCCAGCTCGAGGCCTCGGACCAGGGCAACCATGAGGTCGTGTCGCGGCGTCGGCACTCCGACGCGCTGTCCCTCCGCCGCGATGCCGCAGTTGAGGACGTCGACCTCGCTGCGTCGCCCGGCGAGGACGTCCTGGAGCATGGAAGGCTTGTGCCAGTAGGCCTCTCGAATCGCTTCCTCGACCGACTCGTGGGGTGAGCGGGTGAGCGTGATCCCCGCGACGTCGCACACGGCAAGCGCCTCGGCGATCAGCCCGTCGACCTCGTGGCGCAGGGCCGGGTCGGTGCACACCTGACCCACGGTGAGCCCGGTCAGGGCGGACAGGGGGCTCGTCGCGGCGTTGAAGACAACCTTGGTCCACTGCGGGCCGCGGGCGTCGTCGAGCGCATGGGTCGGCAGCCCGCCCTGGGTCAGCAGCTCGGCGAGCCGGGCGATCGAGCCCGCCGGGGCGGGGCTGGGCTCGAACGGGCCGAACCAGGACTCCCCGGGTGCGTCGAACCGGACCACCCCGGGCTCCGGGACGGCCCCTGCGGGCACGATGCTGCCGCGGATGACGAACGGCACGACCTCGGCGATCGCCTCCTCGTTGCCGATGCCGTTCTGGACGCTGACGGCCGCGGCGGACGCGATGGCCCCGCGCGCGGCCTCGACGGCCGCGCGCGTGTGGGCCGACTTGGTCGCCACGATCGCGAACTCGCAGGATGGCAGGTGGCGCGCGTCGGTGACCGCATGGACCCGGGCGACGAACTCGGCCGCACCGACGACCCGCAGGCCGCGCGCCGAGATGGCTTCGACGTGCTCGGTCCACGGGTCGACGCCCCAGACCTCGACGCCGTCGACGCGGGCGAGGTGCGCGGCATACAGGCTGCCGATGGCACCGCACCCGAGCACGGCGACCCGAACCGGCGAGGAGGTGGTGGTCATGCCTCGACCACGCTGCGCAGCAGGTCGGCGCATGTCGCGGGGTCGGCGCCGCCCACCCCGACCCCACCGACGAGGCGGCCCTCCTCGGTGAGGGGGAGTCCACCCGGCAGGGCGAGGAAGGGGGCCGGGTGGAGCGCCGCGACGGCGGCCAGGGACGGTCCGTAGTCGGTCGCGAGCCGCTCGCTCGGCGCGCCGAACCGGGCGGACGAGGTGGCCACCGCGAGGGCCACCTCGACGCCCGCGGCGGCTGCGCCGTCCATGCGGTCCTGCTGCACCGGGTCGCCGCCGCGGTCCACGACGGCGACAGACACGCGAAGGTCACGGTCGGTGGCGGCCGCCATGAGTCGGTCGCACAGCGCGATGGCCCAGTTGAGCTCGTGCTGGCGGGAGGCGGCCGGTGCAGTCGCCATCCCGCGGCTCGCCGCCGGCTCGACCCGCAGCTCACCGAACCGCGCCGACCACCGGCCCTGGTCGTCGCCGTGCTGCGAGACGTAGGGGAGGTCGAGGGCGTAGGCGATGAGCAGGTCTTCGGGGTTGGCCGGCTGCCCGTCGACGCTGAGGTCCTCGGCCGCGAGCCCGGCGGGGAAGAACGGGCTCACGGTGGCGCCGGATGCCGCGATGCCGCCGACCACGACGCCGTCGTCGTCGACGATGGGCAGTCCACCGCCGCCGGGAAAGGCTGCCTGTGGGGAGACGGCGACGAAGCCTGCCGCGATCGGCTGGGGGAGCGAGGTCATCCGGTGGAGGTGCTCGACGCTCGGGATCTGCTGCGTGGCGGAGATCCACGCCTTGGAGGCGGCGCGCCCCATACCGCCGAGTCCGCCGTGGTCGAGCCGCGAGGCGGTGACCAGGGCCCCGCTCGCCCCGACGACCGCGATCCCGCCGTGCAGGCCGAGCTGCTCGGCCTTGTCCACGGCCCTTCGGACCACGGCGCGGGCCTGGGCCAGGGAGATGTCGCGCGGGTGGGTCGCGGCCATGGTCAGGCGCCGACCATGTTGTAGCCGCCGTCGGCGACCAGGTACCCGCCCGTCATGTGGTGCGCGTCGTCGGTGGCGAGGAACAAGCGCCGCCCCGGCCAGCTCGGCCGGCCCGGGGATGCGGCCCATCGGGGTCAGCTTGCGCAGCTGGTCGCCGCGTCCGGACTTCCAGTCGTCGCGTCCCAGCGTGGCCTCGGTCTCGATGAAGCCCGGCGCGAAGATGTTGACGCGCACCGTGGGCGCGAAGGCGTGGGCGTAGGACTTGGTGGCGCCGAGCAGGCCGTACTTCGCGGCGGCATACTGCGGTGCGCGGGCGCTGCCACGGACGATCACGGTCGAGCCGATGTTGACGATCGCACCATGACCCTGGTCGAGCATGCGCTGGCCGAACTCGTGGATGCAGGCCATGGTGCCCTTGATGTCGACGGCCAGGACGTGGTCGATCGACTCCTGCGTGATGTCGCGCCAGGACATCTGCTCGCGCGCGACGTCCCCGACGTTGTTGACCAGCACGTCGACGGAGCCGAGCTGTTCGAACGCCGCGTCAGCCATCGCGGCGACCTGCGCCCAGTCGACGATGTCGGCCTGGAGCAGCACGGCGTCCGCGCCCTCGGCGCGCACCCGCGCGGCGGTGCGTTCGGCCCCCTCCTTCGAGCTGCGGTAGTGGATCCCGATGACGCGGGCGCCCTCCTGGGCGGCCCGGACCGCGATCTCGGCACCGAAGCCCGTGCCAGCGCCGGTGACGACGACGGATCGGCCCTCGAAACGGCGGGGGATGGGCAGCGGGGGGAGTGACATGGACAGCCTTTCTGCGGTGGGGTCGGGTGGGGGAGCGGCTCAGGCGAGAACGCCCAGGACGAGCTCGTCAGACGAGCACGCGGCCCCCGTCGATGTAGAGGACCTGACCGGTGATGAACGCGGCGCGGTCCGAGGCGAGGAAGGTGACGGCGTCGGCGACCTCGTGGGGTCGGCCCAGCCGTCCGGCCGGCACGAGGGACTCCAGCTCGGCGCGGTGGCCGTCGCTGTCGAGGTAGGCGCGGGTGAGGTCGGTTTCGACGTAGCCGGGGGCGACGGCATTGACGGTGACGTTGTACGGCGCCCATTCCCGCGCCATGACCCGCATCAGCTGGTTGATGCCTCCCTTGCTGGCGGCGTAGGGCGCGTGGTTGGCGTGCGCCAGCAGGCCCGAGACCGAGGACACGAAGACCATCCGCCCGTAGCCGGCTGCCACCATGCGTCGCCCCATCTCCTGACCCAGCCACCACGCGGTGGACAGGTTGAGGGTGATCATGCCCTGCCAGTCGGCGTCGCTCAGGTCGAGGATCGGGCGGCGGTTGTTGCGGCCGACGGCGTGGAGGAAGACCTGGGGGGTGCCGACCACCTCGACCGCCTCGTCGAGCGCGGCGCGGCTCCCCTCGGGGGTGCTGACGTCCACGGTGCGGGTCTCGAGCGACACCCCGGTGTCCTTCGCGGTGCGGTTCACCGCGTCGAGGTTGGCCTCGTTGACGTCGAGGACGACCACACTGGCCCCCCTGTGCCGCGAGGCTGAGGGCGCTGGCCGCTCCGAGACCTCCGGCGCCGACGACGACGGCGGATCGTCCCGCCAAGCTGAGCCAGTCATCCATCGCGTGCATTCTCCCCGGAGTTCTCGTATTATGAAAGCGACTTTCTCAACAAGATAGTCGGTGGGCGCGTTGGTGTCCACAGAACCGCGCACCAGGGCCGGCTCTAGGCTGGCCGTCACACTGACGCCGGCACGGCGCCGGACAGGAAGGGTCGACACATGTCACCGAGGAAGAGCGCGCAGGACGGTGCCCCGGCCAAGTCCGGCGCCCCCGGGCACACCGGCTCGTCAGAGGCCGCGGTCGCTGACAAGCCGGAGTACCGGGTCGAGGCGCTGGCGAAGGGGTTGCGGCTGCTCACGCTCTTCGACGAGCAGCGACCGACCTGGCGGGTCACCGACCTGGCCGCCGAGGCGGGGCTGCCCATGCCCACCGTCTACCGCGTGGTCATGACGCTGACCGCCGAGGGCTACCTCGACCACCTGCCGAACGGCGACTACCGCCCGGGCGTGCGCACGCTCACGCTGGGCACGGCCGCCCTGCGCAGCCTGGACCTCGTCGGGCTGGCCACGCCGAAGCTCCAGCGGCTCGGTGAGGCCACCGGCGAGACCGTCAACCTCGCGGTCCTCACCGGCGACCGGGTGCTCTACCTCGTGCGGCTGCGCAACCGGGACCTCGTGACCGCCAACATCCAGGTCGGCTCGACGCTGCCTGCCGTGACGACGTCCATCGGCAAGCTCCTGCTGGCCCACCTCGACGAGGACGACCTGCGGTCCCGCATCACCCCGGAGTCGTTCGAGACACAGCACGGTCCGAACGCCAAGCGGTCGCTCGCGCAGCTGCGCGACGAGCTGCGCGCCATCCGGTCCCAGGGCTGGGCCGTGCAGGACGAGGAGCTCGCCTACGGCCTGCGCTCGGTGGCTGCCCCCGTCCTCGGGTCCGAGGGCAAGGTCGTCGCGGGGGTGAACCTTGCGGTGCAGGCGCGCGACTGGTCGACCGAGCGGCTCGTCGACGAGCTCAAGCCGGCGCTCCTCGCGACCTGCGGCGAGATCAGCACGCTGGTGTCCTCCGGCGTCGTCGCGTGACCTCGTCGCATGACCCACGTCGCATGACCCACGTCGCATGACCCACGTCGCCCGGATCGCCCGGCTCCACCCCCAGGACCTCGACGACGACCAGCGCGCCGTCTATGACGCGATCGCCGGTGGGCGCCGCGCCCAGGGGCCGCAGCTGTTCGCGCTCACCGACTCCGACGGCGGGCTCGAGGGCCCGTTCAACGCCTTCCTCCTGCAGCCCCGGCTCGGCGGAGCGCTCCAGGCCGTCGGGTCGGCCATCCGCTACGACACGGCCCTGACCGACCGCGCCCGTGAGGTCGCGATCCTCGTCGTCGCGGTGCGCTGGTCGTCCGCCTTCGAATGGCAGGCCCACGAGGCGGTCGGTCGCCACGTCGGTCTCTCGCAGCAGGAGCTCGACGGCATCCGCTCCGGTGAGTATGCCGCGCTGCCGGCGGACGAGCGGGCCCTCGCGGAGGCGGCGGCACGCCTGGCGGGGGACGGGGACCTCGACGACGCGGCATACGCGCAGCTGGTGGACCTGGTCGGCGAGGCCGGGGTGTTCGAGCTGACCACCTTGGTGGGCTACTACGCGACGCTCGCTCTGCAGCTGCGGGTCTTCCGGGTTTGACAGCGGCCAGAGTCCCGTTCAGAATGTGAAAGTCACTTTCAATGAATGAAAGTTGCGGAACTCAACGCGGAGGGTAGCCCCATGAAGCTCGTGACGTTCGACGAGGGCCGGGTCGGTCATGTCGACGGGGATTCGGTCGTCGTCCTGGACTGCGCGTCGACGCGCGAGTACTTCGAGCGAGGCGGCGACGTGGCCGAGACCGGCGAGCGCCTGGCCCTCGCCGAGGTCACCCTCCGGGCGCCGATCGTGCCCAAGAAGTTCTTCCACACGGCGGGCAACTTCTCCGACCACCACGAGGAGCTCCAGGCCGTCAACTGGTCGCACCCCGTGCACAAGGGCATCGTGTTCTTCCAGAACGTCGACGCGATCATCGGCCCGGACGAGGCGATCGTCTATCCCGAGGGGCTGACCAAGGAGCTCGACTACGAGCTCGAGCTGGCCGTGGTCATCGGCAAGAGCGGCAAGTTCTTCGGGCCCGAGGAGGCCGAGGACTACATCGCGGGGTACCTGGTCTTCAACGACATCACGGCCCGCGACATCCAGCGGCGCGAGATGCAGTCAGGCGTGTTCTCGTTCTCCAAGGCCATCGACACCTTCTGCCCGATCGGGCCGTGGATCGTCACCAAGGACGAGATCGCCGACCCGCAGGCGATGCGGATGGAGCTGCGGGTCAACGGCGACGTGCGGCAGAAGGGCAACACCTCGCAGATGCTCATCTCGATCCCGCACCTGGTGGCGCACCACTCGGCCCAGGGCTACAGCGCCGGCGACATCATCACGACGGGGACCATCTCGGGCGTGGCCGCCATCCAGCCCGACCCGTTCGAGTTCTACCTCAACCCCGGCGACCGCATCGAGGCCGAGATCGAGGGCATCGGCATCCTGCGCAACCACGTCGTCGCCTGGCGCGATGCGCACGACACCGAGCCGTACACGACGGACCTCTACTCCTCGGCCACGGACTGACCGTGCGGTTCGGCACGGTCGAGGGCCGCTTCGTCCTCGTCGACGGCGACCGCGCCCTGGACGTTGCGACGGCATCGGGTGGCGAGATCCCTTCTGATGCCCTTGCGGCCCTGGCCCAGTGGGACGCCGTGCGGGAGTGGGCGAAGCGGGCCGACTGGGCGCTGGCCCGCGACGTGCGGCCCGAGGAGCTCGGCGCGCCGGTCCCGATGCCGCGGCAGGTCTTCGCCGTGGCCCTCAACTACCGCCCGCACGCCGCCGAAGCGGGGTACGTGCCGCCCGAGGAGCCACTCGTCTTCACGAAGTTCCCCAGCTGCATCACCGGGCCGGTCGGCACCGTCGCCCTGCCGCCCGGTCACGTCGACTGGGAGATCGAGGTCGTCGCGGTGATCGGCCGGGGCGGGTACCGGATCGACCGGTCGCAGGCCTGGGACGCTGTCGCCGGCCTCACCGTCGGCCAGGACCTCTCCGAGCGGGTGTACCAGCTCCAGGGCACCCCGCCGCAGTTCTCCCTGGCCAAGTCGCACCCGGGCTTCGGACCGGTGGGTCCGGTGGCGGTGACGCCGGACGAGCTCCCCGACCGCGACGACCTGGCGTTCGAGGCGACGCTCGACGGCGAGGTCGTCCAGCACGGCCGCACCAGCGAGATGATCTTCCCCGTCGACGACCTCGTCGCGCGCCTCTCGGCGATCTGCCCCTTGCTGCCGGGCGACCTCATCTTCACCGGGACACCGGCCGGCGTGGGCAACCGCCGCACCCCGCCGCGGTTCCTGCGGGCCGGCGAGGTCCTCGTCAGCAGGGTCGAGGGGATCGGCGAGCTGCGGCAGACGTTCGTCGCCCCGACGAACGGTCGGTGACGCGCCTAGCCTTGACAGGGCGCGACGCGCCATCCAGAATTCTGAAAACGATTTTCACGATGTGATAATGAGGTCACGCCATGACGCGCACAGTGTTCACCGGTGGTCAGGTCTTCGACGGGACGGGATCAGCGGCCTTCCCCGGCGACGTGGTGCTCGAGGGTGACCGCATCGTCGAGGTCCGCGTCGGCCGCCACGAGGTGCCCGACGGTGCCGTCGCCGTCGACGTGACCGGTCACACCGTCATGCCCGGCCTGATCGAGTCCCACGCCCACCTCACCTTTCCCTCGGCCGTCGGCCACATCGACCCGCGGTTCAACCCACCAGTCGACGTCTCGTTCTTCCGGCACATCGAGGGCTTCGAGTCCGAGCTCGCCCGCACCGAGCGCAACGCGGCGATCCTGCTCGACGCAGGGTTCACCTCGGCATACTCCGCGGGTTCCCTGCTGCCCATGCCCGTCGAGCCGGTGGTTCGCGACAAGATCCGCGCCGGGGTGATCCCGGGTCCGCGGCTGCTGGCGGCGGCGGCCGAGCGCGACAACCACCCGCAGCGCCCGGACGGGCATTTCGAGGCCGACTGGCAGGGCCCCGAGGCCTGCGCGACCTGGGTTCGCGAGCACGCGGCGCAGGGGTTCGACAGCGTCAAGTTCCTCGTCAGCAACGACGACGTGTTCGTCCCTGGCGGCAGCCACATGACGCAGTACACCGCCGAGGAGCTGAATGCCGCCGGGCAGGCCGCCCGCGAGACCGGTGTCTGGCTCAACGGCCACTGCCAGTCGCCGGAGTCGGTCAAGCTCGCGGTGAAGGCGGGCTTCCGCTCGATCTACCACTGCACGTATGCCGACGAGGAGGCCCTGGACCTGCTCGAGTCGGTCAAGGACTTCGCGTTCGTCTCGCCCGCGCCCGGCATCATCTACGCCAACGTCTACGAGGGCGAGGAGTTCGGCATCACCAGCGAGGTCGCCCGGACCATGGGCTCGGTGGATGCCCTGGACGGGATGCGCGCGATCTACCCCGAGATCTGCAAGCGCGGCATCCGGGCGCTCATCGGCGGCGACTACGGCTTCCCCAACAACCCCATTGGGCGCAACGCCCGAGACCTCGGACTGTTCGTGCGGGAGCTGGGCTACTCCCCGGTCGAGGCACTCGTCGCCGCCACGCAGTACGGCGGCCAGCTGATGGGCATGGGCGACGAGCTCGGCCTGCTCAAGCCCGGTTACCTCGCCGACTTGCTCGTCGTGGAGGGTGACCCGACCACGGACGTGACGCTCCTCGAGGACGCCGACAACCTGGCCTTCATCGTGCAGGGTGGCGCCTTCCACAAGAGCCCGTCGCCACTGGCCGCGTGACGGGTTCCGAGACCACCGATCCGGGCGCGGGGGTCGTCGTCCACCGCGACGTCGTGTACTCCTCGCCGACGGGGTTCCGACCGCTCTCGCTCGACGTCTACATCCCACCGGCTCCCCGCGCCGTCTGCGTCTACCTGCACGGCGGCGGCTGGCGGGTCGGGTCGCGCCGTCAGGGTCCGGGGTCGCTGTCTCCCACGTCGTGGCGTCGCTTCGCCCGGATGGCGGCACGCGGGCTCGCGGTCGTCTCGGCCGACTACCGGCTCAGCGGTGAGGCGCAGTTCCCGGCACAGCAGGACGACGTGGCCGCGGCCTGCGCCTTCGTCCTGGACCGGCGCGACGAGTTAGCCCTGGGCTCGGGCGGGCTCACCGTCTTCGGGGTCAGCGCAGGCGGACACCTCGCCGCCCTCCATGCGCTGACCTCGGCCGACCGTGCAGCCGTCGCCGCCGTCGCAGCGTGGTACCCCGTCACCGACCTCGAGGCCATGCCTGACGACCTTGCCGCGGTGGGAGGCGAGGTGGATCGCGGCGCTGGCTCGCGCGAGGCGCTGCTCCTCGGCGCTCCCGCTGCGGCGGTGCCCGAGCTGGCCCGCGCGGCGAGCCCGGTCCACCACGCGGCAGCGGGCGCCCCGCCGTTCCTGCTCGTCCACGGTGACGCCGACGTGGCGGTGCCGCTGCACCAGAGCGAGCGGCTCCTCGCGGCGCTGGAGGCCGTCGGCGCCCAGGCAGAGCTCGCCGTCGTGCCGGGGCAGGGGCACCTGTTCCCCGACCTGCCCGACGACGCCCTCGACCTCTGGCTCGACCGGACGGCCGACTTCCTGGTCGACCACGGATCGCGGGCGTAAACCTCCCGACGGGATGCCGTGCTCACCGCGAGATGCTGCGGCCGATGCCCTGCGCCGCAACCTGGAGCGCGGCCAACAGCCGGCTCCGATCGCGCTTCAACGACGGCACCACGACCCCCACCGCCGCCACGACTGCGGCGTCGCTGCGGTCCTCGCCGTGGGCCGACCACACCGGCACGGCGAGCGAGCAGGCGCCGAGGGTCATCTCCTCCACCGTCGTGGCGTAGCCGTCCCTGCGCACCGTCGCCAGCTGCTCGCGGAGCCGGGCCGGCTGCACGATCGTGTACGGCGTCAGCCGGGGTAGCCCGGCCAGGACCTGCTCGACCACCTCCTCGGGCGCGTGGGCGAGCAGCACCTTGCCGACCCCCGTGGCGTGCAGCGGCAGGCGCGAACCCACCCGGCTCACCACGGGCACCGACGCCTTGCCGGACAGGCGCTCGAGGTAGAGCACGTGGCTCCCGTCGCGGATGGCGAGGTGCACGGTGGCCAGGGTCGCCGCGTGGATGTCGGTGAGGAACGGCGAGGCGACCTGGCGCAAGCCGGTCTGCACCGGCGCCAGCAGCCCGATGTCCCACATCCGGCGCCCCACGACGTACTCGCCACCGGCCCGGCGCACCAGCGCGCCACCGGCCACGAGCTCGCGAGCCATCCGGTATGCCGTGGGCACGGGCAGCTGCGCGCGCGTGGCCAGCTCGGTGAGGGTGAGGCGTCGGTGCTGCTCGTCGAAGGCGTACAGCAGGGCCAAGGCTCGCGAGACGACCGTCGCGCCCGCCGTCGAGGTGTTACCCGCCATGGCTCCGTCTTTCACTGAGTGAAAGGCCATCCTCGCGCACTGGGGTCGCATCGCGCCACTATCTGAGGGTGACGACGACGCACGCCGGCCTCGACCCGCAGTCCCGGGTGAGCGAGGAGATCGCGCTGGCCCACCGCGAGGCGCGCCCGGGCGACCCACAGCCGCAGGTGGACTTCCCGGCATACCGCAGCTCGGTCCTGCGCCACCCCACCAAGGCGCTCTGGCGGGTGGATCCCGAGGGCGCCGAGCTCGTGGCCCCGGTCTTCGGGCACTCAGACGTGAGCCCGCTCGAGGCGGACCTCACCATTGCGCGAGGCGGCGACCCGCTGGGCGAGCGGATCGTCGTCACCGGGCGGATCATCGACGGCGACGGGCGGCCGGTCCGCCACCAGCTCGTCGAGGTGTGGCAGGCCAACGCCGCCGGGCGCTACGTGCACCAGCGCGACCAGCACCCGGCCCCCCTCGACCCGCACTTCACCGGGATGGGGCGCTGCCTGACCGACGGTGACGGCGTCTACCGCTTCACGACGATCAAGCCGGGGCCGTACCCGTGGCGCAACCACCACAACGCCTGGCGCCCGGCCCACATCCACTTCTCGCTGTTCGGGCGTGAGTTCACCCAGCGCCTCGTCACGCAGATGTACTTCCCGGGCGACCCGCTGTTCGCGCTCGACCCGATCTACCAGTCCATCACCGACCCCGCCGCGCGCGAGCTGCTGGTCGCGACGTACGACCACGACCTGACGCAGCACGAGTGGGCGACGGGCTACCGCTGGGACGTCGTCCTCACGGGCAGCCATGCGACGCCGGTGGAGCGGGAGGACGACGATGCCTGACCTGGCTGGCGCCCCGAGCCCACGCGCCGCCACTCCTGGACAAACCGTGGGGCCGTTCTTCCACTACGCGCTGCCGTACGACCAGGACCACGAGCTCGTGCCCCCGGCGACCCCGGACGCCATCCGCCTGCACGGGGTCGTCTACGACGGCAGCGGGGCACCCATCCCCGACTCCCTCGTCGAGATCCGCCAAGCCGACCGCAACGGTCAGGTCCCCGCGGTGGAGGGTGCCCTGCGCCGCGACGGGATGGTCTTCGCCGGGTGGGGCCGGTGCGCGACCGACGCGGGCGGCCGCTACGCCTTCACCACCATCGCGCCGGGGCCGAGCGGGCGTGATGGCGCGGCGTTCTTCTCCGTAGTCGTGGTCGCCCGGGGTCTGCTGGACCGGCTGTTCACCCGGGCCTACGTGCCGGGACCGCACCTCCAGGACGACCCGCTGCTCGCTTCGCTGCCAGCCGATCGGCGCGACAGCCTGGTGGCCACCCGAGAGCCCGACGGCGGGCTGCGGTTCGACCTCCATCTCCAGGGTGAGGCCGAGACCGTCTTCCTGACCTTCCCCGGGCACCGGCGATGAGCCCCGCGAACGGGCTGCTCGAGCCCGGGTCCGGCCGGGCGTCGGGTGTCGCCGACGACGCCGCCCTGTTGGCCGCGATGGTGCGCGTCGAGGTCGGGTGGCTGCGCGCGCTGGCCTCCGTCGGCGCGATCAACCCCGACGACGCCGAGATGGCCGCGGCGGCCGTCTCGTCGCTCGACGTCGACCTGGTCCGGCTGCGAGCCGATACCGAAGCTGCCGGCAACCCGGTGGTCCCGCTCGTCCAGCTGCTGCGCGACAGCGTGCGGGAGCCCCGCGTCTCGACCCTGATCCACCGCGGCCTGACCAGCCAGGATGTGCTCGACACCGCGCTCGTCCTGCTCGCCCGCGATGCCCTCACGCGCATCCGGGAGGACCTCGCGGCAGCGGCGCGCGCGTTGGGGCAGCTGGCGCAGACGCATCGCGGCACCGTGATGGCCGGGCGGACGCTCACGCAGTATGCCGTCCCGATCACCTTCGGCCTCAAGGCGTCCCAGTGGCTCTCGGGAGTGCTCGATGCACTCGAGCAGGTCGAGGACGTCCTGGACCGCCTGCCGGTCCAGTGCGGGGGAGCCGGCGGCACGCTCTCCCTCGTTGCCGAGGTCGCGGGCGACCCGGTGGCGGTCGCCCGGGCCTTCGCCGACGAGCTCGCCCTGGTGTGGCCTGGCCTGCCCTGGCACACGACGCGGACGCCGGTCACCCGGCTGGGCGACGCCCTCGTCGGGGCGTGCGACGCGGTCGGCGTCGTGGCCACCGATGTGGCCCTGCTGTCGCGCCCGGAGATCGCGGAGGTCCGTGAGGGCGCGGTGGCCGGCCGTGGCGGTTCGTCGACGATGCCGCACAAGCGCAACCCGGTCCTGAGCGTCCTGGTCCGCAGCGCCGCGCTCCAGGCCCCCCTGCTCGGTGCCCAGCTGCACCTCGCCGCGGGGCAGGCCGTCGACGAGCGCCCCGATGGCGCCTGGCACTCCGAGTGGCCCGCGCTGCGGCGGCTCCTCGAGCTCACCGTGACGGCCACCTCGCAGGCTGCCGAGCTGGCGAGCGGGCTCGAGGTCGATGCCGTCGTCATGCAGGCCCGGGTGGTCGCGGCGGCGGACTCGTTGCTGGCGGAACGTGGTGGCGGTGGCACCCCGCAGGACTACCTCGGCGCGACCGGGCAGTTCGTCGACCACGTCCTCGCCCGGCTCCCGAAGGACGGTCCCCGGCATGGTTGAGGGACAGCTGGCCATCACCCGCCTCGCCGGGTCGCCGACCTGCGCAGAGGTTCTCGTCGTCGGGCCCTCGTTGGGCACGTCGGTCGAGGCCCTCTGGGGGGCCGCTGCGAGCCTGCTGAGCGAGCGGTTCGAGGTATTCGGGTGGGACCTGCCCGGCCACGGCCGAAGCCGGCCCGCCACGGCGCCGTTCAGCGTGGCCGAGCTCGCCGCCGAGGTGCGCCGGATCGGCGCCACGGTCGCGAGCGGTGGGTCCCGCCCGGTCTCGTATGCCGGCGTCTCACTCGCGGGCGCCGTTGGTCTCGAGCTTGCCATCGACCCAGGTCCGTTCGCCGCCGTCGGGTGCTTCGCCTCGGCCGCGAAGATTTCCGAGCCGGACGCCTGGCGCGACCGGGCCGCACTGGTGCGCCGGGCCGGCACACCCGTCATGGTTGCCGGGTCGGCGCAGCGCTGGTTTGCCGCAGGCTTCGTCGACCGCGACCCGGCCACCGCGAACCGGCTCCTGCTCTCGCTCTCCGATGCGGATGCCGAGTCCTACTCACTCGCGTGCGAGGCCTTGGCGGACTTCGACCTCCGGGCGCGCCTCGACCAGGTAGCGGTGCCGCTTGTGGTGGCCCCGGGCGAGCACGACCCGGTGGTGACCGTCGAGCTGGCCACGGCCACCGCCGCGGCCGCGCCCGGTGCCCGGCTGCACGTCATGGCCGGCTGTGCCCACCTGCCGCCGGCCGAGGACCCCTCGGGCACGGCATACCTGCTGCTCCACCACCTCGAGGAGGGCTCCCGTGCCTGACCAGACCGACCGCCCCGACCCGTATGCCGCGGGCCTCGCCGTGCGCCGCGAGGTGCTCGGCGACGAGCACGTCGACCGCGCCCAGGCGACGGCCACGGCCTTCACCGAGGACTTCCAGGAGCTCATCACGCGCTACGCCTGGGGGAGTGTCTGGACCCGGCCCGGGCTGGACCGCCGCATGCGCAGCGTCGCCACGCTGAGCGCCCTCCTCGCGCTGGGTCACTGGGACGAGTTCGCCATGCACGTCAAGGCTGCTCGCACGAACGGCCTGAGCGACGAGGAGATCGGTGAGGTGATCCTGCAGAGCGCCGTCTACTGCGGCGTGCCGGTCGCCAACCATGGGTATGCCGTGGCGCGGGGTGTCTTCGAAGGACTCGACGGCGTTGCCGAGGGTCGGGACTGAGGATGGCGACGATCGTGTCGAGCCCGGCCGAGGCCGTGGCAGGCATCGCGGACGGCGCCACGGTGATGATCGGCGGTTTCGGCCCGGCCGGCCAGCCCGTCGAGCTCGTCGACGCGCTCATCGGGTCGGGCGCCACCGGCCTGACGGTGGTGAACAACAACGCGGGCAACGGCGACGTCGGCCTGGCTGCCCTCATCCGTGCCGGCCGGGTGCGCAAGATGGTCTGCTCGTTCCCCCGTCAGGCGGACTCGTGGCACTTCGACGCGGCGTACCGGGCCGGGGAGCTGGAGCTCGAGCTGGTGCCCCAGGGCAACCTCGCCGAACGAATTCGGGCCGCTGGTGCGGGAATCGGGGCGTTCTACACCCCGACCGGGTACGGCACGCCGCTGGCCGAGGGCAAGGAGGTCCGCGAGATCGCCGGGCGGCACTACATGCTGGAGTACCCCTTGCACGCGGACGTCGCCCTCGTGTCCGCGCACGTCGCCGACACTCTCGGCAACCTCGTGTACCGCAAGACCGCCCGCAACTTCGGCCCGATCATGGCGGCCGCCGCGACGACGACCGTCGTGCAGGTGGGCTCGATCGTGCCGGTCGGCGGGCTGGATCCCGAGCACGTCGTCACCCCGTGCGTCTACGTCGACCGTGTCGTCGAGGTGGCGCGGTGAGCCCGGCGCAGGGACGAGCCGTCCCGGTTCACGCGGGCCTGGACCAGGACTCCCTCGCCGCCTTGGTCGCACGAGACATCCCGCACGGCTCGTTCGTCAACCTCGGGATCGGCTTGCCCACCAAGGTCGGCAACCACCTGAGTCCCGAGGGCGCGGTCATGCTGCACACCGAGAACGGCATGCTGGGCATGGGTCCAGAGGCGCACGGTGACGAGGTGGACGCCGACCTCATCAACGCGGGCAAGGTGCCTGTCACCGAGCTCCCAGGGGCGTCGTACTTCCACCATGCCGACTCGTTCGCGATGATGCGTGGCGGCCACCTCGACGTCTGCGTCCTCGGCGCCTACCAGGTCTCGGCGACCGGCGACCTCGCCAACTGGCACACCGGCAAGCCCGGTGACATCCCCGCTGTCGGGGGCGCCATGGACCTCGCCCTCGGGGCCAAGCAGACGTTCGTCATGATGAACTTGCTCGCTCGCGACGGTGCCCCCAAGCTCGTGCCCGAGTGCACCTACCCGCTCACCGGGGTGTCGTGCGTGAGCCGGGTCTACACCGACCTCGCCGTCTTCCTGATCGCCCCTGAGGGCGTCGTGGTCCGCGAGGTGTTCGGGGTCGAGGTCGCACGCCTTCGCGAGCTGACCGGCATACCGCTCCTTGATGGAACAACGCCTTCGAGCCCGAGATGAGGACGCCATGGCACCGCAGGTGACCACCACCGAGGTGGGCATCGTCGGCGGCGGACCCGCCGGCCTGATGCTCGCGCACTTGCTCGCGTTGCAGGGGATCGACTCGGTCGTCGTGGACCACCGCACCCGGCTCGAGATCGAGAACACGGTCCGCGCCGGCATCCTCGAACGCGACAGCGTCCGGCTCCCTCGTGGACAGCGGGGTCTCGGACCGCGTCCTCACGGCCGGTGACGAGCATGCCGGCATCGAGCTGGCCTTCGGCGGCTCCTCGCACCGCGTCGACTTCCGGGACCTCGTCGGGGCGTCGGTGTGGCTCTACCCGCAGACCTCGGTCTTCACGGACCTCGCGACCGCGCGGGAGAAGGCCGGCGGGGACGTCCGTTTCGGCGTCAGTGACACCGCCGTCGCGGACCTCACCAGCGAGCGGCCCGTGATCCGCTTCACCGACTCCTCCGGCGGGTCGCAGGAGGTCCACTGTCGGTACCTCGTCGGCGCTGACGGATCGCGCAGCCTGACTCGCCACGAGATCCCGGAAAGCCAGCGGCGGCAGTACTTTCGCGAGTACCCGTTCGCCTGGTTCGGGATCCTGTGCCAGGCACCGAAGAGTGCACCCGAGCTGATCTACAACCACTCCGAGCGGGGGTTCGCGCTCATCAGCCAGCGCACCGAGTCGATGCAGCGCATGTACTTCCAGTGCGATCCCGAGGAGGACGTCGACTCGTGGTCCGACGACCGGATCTGGTCCGAGCTCCAGGCCAGGGTCGGCGCCAACGGCCACGCTCTGGTCGAGGGGCCGATCACCGACAAGGCGGTGCTCCGCTTCCGGAGCTTCGTCAACGAGCCGATGCGCTACGGCAACCTGCTGTTGGCCGGGGACGCGGCCCACACGGTGCCGCCGACCGGGGCCAAGGGCCTTAACCTCGCGCTGGCGGACGTGCGGGTGCTGGCCGAGGCCCTCGAGCGCGTCCTGCGCACGGGCGACGACGACGCCCTCGAGGGCTACACGCAGCGGGCCCTGTCCAGGGTGTGGCGGTCGCAGCACTTCTCGTACTGGATGACCACGATGCTGCACCGCCTGCCTGACGCGAGCGACTTCGACATTCGGCGTCAGATCGGTGAGCTCGCCTCCGTGGTCGGCTCGCGGGCCGGGTCCACCTGGCTCGCCGAGGGCTACACCGGCTGGCCCGACCGCTGACGGCTCGGCCGAACGGACGAGGGCCGGATCGACCGTTCGGGCCCGACTCGCCTCGCCACGCGCTCTGGACACCGGTGCGGCATACCCATGACCACCGCCGCGTCGTTGTGGTGCCATGGGGGAACTGTTCGGAGACGAGATCACCGACTACGCGCTCGAGGGTGAGATCGAGCTGCTGGCGGAGGTGATCACCGCAGTGCGCACCTGTCAGGGGCGACTCACTGGCCGAGCACTCGACGAGGCACTCGGGCTCGTGGCAGCGAGCTCACCCGCCGCCGCAGGCTCAGCCAACGATGAGGACGATGAGGGTGCGCGGGCCGTGAACGCCTTCGACGCGGCTCAGCTCGATGTCGCTGGTGGCTGACGGCCCGCTGATGAGGGTGAGTGGCCGGGCGGGGTCGAGCCCGGCCAGCCCCTCGGGCACGGTGTGCACGATGTCGCCCGCGAGCACGATGCACAGATGGGTGTCGGGAACCAGGGTGATGGCGCGTCGTCCGCACAGGGGGCTGCCGTCGAGGGCGATGGTGCCGGTGTCGGCGACCGCGAGGACCGATCCGGTGATGACCGCGGGGATCTGGTCGAGGTCGCGGGCGGTGGCGCTGCCGTCGTCGGTGGTGACGTGGGGCAGGCGGGCAGTCCAGGCGGGTGGCAGCCCCGGGGGCGCGATGGCGTGGTCGACTGTCCGGGAGGTCAGGGCGTCGGCGACGGCATGGCCGACCATGGCCTCGCTGTCGACCCGGATGACGGTCGCCCGGTAGTCCTGCAGGCGCTCGGTGAGCTGGGTGACCAGCTCGGGTGAGCCGGGGGCGAAGGCACCGGTGGTGCGGTAGTCGCGGGGCACCGGCGCGGCGGGGGCGCCATCGCCGAGAGCGCTGCGGATCCGGGCCAGGACCTCCGCACGGGCGGTGTCGGGGGCGCTCACTGCGGCGCCTTGCGGGTGCGGTCCCACCAGTCGCGGAAGGTCTCCGTGGGCAGGGCAGGTGCGTCCCGAGAGGCGGTCCACCCGTTCAGGGGCGGCGGCAGCGGCAGGACTGGTTTGCCGTCGCGTATGCCGTGTCGTGCCCAGCCCGCAGCCCGGCCCGCCTTCGCGAAGCGCCCGTCGTCGGCCATCACCCACGCGGCAGCCTTCATCGCGGCGGCTTCCGGGCTGGGCAGCCGATGGGTGTCGGCGTGGGCCTCGGTGTGTTCGGCGCGCAGCTGGACGAGGATGTCGGGGATGTTGATCTTCACGGGGCAGACGTCGTAGCAGGCGCCGCAGAGGCTGGAGGCGTAGGGCAGCGAGTCGTTGGGGTCGTCGCCCCCGGTCAGGCCGGTCAGCAGAGGCGTGAGGATCGCGCCGATCGGGCCGGGGTAGACCGAGCCGTACGCATGGCCGCCGGTGCGTTCGTAGACAGGGCAGACGTTCAGGCAGGCCGAGCAGCGGATGCAGTGCAGGGCGGTCCGGCCGAGCTCGTCGGCCAGGGCGCGGGTGCGGCCGTTGTCGAGCAGCACCAGGTGGAACTCTTGCGGCCCGTCGCCTGGGACCACGCCGGTCCACGTGGAGGTGTAGGGGTTCATCCGCTCGCCTGTGGAGGAGCGAGGGAGTAGCTGGAGGAAGACCTCCAGGTCGCGCCAGGTGGGGATGACCTTCTCGATGCCCATCACCGTGATCAGGACCTCGGGCAGGGTCAGGCACATCCGGCCGTTGCCCTCGGACTCGACCACGGTCAGGGTGCCGGTCTCGGCGACCGCGAAGTTCGCACCCGACACGGCCACACGGGCGCGCAGGAACACCTCGCGCAGATGGGTGCGGGCTGCGGCCGCGAGCGCGGCCGGGTCGTCGGTCAGGGTCGGGTCGACGCCGGGCATCTCCCGCGCGAAGATCTCGCGGATCTCGGCCCGGCCGCGGTGGATCGCCGGCACGAGGATGTGCGACGGCTTGTCGCGCCCGAGCTGGACGATGAGCTCGGCGAGGTCGGTCTCGTGGGGGGTGATGCCGGCGGCGTCGAGCGCCTCGTTGAGCCCGATCTCCTGGGTCGCCATCGACTTGACCTTGACGACCTCGTCGGCGCCGGTGGCCTTGACCAGGTCGACCACGATCGCGTTCGCCTCCGCGGCATCGCGGGCCCAGTGCACCACCCCGCCACGGGCTACCACTGCGGCCTCGAGCTGTTCGAGAAGCTCGGGCAGGCAGGCCATCGCGTCGGCCTTGATCGCCGACCCCGCATCACGCAGCGCCTCCCAGTCCGGTACCTCGGCGACGACCTGGGCGCGCTTGCCGCGGATCGTGGAGGTGGCATGCGCCAGGTTGGCCCGCAGCCGGGTGTCCGCGAGCGCGTCGTGTGCCGCGGCGGGGAACGACCGGTCACCGCTCAGCTGACCGACCCCGGTGTCGGCGGCCGGACCACGCACACCGGCGGGACCCGGGGCCCAGCCACGCGGCATACCCAGGAAGGTGCTCACCGGGTGCCGCCCTCGGTCGAGGCGAGGATCTCGGCGAGGTGCACCGGGCGCACCCCGGTCCGCAACCTCGAGAGGCCACCACCGATGTGCATCAGGCACGACGCGTCGCCCGCCGTGACGACCTCGGCCCGCGTGGTGAGCACGGCCGTCATCTTGTCGGCGAGCATGGCCGTGGAGGTCTCGGCGTTCTTGACCGAGAACGTGCCCCCGAACCCGCAGCAGACCTCGGCCGTTGGGAGCTCGACGAGGTCGATGCCGCGAACCTCCCGCAGGAGCCGCAGTGGCGCGTCGCCGACCCCCAGCAACCGCAACGAGTGACACGTGGGGTGGTAGGTCACCCGGTGCGGGAACGACGCCCCCACGTCGGTCACCCCGAGGACCTCCACCAGCAGCTGCGACAGCTCGTACGTCCGCGCCGCCACGGCCTCGGCGCGCACCGCCAGGGCCTCGTCGCCGAACCGGCGCGCCACCGCCGCGTGCTGGTGGCGCACCGAGCCCGCGCAGGACCCCGACGGCGCCACGACGGCCTCGCACCCGGCCGCGAGGGCCGCCTCGAAGACCTCGACGTGGTGCGCGACCAAGCCAAGGGCGTCCCGCTGGTACCCGGTGTTCGTGTGCATCTGGCCGCAACACGTCTGCTCGCCGGGAAACACCACCTCGTGCCCCAACCGCTCGAGCACCGTCACCGTGGCCTTGCCCACGTCGGGGAACACCACGTCACCCAGGCAGGTCACGAACAGCGCGATCTTCACGGACCGGTCCTCGTGACCGCGGTGGACGCCCTGGCCACCAGCTCCGGGGGGAAGACGACGTGCTGGTGCTGGTGGTCGGTTCCGGCTTCGCTCTCCTCTGCCAGGAGCCGTGCGGCAGTCCGGCCGAGGAGCAGCCGGGGCTGGGCGACGGAGGTCAGCGGGACGGCCGCACCGGCGGCGTACTCGATGTCGTCGTACCCCACGATGGCGACGTCCTCCGGGACGCGGACCCCGTGCTGGATGAGGTGCTGGAGCAGCCCCAAGGCGAGCAGGTCGTTGGCACAGAAGACCCCGCTCGGCCTGCGGCGCTTGGGCAGCCCAAGCAGCCGCTCACCCGCCCGGCGCCCGTCAGCGATGGTGAGGGCGTCGGTCTGGATCCAGACGAGGTCCTGTGGGTCCAGCCCCGCATCCACCATGGCGTTGACGGCTCCGGTGTGACGGTCGGCGACCTGCGGGATGTTGCCGGGACCGCCCACCAGGGCGAGCCTGCGGTGGCCGCCCTCGACCAGGTGGCTGATGGCGAGGCTGCCGCCGGTGACGTCGTCGACGCCGACGGTGCACCAGTCCTCGGGGGTGTCCGGTGCGCGGTCGACGAGCACGACCGGCACGCCCTGGTCGCGCAGCCCCTTCAGCCGCGGGTTGGAGTAGTCCATGGCAGTGATGAGGACACCCCGCACGCGAAGCTGGGCGAGCTGCTCGAGGTACTCGTCCTCACGCTCGGCGTCCTGGTCGCTGTTGCAGAGAAAGAGCGACAGTCCGCTGGTGCGCGCCACCTCCTCGATGCCGCGGGCGACGTCGTTGAAGAACGGGTTGGCGGTGTCGAGGACCAGATAGGCGATGGTCCGGCTGCGACCGGCGGCGAGCTGCCTCGCCGAGCCATTGGGGACGAACCCCAGCTCGGCTATGGCGGCCTCGACCCGGGCGCGGGTCGCTGGGCGCACGGCGGCCGGCCGGTTGAGCACGTTGGATACCGTGCCGAGGGAGACCCCGGCCCGCGCCGCCACGTCCTTGATGCTCACCGATGCCATTCGCACTCCGTTCGTCGAGGAAACGTACCGCGTTCGTGGGTGGGGCCGGTCGGCCCCTGGTCGGCGCCCCGCGCGCGTGTCACGACGGGCGGTACCGGCGGACCGCCTGGGTGCGGGCGAGACCGGCCCGGATCTGTTCAAGGGTGGCGGGCGCGGCGCCCACCGCCCGCGCCTGGACGAGCACGTTGCCCAGGGCCGTCGCCTCGACCGGCCCTGCGGTGACCGGCAGTTCTGACAGGTCGGCGGTGAGCTGGCCCAGCAGGGCGTTCTGCGAACCGCCGCCGACGATGTGGATCACGTCGGCGTCCTGCTGGGCCAGCGTGGTCGCCTGCCGGACCGTCCGGGCGTATGCCGTCGCGAGCGAGTCGAGGATGCAGCGCACCGTCTGGGCCGGGGTACTCGGGGGTGCGAGCCCGGCCGAGACGGCTGCTGCGCTGATCCGTGCCGGCATGTCGTCTGGAGGAATGAAGGTTGGGTCGTCGACATCGACGACCGGGCCGCCCGCGGGGAGGGCCTCGGCTTCGCCGAGGAGGTCCGCGGCGGTGAACGGTCGACCTGTCGCCGCCCAGTCGCGCAGCGACTCCTGGAGCAGCCAGAGGCCGCCGACGTTGCGCAGGAAGCGGATCCGTCCGTCGACACCGCCCTCGTGGGTGAAGTTGGCCTGCTGGCTCTCGGCGGTCAGGACCGGCTTGTCGAGCTCGAGCCCCACGAGCGACCAGGTGCCGCTGGAGACGTAGGCGAACCGCGAGCTCGTGGCGGGGACGCCGACCACCGCCGAGGCGGTGTCGTGCGAGCCCACGGTGGTGACGACGGTTCTGGGCGACAGTCCCGTCTGGTCGAGGACCGCGGGCAGGAGGCGACCCCTGATCGTCCCTGGCTGCTCGAGGGGCGGCAGCAGGGCGGGCGGGATCGCGAGGTCGTCCAGGAGCTGCGTGGACCACTGCCCGGTGCGCACGTCGACGAGGCCGGTGGTCGAGGCGTTGGTGGCCTCGGTCGCCAGGGCACCGGTGAGCCAGTACGCGAGGAGGTCGGGGATCAGGACGAGGTGAGCTGCCTTGTCCCACAACGGGGACTCGCGCTCGGCCTCCAGCTGGTACAGGGTGTTGAAGGGCAGGAACTGGAGCCCGTTCACGGCATACAGGGCGTCGCGGCTCACGCGTTCGTGCACGCGGGGCACCGCTGCGTCGCTCCTGGTGTCCCGGTAGGACACCGGCTCGGCGAGCAGCGCACCGTCGCTGTCAAGCAGCCCGTAGTCGACCGCCCAGGTGTCGATGCCGACCGACTCCACCTCCGGGAAGCCCCGCGCGAGGGCGCGCAGCCCGGTCAGCACCTCGGCGAACAGGGCGGTGAGGTCCCAGCGGAGGTGGCCGTCACGGTGCAGTGCGCCATTGGGGAAGCGGTGCACGGTGTGCAGCGTGGTCGCGTCCCGATGGACCACGCCGGCCATGACGCGGCCACCGGAGGCGCCGATGTCGATGGCGCCGAACACCCGTGCTGTCATTGCCCGGTCCGACTATCGCAGGAAGGCCGCGGCAACGCCGGCGTCGACTGGGATGTGCAGCCCGGTGGTGTGGCTGAACTCGTCCGAGGTGATCAGGGCTGCGGCATTGGCCACGTGGTCGGGCAGCACCTCGCGCTTGAGCAGCGTCCGCTGCGCGTAGTAGGCCCCCAGCTCCTCCTCCGGCACGCCGTAGACAGCGGCGCGCTTGGCACCCCACCCGCTGGAGAAGATGCCGCTACCGCGGACCACCCCGTCGGGGTTGATGCCGTTGACCTTGATGCCGTACTCGCCGAGCTCGGCGGCCAGCAGGCGCACCTGGTGGGCCTGGTCGGCCTTCACGGCGCTGTAGGCGATGTTGTTGGGACCGGCGAACACGGAGTTCTTGGAGGAGATGTACACGATGTCGCCGCCGAGCTTCTGGTCGATCATCGCCTTCGCCGCGGCCTTGGCCATGAGGAAGCTGCCCTTGGCCATGACGTCGTGCTGCAGGTCCCAGTCGGCCTCGGTGGTCTCCAGCAGGGGCTTGGAGATCGACAGACCAGCGTTGTTGACCAGCAGGTCGAGTCCGCCGAAGGCGAGCAGGGCCGCGTCCACGGCAGCCTGCACCTGCGCGGCGTCGGTGACGTTGGCCTGCACTCCGACGGCGACATCGGCGGTGCCCAGCTCGGCCGCCGCGTCCTGGGCCTTGGCGAGGTCGAGGTCGGCGATGACGACGCAGGCACCCTCTGCCGCGAGGCGGGTGGCGATCGCCTTGCCGATGCCGGAGGCGGCGCCGGTCACCAGGGCGATCCGGCCGGCGTGGGAGCGGGGCTTGGGCAGGCGGGCCAGCTTGGCCTCCTCGAGCGCCCAGTACTCGATCCGGAACTTCTCGGACTCGTCGATGGGGGAGTACGTCGAGACCGACTCGGCGCCGCGCATGACGTTGATGGCGTTGACGTAGAACTCTCCGGCGACCCGCGCAGTCTGCTTGTCCTTGCCGAAGGAGAACATCCCGACCCCGGGCACGAGCACGATCGCCGGGTCGGCCCCACGGATCGCGGAGGAGTTGGGCGTCGCATGGCGGTCGTAGTAAGCCTGGTAGTCCTCACGGTATGCCGCGTGCCGCTCGCCGAGCCGGGCGACGGTGTCCTCGACGCTGGCGTCCGCGGGGACGTCGACGACCAGGGGCTTGACCTTGGTGCGCAGGAAGTGGTCGGGGCAGGAGGTGCCGAGCTCGGCGAGGTGGGCGAGCTTCTCGTGGGCGAGGAACTCCAGGACCACCTCGGCATCGGTGAAGTGACCGACCATCGGGCGGTCCTTCGAGGCGACGGCGCGGACGTGCGGCGCGAGTGCGGCGGCCTTGGCGCGACGCTCGTCCTGCGACAGCGCGGCAAACGCGGGCACGGGCGCACCAAACGGATCGGCCTTGCCGTGCTCGTCGAGATAGACCTGCGCCGTCTCGATGATCCAGACCGAGTTCGCCTGCGCCTCGTCGCTGGTCGCGCCCCAGGCGGTGACGCCGTGGCCACCGAGGATGGTGCCGATGGCCTGGGGGTTGGCCTTCTTGATCTCGGCGATGTCCAGTCCGAGCTGGAAGCCGGGACGACGCCACGGCACCCACACGACCCGGTCGCCGTAGATCTCCTTGGTCAGGTGCTCGCCATCCTTGGCGGTGGCGATCGCGATGCCGCTGTCCGGGTGCAGGTGGTCGACGTGGGGCGCGTCGACCAGGCCGTGCATGGCGGTGTCGATCGAGGGCGCCGCGCCACCCTTGCCGTGCAGGCAGAAGTCGAACGCCGCGACCATCTCGTCCTCACGGTCGACGCCGGGATAGACGTCCACCAGGGCGCGCACCCGGTCGAGCCGCAGCACCGCGAGGCCGGACTCCGTGAGGGTGCCGAGGTCGCCGCCCGAGCCCTTGACCCAGAGCAGGTCGACCTGCTCGCCGGTGACGGGGTCGGTCTCGGTGCCCTTGGCGGAGGTGTTGCCGCCGGCATAGTTGGTGTTCTTGGGATCGGCACCCAGCTGGTTGGACCGGGCGATCAGGTCTGCGACGACGGTGTTCATGGCTTCCTTCGTGGTCATGGGTTGTCAGACGGGTGGTCAGGCGCCCCAGCCGGCCTGGGTCCCGCCCACACGGTCGGCGGCGATCTGGGACTGGTAGCCGCTGGCGGCATACGCCTGCATGGGGTCGGCTGGAAGGCCGCGGCCGGCCCGCCAGTCGGCGAGGTCTGCGCGCACGTCGGTGTAGAAGGCGTCCATGAGGATGCCGTTGCCCGCGAGGACGTCCCCGGCCCGCTCGGCCTCGAGCAACGCGGTCCGGTCCACGAGGAGCGCGCGAGCGGTCATCTCCTGCACGTTGAGCACGGAGCGGATCTGGCCCGGGATCTTGTCCTCGACGTTGTGGCACTGGTCGAGCATGAAGGCGACCTCGCTGCCAGGTCCGTACCCGCCTCCGCGCACCACCTCGTGGAGGATCCGGAAGAGCTGGAACGGGTCGGCCGCGCCGACGATGAGGTCGTCGTCGGCGTAGAAGCGGGAGTTGAAGTCGAAGGCGCCGAGGCGACCCAGGCGCAGCAGCTGCATGACGATGAACTCGATGTTGGTCCCCGGGGCGTGGTGACCGGTGTCCAGGCACACCATGGCCCGCTCGCCGAGCGCCAGGCACTGGACGAGCGAGGTGCCCCAGTCGGGGACGTCGGTGGCGTAGAAGGCCGGCTCGAAGAACTTGTACTCCAGTACCAGCCGCTGGTGCTCGCCGAGGCGGGCGTACACCTGCTGGAGGCTGTCGGCCAGGCGGTCCTGGCGGTCGCGCAGGTCACCCTGCCCCGGGTAGTTCGTGCCGTCCGGCAGCCAGATCTTGAGGTCCCGGCTGCCGGTCTGGTCCATGATGTCGATGCACTCGAGCTGGTGCGCGATGGCCTTGGCCCGGATCCGCTCGTCGACGTGGGTCAGGCTGCCGAACTTGTAGTCGTCGTCCTGGAACGTGTTGGAGTTGATGGTCCCGAGCCGCACCCCGAGGTCCTGGGCGTGCCGGCTCAGCTTGTCGTAGTCGTCGACCCGGTCCCACGGGATGTGCAGGGCGACGGAGGGGGCCAGGCCGGTGAGGCGGTGGACCGTCGCGGCATCGGCGAGCTTCTCCTCCACGGTGCGGGGAGTCCCCGGCGTCGTGAAGACCTTGAAGCGTGTGCCCGAGTTGCCGAACGCCCAGGACGGCAGCTCGATGGCCTGGTGGGCGAGCCGCTCCGCGATGTCGCCGAAAGTCGTCATGGTGATCCTGTCATGTGAGTGGTGGCCGCACCCGGAGCAATGAAGCGCTTCATCTGCGAGGTTCCGAGTAAAGCGCAGGCGATCGGTCAGGTCAACCCCTCCTCGCCGACAACTCGTCGGCTGCATGGAAATTGTCGAGCACGATTCCCAAAGAGTCTCTGCGGAACTGTTGACACTGACAGATCGGGACCCTACCTTGAAGCGACCGAATGAAGCGATTCAAAATCGGTGAAGACATCGCGGACACGCGCCCCAACGCTGTGGAGGTACCAATGAAGACTTTTCGCCCCAGGTTCGCGATCGCCATGGTCGCGGCCTCAGCCCTTGTCCCGCTCGCTGCCTGCTCGAGTTCGTCGGGCTCCGGTTCAGGCGGCGGCAGCGGGAAGACCGAGATCACGCTGCTGACAGACAGCGCCGACACCACGGTCAAGCCGGCGGCCGCCGAGATCGCGGCGTTCGAGAAGGCCAACCCGACCATCACGGTCAAGACCGAGACCCGTCCCGGCGGCTCCGACGGTGACAACATCGTCAAGACCAAGCTGTCGACCGGCGACATGGCGGATGTCTTCTGGTACAACTCCGGCTCGCTGCTCGCGGCGCTCAGCCCGGCCAAGACGCTGGTGGACCTCACCAACGACCCGGCCCTGGCCAACACCGACCCGTCGTTCCTGCCGGCAGTGACCCAGAACGGCAAGGTCTACGGCGCTCCCTGGGGCACGGCCATGGGTGGCGGCATCCTCTACAACAAGGACGTCTACGCCAAGCTGAACCTGCAGGTCCCGAAGACCTGGGCCGAGTTCGAGTCGAACAGCGACAAGATCAAGGCCTCGGGCATCACCGCGGTCCTGGGGAGCTTCAAGGACACCTGGACCTCACAGCTGTTCGTGCTCGGCGACTACCACAACGTCGCCGCCGCCAACCCGAGCTTCGCCACGGACTACACCGCCAACAAGGTCAAGTACGCCACCGACCAGGCTGCGGAGAAGGGCTTCGAGAAGACTGCCGAGGCCAAGCAGAAGGGCTGGCTCAATGCCAGCGCCGGATCCACCACCTTCGCCCAGGGCATCAAGCTCCTCGCCTCGGGCAGGGCGGCGCAGTACCCGCTCCTCACCTTCCCGGTGGGCACCCTCCCGCCTGCGCAGGCAGCCAAGATCGGCTTCTTCGGGATCCCCGGTGACGACGCCAGCACCAACGGCGCCACCCTGTGGGAGCCGGGCGGCCAGTACATCCCCAAGACGACGACCGGCGCCAAGCTCGACGCGGCCAAGAAGTTCATCGCGTTCGTCGCGTCGCCCGCCGGCTCCGACGCCTACACCTCGGCGGCGCCGCCCACCGGTCCCTACCTGGTCAAGGGCTACAGCCTGCCAGCCAGCGCGCCCCCGGTCGCCAAGGACCTCGAGGCCTACATCACCGCGAAGGCCACGACCCCGGCCCTGGAGTTCCTGTCCCCGGTCAAGGGCCCGTCGCTGGAGCAGATCACCGTCGCCGTCGCCACCGGTCAGACCTCGGCCAAGGATGGCGCTGCGCAGTATGACGCGGACGTGACCAAGCAGGCCAAGCAGCTAGGACTGCCGGGATGGTAATCCGGTCCCGGCCTGAAGAGGCCACCCCGGTCGGTCCCCGCGGCAACGCGGGGGCCGGGCGGTCCACCCGGAGGCCGGGCAGGACCAGGAGCGATGCGCAGAACCTCCGGGCCCGCACGTACTCGTACTGGTTCTACGCACCAGCAGGTCTCGTCTACGGCCTCATCTTCGTGGTGCCGACGGTCATCGCGTTCTACTACTCCCTCACCCGGTGGACGCTGTTCGACTCGCAGTTCATCGGTCTGGACAACTTCCGCCAGTTCTTCTCCGAGCAGTCGCTGGTCAGCGGTCTGAAGAACACGCTGATCTACGCGGTGGTCACCAGCGGCCTCAAGGTCGTGCTGGGCATGGTGTTCGCGGTTCTCCTCACCGGCCCCATCCGCTCCCGGGGATTCCTGCGTTCGGTGGTCTTCTTCCCGGTCCTGGTCAGCACCGTGGCTGTCGGTATCACCTTCAGCATGCTGCTCCAGCCGGACACCGGTCTGGTGGCCGTCGTCCTGAGCAAGGTCGGGATCACCTCCCCGGACTGGCTGGGCAACCCCAGCACCGCGCTGCTCTCGGTCGCCCTCGTCGACGTCTGGAAGGGCGTCGGCCTGGCCACCCTCATCTACATCGCCGGCATCCTGGCGATCCCCAAGGACTACTACGAGGCCGTCGATGTCGACGGTGGTGGGGCCTGGACGAAGTTCCGGAACGTCACCCTTCCCCTGGCGCGCCCGGCGACCTTCACGGTCATCCTGCTCTCGCTGATCGGTGGCCTGCGCTCGTTCGACCTCATTTGGACCATGACTGGGGGAGGCCCCGGGTTCAGCAGCGACGTCATCGCCTCGGTCATCTACAAGCAGTACCAAGCGGGGTTCTTCGGCCTCGCCACTGCGGGGAACGTGGTCCTGTTCGTCCTGGTGTCACTCATCGTCTTCCCGCTCTTCCGCTACTTCAACTCCCGCGAGGTCGAGTCATGAGATCCCTGCGCCGAACCTCGCTCGAGGTCGTGGCGATCCTGGTCGCCCTGGTCGTCTTCGTCGTCCCGTTCCTGTTCATGTTCCTCACCGCGTCCAAGGACGAGAACGAGTCCTCGGACCTCAGCTTCTCGCTGCCGACCCACTGGCGGATCCTCGACAACATCAAGGATGTGTTCACGGCCCGCGACGGGATCCTGCTGGTGGCGTTCAAGAACAGCACCATCCTCACCGTTGCCTCGGTCACGATCATCGTGGTCCTGTGCTCGATGGTGGGCTACGTCATCCAGCGCAGGCCGGGCCGGGTGGCGAACATCGCCAACGTCCTCGTCGTCTCCGGCCTGATCATCCCCCCAGCCGTCGTCCCCACCATCTGGGTGCTCCAGCAGCTGCACATCTTCAAGACCCTGCCGGGGTTGATCCTGGTCGAGGTCGCGTTCCAGATGGCCTTCGCCGTACTGCTGTTCCGGGCGTTCGTGGCGGCCATCCCGCGTGAGCTCGACGAGGCCGCGATGATCGACGGCTGCACCGGGCTGTCGCTGTTCTTCCGGGTGATCTTCCCGCTGCTGCGCCCGGTGACGATCACGGTGATCCTGACGACCTCGGTCTTCATCTTCAGCGACTTCGTCAACCCGCTGTACTTCCTGCCGGGTGACGAGAACGCCACGGTCCAGCTCACCTTGTTCAACTTCCTGAGCCAGTTCAGCACGCAGTACAACCTGCTCTTCATGAACATCGTGCTCGTGACGATCCCACCGCTGGTCCTGTTCATCTTCTTCAACCGCAAGATCGTCGCCGGCATGACGTCCGGCGCGGTCAAGGGCTGAACCACTCCGACCATCCCGCGCACGACCGAAAGGCAGTCATGACCCACACGTGGTCTCCCGAGTCCGCAGAGTTCATCGCCCCCGACGAGGACTTCGCCGGTGCGCCGTTGCTGCGCAAGGAGTTCAGCCTCGACCTCGATCACGGCCCGGTGCGCTCGGCCACCCTGGTGGTCACGGCGCAGGGGATCGTGGAACCCACCATCAACGGCGCCGCGGTGTCGCAGGACGTGCTCACGCCCGGCTGGACCAGCTACGAGTGGCGGCTGCGGTACCAGAGCTACGACGTCACGGCTCTGGTGACGCAGACCTCGGTGCTCGGGCTCGCGCTCGGCAACGGCTGGTACCGCGGCCGCCTCGGCTGGAGCGGTGGGCGAGCCTTCTACGGCCCCGAGCTCGCGGCCCTCGCCGAGCTGCAGGTCGAGTTCGAGGACGGACACCGCCAGGTGGTGGGGACGGACGCCACGTGGCAGGCGGGTCCGTCGTCGACCGTGGCGAACGACCTCTACGACGGCCAGACCATCGACGCCCGGGTCGGGTCCGCGGACTGGACCCGGCCCGGTGCCCTGCTCGAGGGATGGACCGGGGTCCACCCCGTCGAGTCCGACCTCGGGCGGCTGCAGCCCTATCTCGGGCCGCCCGTTCGCCGCCAGGAGACGCTGCGACCGAGCAAGGTCTGGACCTCACCGGCCGGGGCCACGATCGTCGACTTCGGCCAGAACCTCGTCGGCTGGCTGCGCTTCACGGTGGAGGGAGAAGCTGGTCACGAGATCACGATCCGGCACGCCGAGGTGCTCGAGCACGACGAGCTCGGCACCCGGCCGCTGCGCACCGCCCAGGCCACCGACCGGTTCGTGCTGAGCGGGGGAGTGGACACCTTCGAGCCCACCAAGACCTTCCACGGCTTCCGGTATGCCGAGGTGACCGGGTGGCCGGGGGAGCTCACCCAGGACTCCGTCGAGGCCGTCGTCGTCCACTCCGAGCTGCGTCCGACCGGGACCTTCGAGTGCTCCGACGAGCTGCTCAACCAGCTCCACCGCAACGTGGTCTGGGGACTCAAGGGCAACTTCCTCGACGTGCCCACCGACTGCCCCCAGCGTGACGAGCGGCTGGGCTGGACCGGCGACATCGCCGCGTTCGCGCCGACCGCGGCATACCTGTATGACGTCTCCGGATTCCTGTCGGACTGGCTCGTGGACGTCGACCTCGAGCAGGCGCACGCCGAGGGCATGGTGCCGTTCGTCGTGCCGGACGTGCTCAAGTACATGGAGATCCCGAGGGACTTCCCGGACCCAGACAGCACCGCGATCTGGAGCGACGCGGCGGTCTGGGTGCCATGGGCGCTGTGGGAGGCGTATGCCGACCGCGACGCCCTGGCGCGCCAGTACCCGGCGATGGTCGCGCACGCCCGCCGGGTCGAGGGGCTCCTGTCGGACACCGACCTGTGGGACACCGGCTTCCAGTTCGGTGACTGGCTCGACCCCCAGGCCCCGCCGGACGACCCGATCAAGGCCAAGGCAGACAACGGCGTCGTCGCGACCGCCTGCTACTACCGCACCCTGCGCCAGCTCGCCGCTGTCGCCGAGATCCTGGGCAACCCCGACGACGCGGGCGACTTCGCTGCCCTCGCCGACCGGGTCCGCGGCGCGTTCCAGAAGCACTACGTGACCGACGGTGGTCGCGTGCACAGCGACTGCGCGACGGTCTACGCGCTGGCCATCGAGTTCGGCCTGCTCGACGACGCCGACCGCCTGGGGGCCGGTAACCGTCTCGCGGAGCTGGCTCGCGAGAACGGGTTCCGGGTGTCCACCGGGTTCGCCGGTACGCCCTTCGTGACCGACGCGCTCACCTCAACCGGGCACCTCGACGAGGCGTACCGGCTACTGCTCGAGCGCGAGTGCCCCTCGTGGCTCTACCCCGTCACGATGGGCGCGACCACGGTCTGGGAGCGCTGGGACTCCATGCTGCCCGACGGCACCATCAACTCAGGCCAGATGACGAGCTTCAACCACTATGCCCTCGGAGCGGTTGCCGACTGGATGCACCGCACCATCGGCGGTATCGCGCCGGCGGCCCCGGGATACGCCCAGGTACGGATCGCACCGAAGCCTGGCGGCGGACTGACCTGGGCCAAGGCGTCGCTCGAGACACGGCAGGGTGTAGTGGCCACGGACTGGACGCTCGACGAGCAGGGACGGTTCGCCCTGCGGGTCGAGGTGCCCGAGGGCGTCGAGGCGCGGGTGGAGCTGCCCGACGGCACGCAGCACAGCCTGGGCGGCGGCCACCACGAGCTCTCGGCTACCGTCGCGGAGGCTGGCTGAAACCGCGGGGTGCTGGCGGTCAGCTGCCCTGCCTGGCCGCCAGCGCCTCGAAGTTCTCGTAGAGCTGCGGCACGCCGTACTTCTCGCGCTGCTTGAGCGCGGCGGGTCCGACCCGTTGCCACGCGCCGGCGACCCAGAGCCAGTCGAGGACGAGGTCAGTGTCCACGAGACCGTTCTTGGTCAGCGTGCCGATGGTCTCGCCCCAGTTGAGGACCCGGGACACGAGGGGGTTCTCGACCGACGCAGTGTCGGGGTCGAAGTCCTCGGCCCACACGGTCTGCATGGCCTCCTCGAGGCCCATGGCTGCGCCCCACTGGGCCAGTTGCACGATCATTGCGCCGTCCTGCTTGTCCGCCACGAGATCTCCTCCTCGACGATGCCGGTCCTCGATGCCAGTCCTCGAGGCTGGGGGACGGTCCGGCCCGGCAGCACGACGCTAGCCATCGCCGACCGGCCCGCCCTCCGCCCTTTGGTGGAGCACTGGGCTTCCCATGGACGGCAACGACGCCCGCCACGAGAATGGGTCGGCGATTCCCCCGCGCCGGCCCGAGGCCGCGGCCGTCCCCGAAAGGTGCACCGTGTTCGAGACCGATCACTTCATCCGCTTCGAACGGGTCGGCTCGGTCACCGAGACCCCTCGAGGCGTCCTGGCGGACGTCGAGACCGAGCGGCTTCGCATCGACGTCGTCAGCCCCGAGGTCGTGCGGGTCACGATGAGCCGAGGGGGAGTCTTCGACGAGTCGCCCACCTTCGCCGTGTGCGTCGACCCCCTCGCGGACGAGGTCGAGTTCACCGTCGAGCGGGACGACGAGCGAGTCCGGGTCGTCACCGCGGCCCTCGTGGTGTCGCTGTGGCTCGACCCGTTCCGGTTGGACGTGCACCGCAGCGACGGCACCGTGGTCGTCGAGACCGCCGCCGACGAGCAGGGCCGCTACTGGGCGTACGCGACGCTCAACGACGCGTTCACCGTGCGGCGCCGGTGCCGCCAAGAGGATGCCATCTACGGGCTGGGCGAGAAGTCGGGCCGGCACAACCGCAAGGGCCGGGACTTCACGCTCTGGAACACGGATGTCCTGAGCCCGAGCGAGACCAAGGAGTTCACGGCCGGCAAGGAGCCCGGCGACCCCCGCGGCGACCGCACGAGCGTCGAGTTCGACCCCTTCTACGTCACTATCCCGTTCTTCTACCACCAGACGTACCCGGCAGGGTCGATGGCGGGGTCGTTCCTCGACAACGGCTACCGCGGCTTCTACGAGTTCTCCTCACCCGAGGAGTACCGCATCAGCTTCGCCGGGGGCCAGTACACCGAGTACATCTTCGCCGGACCCGACATGCCCGCCATCCTCACGGCATACACGGGGTTGACTGGCCGGATCCCGCTGCCGCCGCTCTGGTCGCTGGGCTACCACCAGTGCCGGTGGTTCGACTACACCCAGGAAGCGGTCGAGGCCATCGGGCAGCGACACCGCGACCACGACATCCCGTGCGACGCGCTCTGGCTCGACATCGAGTACATGGACGGCTACCGCGTCTTCACCTGGGACCCCGAGCGCTTCCCCGACCCGCCCGGGATGCTGAAACGGCTGTCGGACAAGGGGTTTCAGGTCATCACCATCATCGACCCCGGGGTGAAGTTCGACCCCGGGTATGCCGTCTTCGACGAAGGCCTCGCCCGGGACGTCTTCTGCCGGACCGAGGGTGGCGACCTCTACATCGGCCAGGTGTGGCCCGGCAACACCGCCTTTCCGGACTTCGTCACGCAGGAGGCGCGCACCTGGTGGGGTGAGCTGAACGCCGCCCACGTCAAGTCCGGGCTGGCCGGGATCTGGAACGACATGAACGAACCGGCGACCGGGACGATCTCCTCGGCCGGCATGCGGTTCGGCAGGGGCCAGTACTCGCACGAGCGGTACCGCAACCAGTACGCCCTGCTCATGGCGATGGCCACCACCCAGGGCCTGCTCGACGCGATGCCCGACCGGCGCACGTTCATCCTCTCCCGCGCCGGCTTCGCCGGCATCCAGCGGTATGCCGCGAACTGGATGGGCGACAACTTCTCGCGATGGGACCACCTGTGGCTCGGCATCGCGATGGGGTCGGGCTTCGGCATCTCGGGCCAGGCCTTCGTCGGCGCGGACATCGGCGGCTTCGCCGGCAACTCCAACGCCGAGCTGTTCCTGCGGTGGATGCAGTACGGCACGCTGACCCCGTTCTGCCGCAACCACTCCGAGATCGGCAACGTCGACCAGTACGCCTGGGCGTGGGGCGAGGCCATCCAGGACATCGTCCGGGACTCCATCGTGCTGCGGTACCGGTTGCTGCCCTACATCTACAGCGCGTTCCTGCGGGCCGCTGAGACCGGCGAGCCGATCCAGCGACCGATGGTCTTCGACTACCAGTACGACGGCGCGGTGCGCGACCTCGACGACCAGTACCTGTTCGGCACCGACCTGCTGGTCGCACCGGTCACGGCCGCGGGCGCCACGTCGCGCCAGGTCTACCTGCCCCGGGGTGACTGGTACGACTGGCACAGCAAGGAGCACGTGGGTGGTCGTCGGTTCGTGCTGGCGTCGACGCCGATGGACCGGATCCCGATCTACGCCCGGGGTGGTGCCGTCATCCCGATGTGGGTCGAGGCGCCGCCCTCGACGAGCGGCTACCACCCCGAGGTGGTCGAGCTCCACCTGTTCGTGCCGGTTCAGGACGGATCCCACCGCTCACTCCTCGGTGAGGACGACGGGGTGACCTCGGCGGCGGCGAGCGGCGCGGCATACCGCACCACGTTCACGCTCACCCGCGCGGGCGGGACGATCTCGCTCGACGCCCAGGTCGAGGGCGAGGGCTACCCCGAGTTCCGCCGCCGCGCCTTCCACCTGGTCGTCCATGGGGCGACCCCCGAGGCCATCGACCTCGATGGTGCTCCGGTCCGGCCCGACGATGGCCGGTTCGTGCTGCCGAACGCCGGTGACGGGTTCACCTGCCGGTTCGAGGTGGACCACGCCTGAGAATGGACGAAGCGCGCGGCCGGCAGCCGACTTGGTTACCGTGGGAGGAATCAGACAGATCGGGCGGGTGATGGTGGCAGGCAACCAGGCGAGCGGCACGGCACCCGTGGAGCTGCTCCCTGAGATGTCCGCGCTGCGGCGACTCTCCCAGCTGATGAACCACGCCAGCGGTCAGCAGAGCCTCCAGGACCTCCTCGACCTCATCGTCGACGGTGCTGCCGGCGTCGTCGGCTTCCAGGTGGCGGCGATCAGCCTGGTGCAGGCTGATGGGGACCTCGAGGTCGTGGCCGTCGCGGGCGACCCTGACGCCACCGCGCAGCTCATCGGCCGGCGCACCCCGAGGCACAGCGTCGAGGCGGAGTTCGCGGTGGCCGAGCACTGGGGATCGTTGCGGTTCGTCCCGGCCGACCGACTCCCCACGTCGGCCGCAGAGGGGTGGGTCGCGCGCGAGTGGGACGGTCGCGGTGCCGCCGACGACCCCGACGCGTGGGACCCCGAGGACACGCTGCTCGCGCCGTTCTACGAGCCGGGTGGCCAGATGCTCGGCATCCTCTCCGTCGACCTCCCGCTGGACGGGCGTCGCCCCTCGCAGGTGCAGCAGGGTGTCCTCGAGGTCTTCGCCAACCAGGCCGGGATCGCCATCAACGGCGCCCGGCAGCGGCAGGCGCTGGCCGAGCAGGTCCGGCTCGTCGGAGCGGTGCAGACGGTGGCCCGGATCTCCCAGCAGGTCCTCGAGCCGGCGCGGGTCCTCGACGAGATCGTCGTCCCGGTCCTCGAGGGTTTCGCCTGCACCGGCCTGTGGGTGCGGGCCTTCGCTCGCGACGAGGACCCGTTCGACGAGGACGTCGCCGCGTACTCGATGCCCGTGCACGGGCCACCACCGGCGGCCTTGGTGAGACTGGCGCGCCGGATGGGCGAGTTCTGCTGGCAACGGCAGGTCCCCGGACTCGTCCGGGCCGGCTTGGTCGAGCCTGCCGGCCTGCTGACCGCCGAGGAGGCGGCCGAGCTCATCGACTTCACGGGCCGCACCGGCGACGAGTCGCTGCTCTTGGCCCCGATCGGCGCCGGCCGCGAGTGCCTCGGCCACCTCGTGCTGACGCGAGCCGTGGGCGCCCGCGCCTGGAGCGATGCCGAGGCCATCGCCGCCCTCGAGCTCGGCCGCGACCTCGGACGGGCGATCGTCAACGCGCGGCTCATGGAGCTCGAGCGGCGCGCCTCGGCCGAGCTGCGCGAGTCGAGCAAGGCCAAGACCGTGCTCTTCTCCACCGTGTCGCACGAGCTGAAGAACCCCTTGGCCTCGATCGTCGGCCACCTCGAGCTGCTGCGCGACGAGCCCGACGGCGACCTCACCTGGTCCATCGGCGTGATGGAGCGCAACACCCGCAGGCTGCAGACCCTGGTCGACGACCTCCTGACGATCTCGCGCGTCAGCGACCCTGACCGTCCTCTGGACCTCACGGCGCGCGTCGACCTCCTCGCGGTCGTCCAGGACACCGTCGACATGTTCCAACCGGGCGCGGTGCAGCAGGGTGTCTCGCTGTCGGTCCAGGTCGGGGAGGGCGCGCTGGTCGTGTCGGGCAGCGCCGAGGAGCTGGGGCGGGTCGTCCAGAACCTCGTGAGCAACGCCGTGAAGTTCACTCCACCGGGCGGCACGGTCACGCTGGGTGTCGCGCGCCGTGGTGGCGCGGTGGAGCTCGTCTGCGCCGACGACGGCCTCGGGATCTCGCTCGCCGACCAGGAGTCGCTGTTCTCGGAGTTCTTCCGCAGCACCAACCCGGCAGCCCTCGAGGTCCCCGGCACCGGCCTCGGGCTCAGCATCGTGCGGCGCATCCTCGACCGCCACGAGGGCATCATCACGTGGGAGTCCGGCCTCGGGCGCGGCACGACGTTCACCGTGGTCCTGCCAGCAGCCGGCTGAGCTGCCCACGGGTAACGTCTCGGCACATGTCCCTCGCGGTCGCGATTCCCTGCGCTGTCCTCTCCGCCGCGTCCTACGGGGTCTCGACCGCCGTCCAGCACCGTGCCGCGCACCAGCCGAGCGGTCGCGCGAACGCACGGCGCCTCGTCGGCCTGCTCACCAACCCGCGGTGGCTCATGTCGGTCGGCGGCGACGGGCTCGGGTTGGTGCTCCAGATCGCGGCCCTGGCCACGGGGCCGGTGGTGCTGGTCCAGCCGCTGCTGGTGCTGGCTGTCCCGGTCTCGCTCCCGGTCGGCTGGCTGCTGGGTGGCGCGCGGCCAGCGGGGCGCGACTACGCCGCATGCCTGGGCATCCTGGCCGCCCTCGCCGGGTTCTTCCTCGTCGTCGGCGACCCCGGCGCCGCCGCCCTGCTGTCGGCGCGCGCCACGGCGACGGTCGTGATCGTGGCAGCGCTGGCGGGAGGGGCGGCGATCGCGGCGGTCCGGCAGGTCTCGGCCACCGCGCGAGCGGCCGTCTACGGCGCGGTCGCCGGGGCGTGGTTCGGCCTCGTGGGGGTGCTCATGGACTCCGTCGCGACCCGCTGGCGTGGGGCGTCCTGGGCAGCGGTCACGACCACGGGCGGCTGGGTCGCAGTGGTAGGGCTCGTGGTCATGGGCGCCGCGGCGCTGGTGCTCACGCAGGTGTCCTTCCAGGTGGGCGCGCTGGCCGCGAGCTTCCCGGCGAACGAGGCGGCCGCTCCGGTCGTCGCGGTCGTCCTGGGTGCCGCGTTGCTGCACGAGCGGGTGCCGGTCAGCCCGCCCGCCGTCACGGCATACGTCGCGTGCGGGCTGGCCATCACGGCCGGGACGGTCTGGCTCGCACGGTCGCTGGACGGTACGCGATGACCTCGGCGTTCGACCGGCAGCGGTTCGCCGCAGCCGACGTGGCGAGGCTGGCCACGGTCACGCCGCTGGGCGACCCGCACCTTGTGCCTGTCGTGTTCGCGCTCGACGGGAACCGGGTCTGGATGGCCGTGGACGCGAAGCCCAAGTCGACGCGCGCCCTGCAGCGCCTCGCGAACCTCCGTCAGCACCCGCGGGTCAGCCTGCTCGTCGACCACTACGAGGCGGACTGGTCGACGCTGTGGTGGGTCCGGGCGGACGGAGCCGCGCGGGTGGTCGAGCCCGACACCGACGAGGAGCGCCAGGGCATCGCCCACCTGGTCGCGAAGTACCCTCAGTACCAGGTGGATCCTCCGGGTGGCCCGGTCGTCGTCGTCGACCTCGACACCTGGCGCTCCTGGTCCGCCGTACCCGGCCAGACCGAAGGCGGTGGCAGACGTGGGGTCTGAGCGTGATCGTGACGCCAGCGGCCGGGCGCGCCAAGCGCGTCCGCGTGACGCCCTCGGGCGACCGTTGCCCTACGGCGCGACCGGGGTCGAGCCGGTCTCCGAGGAGCCGCTGCCACCGCTCGAGACCATCGAGGCCGCGCGGGCCCTGGTGGACGCGGGTCGCCCGTTCGCTGCCCACGAGGTCCTCGAGGCCCGGTGGAAGGCCGGACCGGACCACGAGCGCGACCTCTGGCAGGGCCTCGCCCAGCTCTGCGTGGCCCTCACCCACGCCGCGCGCGGCAACCAGACCGGAGCCCGGCGGCTCGCCGACCGGGCCCGGACGAGGCTCGAGGCGTATGCCGCGACGAAGGCGCCCACGTACGGGCTCGACCTCGAGGCGGTCCTGGCCTGCGCCGCTGATCGCTCTGGCAAGATCGCCCCATGAGTGCCCAGACCCCCCTCGGCCTGTTCGCGACGGACACCCTGATCCACGACGAGGACCGCGCCATGGCGCAGACCGTGCGTCGCTTCGTCGACGACCGGATCCGGCCGGAGATCGCGGCCTGGTACGAGGCCGGCCACATCCCGGCACGCGACCTCGCCAAGGAGCTCGGCGCCCTGGGCGTACTCGGCATGCACCTCGAGGGGTACGGCTGCGCCGGAACGACCGCCACGGCATACGGCCTGGCGTGCCTGGAGCTGGAGGCGGGGGACTCGGGGGTCCGGTCGCTGGTGTCGGTGCAGGGGTCGCTGGCGATGTTCGCGATCTATGCGCACGGGTCGCAGGAGCAGAAGCAGGAGTGGCTGCCGCAGATGGCGGCCGGCGAGGCGATCGGCTGCTTCGGGTTGACCGAGCCGGACTTTGGCTCCGACCCGGGCGGCATGCGCACCCGCGCCCGCCGCGACGGCACGGACTGGGTGCTGAGCGGGACGAAGATGTGGATCACGAACGGGTCTGTAGCCGATGTGGCCGTGGTGTGGGCGCAGACCGACGAGGGCATCCGCGGCTTCGTGGTCCCGACCGACACGCCGGGCTTCTCGGCCCCGGAGATCACGCGGAAGATGTCGTTGCGGGCGTCGGTGACCGCCGAGCTGGTCTTCGACGAGGTGCGCCTGCCCGAGTCCGCCATGCTGCCCGGTGCGAGGGGGCTGTCGGGGCCGTTGTCGTGCCTGAGCGAGGCCAGGTTCGGCATCGTGTTCGGGGCCCTGGGGGCGGCCCGGGACTGTCTGGAGACGGCGATCGGGTATGCCGGGCAGCGCCAGCTCCACGGCCGCCCGCTGGCGGGGTACCAGGCGACCCAGCTCAAGCTCGCCGACATGACCCTCGAGCTCGGCAAGGGGATGTTGCTGGCCCTGCACCTCGGCCGGCTCAAGGACGCCGGTGCCCTGCGCCCCGAGCAGGTCAGCCTGGGCAAGCTCAACAACGTGCGCGAGGCGATCGCGATCGCCCGTGAGTGCCGCACCATCCTGGGGGCTGCGGGGATCACGCTGGAGTACCCGATCATGCGACACGCCAACAACCTCGAGTCGGTGCTGACCTACGAAGGCACCTCGGAGGTGCACCAGCTCATCATCGGCCAGGCCCTGACCGGCGAACGGGCCTTCGGCTAGGAGGTCGGGACGGACCCCAGGCGCACTCGGGCGGAGGTCCGCACCGGGAGGCGCTCGGCCGCGGTCGTGTAGGCGTACTCGGCGCGCCACAGGTGGTCAGCCCAGTCGAAGGCCGGCCGGTGCGCCCGGTTGTGGGCCATGACGCCGTCGAGCAGCGCGCGGTCCGTGCAGAGCAGGGCGAGGTGGTCGACCATCTGCGCGTCGTCGTCGGCGAGCATGCCCTCGACGCCGTGCGCCACGAACTCGGACACCCCGGTCGCCGCGTGACCGATGACGGCCAGCCCTGAGGTCCGAGCCTCGAGCGCCGCGATCCCGAAGGACTCGCGGGTCGCCGGGGCGATGAAGATCTCGGCGCTGCGGTAGAGCTCACGCAGCTCGGCGTGGTTCAGCGCGCCCGGTGCGCTGACCCAGGACCCGAGTCCGGCCGCGGCGATCCGGCGCTGCACCTCGCGGCGCTGGGGTCCTTCGCCGACCAGGACTGCCCGCAACCGGACCTCGGGGGGCACGATCGCGCGCGCTCGCTTCAGCATGGACAGCAGGGCCAGGGGGCGCTTGCGTCCCGTCATCCGTTGGACGCTGACGATGGTGACGTCCTCGGTGCGGTCGCCCACCCGTGCGGCCGGGGCCCAGCGGGACGTGTCGACGGCGTTGGGCAGGACCAGGACCGGCGCGCCGGCCACCCGGGTCACCGGGCCGGCCGCGGCCTCGCTCACCGCCGCCCACTGGATGGGCATGGAGCGCCACCGGCGCAGCCCGGCCACCGTGCGCACGATGGGCCAGGCGTTGCCCCACATGGAGTGCACGGTGGCGACCACAGGGGTGGAGCTGGCCGCGGCCACCTCGGCCGAGCGCAGGGTCAGCGGTGAGAAGGCGGAGACATGGGCGTGCACGCAGTCGGCCCACTCGACGAGCCGGCGCAGCTCGGACAGGTCGCGGCTCACGACCACACCGGTGTCAGGCTGCACGCCGGTGGGACCCTGCTTGGGGGTGCGCGTGAGCACGGTGACGTCGTGGCCCGCGGCGGCCTGTCGACCGGCCAGGGACTCGACGAGCACCTCGATCCCACCGACGGTGGGCTGGTAGGTGTCCGTGACGTGGAGGATCCTCATGCGGTCGACAACGATCGGCTCTGCTGGGTGATGAACAGGGGATGCCTCCGGGATCCTGTGCCGTCGGGGCAGTGCGGCCGTGCTGACAATGCCGGATGAAGCCTGAGCGTTTGCTGAACGGCGGCGTGCCCCGGCCCCCGTTCAGGAATGGTTCAGGGTACCGGGCGCAGGCTGGGCGCGACATCAGGCGCAGCGAAGGGACCCCAGTGAGTAGTGCGACGACCAGTGACCGAACCGCCACCCAGTGGGTGCGCTCGACGGTCGTCCCGCCCGTCCGATGGGACCCGCGGGCGCTCTGGGCCGTCGCCGCTGCCGTGCTGGCCGGCGCCGCCGCGCTGGGCCTCGCTGACGGCGTGGGGGAGCACAGCGACCTCTCGTCCTACGACCCGACGGTCACCGCGAGCGTGGTCGCCGACCGCTCCGGTCCCCTGACCGCCCTGGCCCAGGTGTTGACCTTCATCGGCAGCGAGGTGTCGGTCGGGGTCCTGACGGTCCTGGTGCTCGCCTGGCTGGTGTGGCGTCGACGGGCCTGGCGCACGGCCTTCCTGTTCGGGGCAACGATGACCGTGGGTGCCGTCGCGACCCTCGTCGTCAAGCACGTGGTCGCCCGCACCCGGCCCCCGGCCTCGGTCATGCTCGGTCCGCTCGACACCGGGTTCTCCTTTCCGTCCGGGCACACCACGTACTCCACCGTGTTCTTCGGCCTGGTGGCCGCCCTGCTGCTGGCCCGTCGGATCGGCGTGGCCCAGCGGGTGGGCATCGTCCTCGCGTGGGTGCTGGCCAGCGGCGGGGTGGGCCTGAGCCGGCTCTACCTCGGCTACCACTGGATGACCGACGTGCTGGCCGGCTGGAGCCTGGCGACGGCCGTGCTGGCGCTCGGCGCCGCGGTCGTGCTGCTCACGCGGCCACCGGCCCAGGGCTCCCGGCCCGACCAGGCCGACGACCTCGACGACCTGAACGACCGCGACCAGAACACGCGAGTCCCGGCCTAGGCTGGGACTCACCGAGACAGACGGAGGGCATCCACGGTGCGAGTGCTGCTGGTGGAGGACGAGCGGGCCTTGGCCGAGACGATTCGGCGGGGCCTGACCAACGAGGGCTTCGTCGTGGACGTCGCCCACGACGGTGTCACGGGCCAGTGGATGGCCACCGAGAACCCCTACGACGTCATCGTCCTCGACATCATGCTGCCGGGCCGCAACGGCTACGACGTCCTGCGCAACATCCGTGAGCTGCTGATCTGGACGCCCGCGCTCATGCTCACGGCCAAGGACGGCGAGTACGACCAGACCGACGCCTTCGAGCTCGGCGCCGACGACTACCTCACCAAGCCGTTCAGCTTCATCGTGCTCGTGGCGCGGCTGCGGGCGCTCGTGCGTCGCGGCGCGCCCGTCCGCCCGGTGGCCCTGACCGTGGGTGACCTGGTCCTCGATCCCAACACCCGAGTCGTCACGCGCGGCGACCAGCGCATCTCGCTCACGGCCAAGGAGTTCGCGGTGCTGCAGTTCCTCATGCGCCACCCGCAGGACGTGCTGTCCAAGGCAGAGATCCTCGACAACGCGTGGGACCACGCCTTCGACGGCAGCGACAACATCGTCGAGGTCTACATCGGCTACCTGCGCAAGAAGATCGACACCGCCTTCGGGGTGCAGTCCCTCGAGACGGTCCGGGGGATGGGCTACCGGCTCATGCCGGTGACCGTCGAGTCCTCGCTCCCAACCGCCCGCTGAGCCCGGACGGGCCCCAGCGGCCCGGTCGCTGCCGGTGGGGTGGCTGCCGCGTCGTCCGCCGACGGGAGCCGCACCTCGAACCGGCAGTTCCCGGCCGGGGTCTGCGTGGCCACGACCGTGCCCCCGTGCGCCGAGACGAGGGTCCGGCAGATGGCCAGCCCCAGCCCGCTACCCCCGGTGTCGCGCTCGCGGGACTCCTGGAGACGGGTGAACCGCTCGAACACGGCATCGCGCTGCCCGACCGGGATCGGCGCACCCTCGTTGTCGACGCAGAGCACGACCCAGGAACCCTGGGTGCTCACCGACAAGGTGATCTCACCGACCGTGTGCCGGGCGGCGTTGTCGACGAGGTTGCGCACGACCTGCTCGAGCCGCGCCCGGTCGCCGACGACCCGGGCGGCTTCGATCGACGCGCGCACGCGGGCGTCCGTGGTCGCCCGGAGCCGGCGCACCTCGGCGTCGACGATGTCGTCGACATCGACCTCCTCCGAGGACATCGGTATGCCGTCGTCGGCCCGGGCGAGCGTGAGCAGGTCATCGACGAGGCGCTGCATACGCAGGACCTCGGACCGGATCAGCTCGTCCCGCTCGTCGTCCGGACCGAGGCGGTGGGCGCTCGACACCTCGATCGCCGCCCGGATGGTGGCCAGCGGACTGCGCAGCTCGTGGGAGGCGTCGGAGACGAACCGGCGGGTGCTCGCGTCGGCCTGGTCGAGCCGGCCGAGCATCTGGTTCATGGTCTGCGCCAGCTTGGAGATCTCGTCACCGGACGGCGGCACCGTGATCTGGCCGCGGCCACGCACCTGGGTGATCCGGTCGACCTCGCTGCGGATCCGCTCGACCGGCTCCAGCGCCCGACCCATGATCCGGCCGATCAGGGCCACGAGCAGCAGCAGGAGCAGCAGGGCGCCCACGCCGAGCAGCAGGGTCGCGGTGCGCACACTCTTGGTCTCGACCCGCAGGGGTGAGGCCACCACGACGACGTACGGCGTGCCGGTGCGGTCACGCACGCCCTGCGCCACGATCGCGTAGGGCTCGCCCACCTCGCCGGGCAGGCTCGCGACCTGGTCGGTCAGGATGTGCCCGGGCGCGGGCGACAGACCGGTGAGGGGGGCGTTGCCCGCCGGGTCCGAGGTCGAGACGACCTGGTGGCCCGCGTCCACGAGCTGCACGAGGGACCCCTGGCTGGGCAGCTCCTGGACCGCGCGGTCGGGGGTGCGCTGGCCGGAGGTGATGGTCGCGACGAGGTCGTCGGCCTGGAGCCGGGCGGCGTCCTGGGCGGCGGAGTAGAGGGATCCGGTCGAGCGTGATCGCGTAGGCGCCGATGCCCATGACGATGGCGACGGTCACGGCTGCGACGGCCAGGGTGAGGACCCGACGGTGCAGGGACCAGCGCTCCCAGCGCTTCATGAGACGTCCGCCCTTCCTCACCTGAGTGCCGCCATTCTCGCGCACCGGTGCGAACGCGCGGAACCGAGGCGCCCGGCAAGGGGGATCCGGGCGCCTCGGTCCACGCACACGCTCAGGCGTGCGCGTCCTCGGGCTCCAGCAAGACCCGGGCAGGGGTCTGGTCGCGGCGGGAGCGGGCGAGGTGGGCGACCAGCGCCGTGGCGCTGGTGAGAGAGGTGGACGATCTGCTCATCGCCGCACAGCCTGCGCGACACTCGCTGAGAGCCACCTGAGACCGAGACGACCCACCCTTCAGGGTCAGGCGAGGTCGAACGCCACGACTGCCCTCACCCCGGGACTGCCGTCCTCCAACCACACCCGGGCACCGTTGCGACGCAACAGCTCGCGGGTGATCGCCAGCCCGAGCCCGCTGCCGCCCGAGTCCCGGGCGCGGCCCTCGTCGAGGCGCGCGAAGCGGTCGAAGACCCGTTCCAGGTCCGCCTGCGGTATGCCGCCGCCGTCGTCACGGACGACCACCCGGGCGGTCCGTTCGCCGGAGTCCACCGAGACGGTGACGCTGCCGGTGGCGTGGCGCACGGCGTTGTCCACGAGGTTGGCCAGGGCGCGCTCGACATCGTCGCGACTGGCCACGACCACCGGGTCGGCACCGGACCGCGAGCCCGGCGCGGCGGAGCGGCGCACCGGAACGCGCGCCCCGGCATACCGGGTGAGCACGTCGTCGACCACCGAGCCGAGGCCGAGGTCCTCGGTGCGCACGGGCCCCGCCTCGGTGCCGCTGCGGGCCAGGACGAGCAGGTCCTCCACGAGAGCCGCCAGCCGTTGCACGTCGGGCAGCAGCTCCGCGGGCAGCTCCCCGCCCTCGCCCACGTGCTGCGCCACCTCGAGCTGGGTCTGCAGGGAGGCGAGTGGGCTGCGGAGCTCGTGGGCGGCGTCGGCGACGAAGGTGCGCTGCTTGTCGTGCGCCGCGGAGAGCCGGGCCAGCATCTCGTTGAGGGTGGTCGCGAGCGCGCTGATCTCGTCGCGGGCGGCCAGCACCGGCAGGCGCTCGGTGAGGTCCGCCGAGTCGCCGATCCGCTCCGCGCCCTGGCGCAGCCGGTCGACCGGGCGCAGCGCCAGGCCCACCACGCGGTAGGCGATCAGCGCGATGAGCAGGAGGAAGAGGGGGAAGAAGACGAGCATGAGGGTTCGCAGGACCCTGCGGCTGGTCTCGAGATCGACAGTGGGCACTGCGGCCACCACGAGCACCCGGGCCGCACCCGGGCCGGCCGGCACGCCCACCGCGAGCAGTGACCCGGAGACTCCGGCCCGGTTGCCCGGGATCTCGAGCACGGCTCCCGACGACAGCTGCGCGCGCTGGGCCGCGGTGACGAGCGAGGTGAGCCGGTCCGCGGTCGCGGACCCACCCACGACTCGGTTGCGGCTGTCAAGCACCTGGACCACCAACGCGCCGCTCACGGGCACTGGTTGGGGCAGCCTTCCCGCGTTCACGAGACTGGCCACGTCGGTCGCGCTCGAGCGTGCCTCCTGCTCGGTCGCCTGCCGCAACGAGGCGCTCGTCGCGGCATACAGGAGCAGTCCGGCGATCACCAGGGCTCCGGCGACGCCGGCGATCCCGAGGGCCATCAGGCGCCACCGGAGGCTGAGGCGGGCCAGCCAGCCGCTCACGAGCGCAGCCGGTAGCCGACGCCACGCACCGTCTCGATGCGCTCGCGGCCGAGCTTGCGGCGCAGGTAGCCCACGTAGACCTCGGCGACGTTTCCGTGCCCGGCACCCGCGGCCCCCCACACCTCGTCGAGCAGGGACTCGCGGGTCACGACGGCTGGGTGGGCTCGCATCAGGTGTTCGAGGACGAGGAACTCGCGCCGCGACAGGTCGACGGGAGCCCCGTCGACCTCCACCCGTCGCGAGGCGGGGTCGAGGTGGACACCGGCGGCCTCGAGCACCGTGGCGCGTGGCGACGCCCCCCGGCGCAGCATCGCCCGCAGCCGAGCCAGCAGCACGACGAACGAGAAGGGCTTCGTGAGGTAGTCGTCGGCGCCGTAGTCGAGGCCGTCAGCCTGGTCGTACTCGCCGTCCTTGGCCGAGAGCAGGAGGACGGGGACCCAGTTCTGCTCCTCGCGCAGCGTCCGGACCACGGTGTACCCCGACATGCCCGGGAGCATGATGTCGAGCACGACGGCGTCGTAGGCCCCGAAGCGAGCCGCCTCCAGCCCCTGCGGCCCGTCAGGCCGGACGTCGACGACGAAGCCCTCGGCGCGCAGCCCCTTGGCCAGCGCCGCCGCCATCCGTTCCTCGTCCTCGACGATCAGCAGTCGCACGCCATCACCTTGGCACGGGGTTCTCAGAACCGTCTCACAATCGCGAGCCATCATGAGCGGCATGAGTCTTTTCGTGGACCACCCCAGGGCCCGATGGGCCGTTCCCGGCGCCGTGCTCGCGACCATCGGCGCGGTGGCCCTAGCCGCGAACCAGACCGCGAGCGCCGGCCCCAGCCTGCCGCCGCGCACGGCCGCCCAGCTGCTCGTCGACGTGCAGCGGGCGCGGCTGTCGGGGATCTCGGGCACCGTGGTCCAGACATCCAACCTCGGCCTGCCCGAGCTGCCCGGCCTGAGCGGCGCGGGTGTCGGGGGTGGTTCGTCCTCGCTGACGTCGACGATCAGCGGCACCCACACGTGGCGGATCTGGTACGCCGGCCCCGCCAAGGCGCGGGTCGCGCTCCTCGGCAGCCTCGGCGAGTCCGACGTGATCCGGAACGGCAACGACGTCTGGGTCTGGTCGAGCAAGGACAAGACGGCCACCCACTCGACCCTGCCGGCCGGTCACCCGGAGCCGCAGCCCACGCCCGAGCTGCCGACCTCGCCCCAGGCCGCCGCCGACGAGGCGCTCAAGGCCCTCGACCCCACGACCTCCGTGACGACCTCCGGCGCGACGACCGTGGCGGGCGAGGCGGCCTACGAGCTCGTCCTGCGCCCCAAGGACCCGAGCACCCTGGTCGCACAGGTCCGGATCGCCATCGACGCCACCGAGCACGTGCCGCTGCGCGTGCAGGTCTACTCCGTGAAGTCGGCGAACCCGGCGTTCGAGGTGAGCTTCAGCCAGGTCTCCTTCGGCAAGCCTGACGCGTCGAACTTCGCGTTCAACCCACCGCCCGGCACCAAGGTCACCCAGTCCACTACCCCCATGCCCACGGCAGAGGCTCCCAAGACCGGTACGTCCAAGACCGCCGCCGCCAAGGCGGTCAAGACCGTCGGGTCCGGCTGGTCGACCGTCGTCGTCGCCACCCTGCCGCAGGGCACCTCTGTCGGCTCGGCGGCCAGCGCGAGTCGGCAGCTGGCCGGCATCCTCCGCAGCCTCCCGGCCGTCTCCGGCAGCTGGGGCAGCGGTCGGGTGCTGCAGGGGACGTTGTTCTCGGTCGTGATCGCAGACGACGGCCGGGTGGCCGTCGGCGCCGTCGCACCTGCTCGGTTGTATGCCGCGCTGGCGGCTCGATGACCCAGCTCACCGAGGTGCCCGCGCACACCGTGGTGCGTGGAGCCGCAGGCCCGCGACCCGGTGACGGCAGGGTCGGCGAGCTCGCCCTGCAGACCCATGGGCTGACGAAACGGTTCGGCACCCAGGTGGCCGTCGACGCCATCGACCTGAGCGTTCCCCGCGGGGCGGTGTACGGCTTCCTCGGACCCAACGGGTCGGGCAAGACCACCACGATCCGGATGCTGCTGGGCCTGGTGACTCCCACCGCAGGCACCCGTGAGCTGCTCGGCATGCCCATCCCGGAGCGGGCCAACGAGGCCCTCCACCGGGTCGGGTCCCTGGTCGAGGGGCCCGCCTTCCACCCCTACCTGTCGGGCCGGGCGAACCTCGCCCGGCTCGATGCCGCAGACCTGCTCGCCGACCCTCGGACCACGGGTCGGCGGATCGACGCCGCGCTCGACCGGGTCGGGCTCTTGGCAGCCGCGCAGAAGCGGTACCGCGCGTACTCGCTGGGCATGCGGCAACGGTTGGCGATCGCCGCGGCCCTGCTCGCCCCACGCGACCTGCTGGTCCTCGACGAGCCGACCAACGGGCTCGACCCCCAGGGCACGCGGGAGGTGCGGTCGCTGATCGGCTCCCTCGCGGCCGATGGCGCGACCGTCTTCGTCTCGAGCCACCTGCTCTCGGAGGTGGAGCAGATCTGCACCCACCTCGGTGTGATGCGCGACGGCAGGCTGGTCGCCCAGGGCGGTGTTGCCGACGTGCGCGGCACCGGGACGTCCCGGCTGCGGCTCGAGACGGGGCAGGTCGAGGCCGCCTCGCGGCTCCTCGTCGGTCTTGGCGTCCGCGAGGTGGAGGTCGAGCACGGGGTGGTGCGCGGCATACCGGACTCCCTCGCCCCAGAGGACATCGTGGCCGCGCTCGTGGGTGCCGGTGTCGGCGTGCGCGCGTTCGACGTGAGCGCGCCGAGCCTGGAGGACCTGTTCGTCTCCCTGACGGGGGAGGGCTTCGATGTCAGCGGTTGAGGTGGCTCGCCCGGGCGGGACGCGTCCGGCGGACGTGGGCCGCCCCGGCGTCGGGGCACGGTTGTCGACCCGGCTCCTGCGCTCGGAGCTGCGGATCATCGCCGGGCGACGGCGCAACCAAGCGGGTCTGGCCGTCCTCGCGGCGGTCCCGGTGGTCATGGCCATCGCCGTCAAGGTCTCCAAGCCCGGCGGTGGCGGCGACGGACCCGACTTCTTCGCCTCGATCACGTCCAACGGGCTCTTCGTCCCGCTGGCGGCGCTCGGCGTCGAGATCGGGATGTTCCTGCCGTTGGCGATGGCCATGCTCGCGGGCGATGCCATTGCCGGCGAGGCCAACATCGGCACGCTGCGCTACCTGCTCACCGTGCCGGTCCACCGGACCCGGCTGCTCGTGGTGAAGTACGTGTCGCTGTGCATCGGCGCCGTGTGGGGGATCTGTGCTGTCGCGCTGCCCGGCGCGCTCGTCGGCATCGCCCTGTTCGGCACCGGTGAGCTCACGACGCTGTCCGGCTCGCAGATCCCCTTTGGGGCAGCGGTCTGGCGGCTCGTGCTGGTGATGCTCTACCTCAGCGCCGGGCTGGCGGCCCTGGCGGCGGTGGGGCTGTTCATCTCGACGCTGACCGAGCAGCCCATCGCGGCGGCGATCGCCCTGATGATCTTCACCATCGTGTCCTGGATCATGGACAGCGTGCCGCAGCTGGCCTGGCTGCACCCGTGGCTCGTCGTGCACCAGTGGCTGGCGTTCGGTGACCTGCTGCGCGATCCGATCGCCAGCACCAACGTCGTCAGCGGACTGCTGGTCGATGCGGCATATGCCGCGGTGTTCTGGTCGCTGGCGTGGGCGCGGTTCGCAGGCAAGGACATCACCAGCTGAGCCTCGGTGGCTAGGACGGGTCGAGACGGCTACGACGGGTCGAGATCCTGCATGACGGCGGCCAGGGACGAGTAGCGCCGCAGCGGCGAGAGCGGCGCCAGCCGCCAGAGCAGCCGCGCCGGCGCCTTGCGCCGGATGAGCGAGGCCTGGAGCTCGTCAGCCGTGGCGGGGAACGCTGCAGGAGAGAGGTACTCGGCAAGCTGGGCCTGCAGGGCAGGCGCGCTGAGCTCGCCCGCGTCGAGGTCGGGGCGGGGCACGGTGGGTGTCGACATGACTCCCCCTTCCGGTTGGTGGGGGCGCGCATCGTCGCGGCAGACCCTCACCGTGAGACTTGCCCACGGAGGGCCGCGGGTAATCAAACTCCGGGTCAAGACTCGGTAAAGGTTTGCCAACACACCGCCTCCCACCTGCGGAAACACCCGAAGAGCCGCCCCATCGGCGGCCACGTCCCACGACGCTCTCCCCGTGGCGGGCCCGCTCCAGTACGTTTCTCGGTGAGCCCGCAGCGCTGCGCGCCCCACCCGTCGTCAGGAGGCCCCATGCCCCGCGATCCCAGCCCGGAAAGCCCTCCGCAGGAGGCGTGGTGGCGCAGCGCGGTGATGTACCAGGTCTATCCCCGCAGCTTCGCCGACGGGAACGGCGACGGCGAGGGTGACCTGCCCGGGCTCCGGGCCCGGTTGCCGTACCTCGCCGAGCTCGGCGTCGACGGGATCTGGATCTCGCCCTGGTACCCCTCGCCGATGGCCGATGGTGGCTACGACGTGAGCGACTTCCGCGACATCCACCCGATGTTCGGGACCCTCGAGGATGCCGACGCCGTCGTCAGGGACGCCCACACCCTCGGCCTGCGCGTCATCACCGACCTCGTGCCGAACCACACCTCCGACCAGCATCCGTGGTTCCAGGCGGCGCTCGCGGCCGGCCCGGGTTCGCCCGAGCGAGCCCGGTACTTCTTCCGGGATGGCCAGGGAGAGTCGGGGGAGCGCCCGCCCAACAACTGGATCAGCGCGTTCGGTGGTCCCGCGTGGACGCGCATCACCGAGCCCGATGGGTCGCCGGGTCAGTGGTACCTCCACTCGTTCGCCCCCGAGCAGCCCGATCTCGACTGGAGCAACCACGAGGTCCTCAGCGACTTCGACGACGTCCTGCGGTTCTGGTTCGACCGCGGCATCGACGGGTTGCGCATCGACGCGGCGCCGGCGATGGGCAAGAAGGCGGGGCTGCCCGACGCCGACTACGGGGGTGTCCTGCAGTTCCGGACCGTGGACTGGGTCGACAACCCGCACTGGGACGTCGACACCGTGCATGACGTCTTCCGTCGGTGGCGGGCGCTCGCCGACAGCTATGGCGGCGACCGGGTCTTCGTCGCCGAGGCCGTGGTCAATGGTGCGGAGCGCCTCAGCCGCTACCTGCGACCCGACGAGATGCACACGGCATTCAACTTCCCGTACATGAAGTCGGCCTGGGATGCCGACGACCTACGGGCGGTCATCGACGCGACCCTCGAGTTCTTCGCACCGCTCGGGACCGCCTCCACCTGGGTGCTGACCAGCCACGACGAGATCCGTCCCGTCACGCGCTACGGCCGCGCCACGACCAGCTCGGCGTTCATCACCGACGGCGAGGGCGAGGTCTCGGACCTGGTCCTTGGGACCCGCCGGGCCCGGGCGGCCGCGCTGTTGATGCTCGCCCTGCCGGGGGGTGCCTACATCTACCAGGGTGAGGAGCTGGGGCTGCCCCAGGTCGACGACCTGCCCGACGAGGTGCTGCAGGACCCGATGTTCGCGCGCAGCGGCGGCCAGATGCGAGGGCGGGACGGGTGTCGCGTGCCGATGCCGTGGAGCGGCGCCGAGCCGCCGTTCGGCTTCTCGCCCCCCGGCGTGCAGCCGTGGCTGCCCCAGCCTGCCGCGTGGAGCGCCCTCACCGCCGAGGTCGAGCAGGACGACCCCGCGTCGATGCTCTCCCTGTACCGCGAGGCACTGCGTCTGCGGCGGGAGGCGTCCGGACTACACCTGACCGGGCTCGAGTGGCGTGCGGCTCCCGCGGGCGTCCTCGACTTCGACCGCAGCTCCGTGCTGCGCTGCGTGGTCAACCTCTCGCGCGATGCCGTTCCCCTCACCGGCAGGGTGCTCCTGTCGAGCATGCCGCTGGACGGTGGGGCGCTGCCCCCGGATACCGCGGTCTGGCTCTCCAGGGACTAGCGCCGGTCTCTCCACGGACGAGCGCGGCGGGCCTGGCTCAGCCTTCTCTGCTCGCCCGGGCGCCCGCGCGCCAGTGGTCGAGCAGCGCCTCCGGGTCCGCGAACGTCTCGATCGCGCCCGCAGCCAGCAGCTCGGCGGCACTCGTGCCACCGCAGGTCAGTCCGATGCACGGCAGGCCCGCTGCTGCGGCGGCCCGGACGTCCCACACCGAGTCCCCCACGAGGACCGCGTCCTGGGGCTCGAGGTCGGCGCGCTCGAGTGCCGCCGTGAGCACGTCAGGGCTCGGCTTCGCCTCGTCGACGTCGTCACCCGAGACGATGACGTCGAGGTCGGGCCGCCCCAAGACGTCCAGCATGGCGTCGAGCTCGCGCGAGTGGGAGGAGCTCGCGATCGCCGTGGTGAGCTGCTGCGTCCAGCACCACCGTAGGAGGTTCTCCGCGCCGGGCAGCGGCTGGACCAGCTCCCACCAGGTGGCGAACAGGATGCCGTGGGCAGCCGCGAGGTCGCCCGTCTCCTTCGGCGGGTGGTCGCGCCCCAGCACGTGGGGCACGAGGTGCTCCGCCCCCATCCCGATCGCCCGGTGCAGCCGCGCCATCGGGACGACGTGCCCGAACTGCGAAAAGGCCTGCCACCAGCACAGTGCGTGGATGTAGTTCGTGTCGACCAGGGTCCCGTCGACGTCGAACACCACGCCGGCATACGGCAGCGCCGCCTCTGATGCAGGCATACCGGACAGATGCCCGCTTGCGCGTCCGGGCAAACCCGAACGAACGGGCGACCTGGTGCTCATCGCCGCCGGTGAGGGTTACCGTGGGATCCGACGACCGGTGGTCGTCGAGCACACGGGCAACCCGGGTGGTGAGTGGTGACAGGGGACGCGAAGGCAGACCGAGGCGCGGCCAACGAGCTCATGCACGTCGCAGCGGCGTTTGACGAGCTGGGAGCCCTGTTGGGCGCCTCGGAGTCGTCAGCCTTCGACGCCCTCGTCAAGGTCGCGGTCGAGCGCGTCCCCGGGACCGAGTCCGCCAGCGTGACCACCCTGATCGACGGTCGGTTCGAGACGGTGGCCGCGACCGACGACGACTGCCGGCGCGCCGACCACATCCAGTACGAGCTGGGGTCTGGACCGTGCGTGGACGCCATCCTCGACGAGGCCGTCTACCGACCGGGCAACCTGGCGGCCGACGACCGCTGGCCCGAGTTCGGCCGTCGCGTGTCGGCCGAGGTGGGGATGGCGAGCATGCTCTCGTACCGGTTGTTCCTCGAGCGGGACCACGTCATCGGTGGGCTGAACCTCTACTCCCGCACCGTCGATGCGTTCGACGACGAGGCAGCGATGGTCGGCTTGCTGCTCGCCACCCACGGCGCCATGGCAGTCAAGGCCGCGACCAGCGAGGAGCAGGCGGCCAACCTGCAGCGTGCGCTCGAGACCAACCGCGACATCGGCACCGCGATCGGAATCCTCATGGCGCGGTTCAGACTCACCCGTCAGCAGGCGTTCACCGTGTTGGCGGTCGCGAGCCAGCGGGCGAACCGCAAGCTCGCCGACATCGCCCAGGAGGTGGTCGAAACCGGTCAGGTCGACCTGAGCCCGGGCCGCCGTCGCTCGCTGGACCGCGAGGGGTAGAACCCCTCGTTCGTGGGTATGGGATCACCAGGCTCGTCGCAAGGTGCGCGCGCCCACGCGGCGAGCTAGAGCCGCGGGGTTGAGACCACAGCCCCTCGGCTCGGCAGAAGGCGTCAGACGGCTGCGTCCGACACGGCATAGTCGATCGGCTTGCACACCCCGCCGTTCGACTTCTCGGCCGAGCAGGCCGTGAGCCCCAGGTGGAGGTCCATCTCCGCCCTGACCACGAACCTGGAACCGGCGACCGACGTGGGTGGGTCGATGTGCAGGGTGCCGTCCGGGTCGGTCCACACGTTCATGAAGATGTTGAGCGTGGTGCCGATCCGGTCCGGCTCCACGCCGAAGGGGGCCAGGGCCTTGGCCAGGTTCTCGTGGCAGCTGGGGTGGTCCGCCCCCTCGAGCTCGGGGTAGAGCAGGTCAAAGGTCTGCTGGCTGCACGGGGTGAGCAGGAAGTCGTGCCGCCCGCAGGTGTCCTCGATGATCGTGAGCATCGGCCGGCTGCGGTTGCTGAAGAGCTGGTGGCCGGTCGTGAAGTAGATCGTCTCGGCATAGTCGATGGTCCGCCCGCTCGACAGCCACTCGCCGTCGTCCTCGGCGTTGACGCAGAACAGGTCGCTGACCTGTCCACCCGTGGGGTCCACCACGAGCAGCTGGTCGCCGGCGCGCAGGCTCAGACCGACGCCGGTCTGCGGGGCGAGGCGCTTCATCGTGCTCCCACCGTCGCATCGTCGTCGTGGCCGTCGAGGTCCACGGGCGGCGCCCAGCCCGGCGGCACGTGACGACCGGAGTACTGCCGGGCCTCCGACTCGCTGCCATGGTCGCCGACCATGGGGTTGACCGTGCCCTGCAGCTCGGTGTCCCGACGCCTGATGGTGTCGCGCATGCGCGCGAACCGCTCGGAGCCGCGCAGCTGCTCGAACTGCTCGTGCAGGTTGAAGACCAGGGTGGGCAGGGGGTTCGTCGGGCGATCCGGGACGCGCCAGGGTGCATGCCGACGACGAAGTATGCCGTTCCGGCAACGCTGAACGCGAAGTGCGGGTCCTCGGGGTCATCCGACACCGCAGGGTCCGACGGAGCGTCATCGGCCGATCGCAGCAGTTCGAGCTGGCGCCACAGCAGGGCCTCGAACTCCTTCTCAGTCGGCACCTCGGGCTCCCGGAACACCGCCACGAACGACGCGAAGCCGTCAGCGAGATCGGTCCGCTCGGCGAATGCGGCCAGCTCCTCGACGAGGCGCCGGGACGCGGCATCGGTGGCCAGCTCGTCGAGGACGACCACCGTGGCTCGGTCGGTGTTGAACACCGACCGAGCACCCAGACAGGGATAGTCGGGGTGCAGGACCATCGCCTCGAGGGCAGCCACGATCTCGTGTCGAGGACCGCCCGCCAGTCCGTCCTGGTTCACCTCCTGCTGGAGCTCGGGGAGCTTGGGGAGCTTGGGTCCGGCCTCAGGCGACGACGGCATCAATGGCTTTCTTGAGGGCGCTGGGCTGGGCCGGGCTGCGTGGGGCGCGCTTCTTGGCCTCGACCAGCTGGAGGCCGAGCTCGCGGAGGGTCGAGCGGCTCAGTCCCTCCCGGACCTTCGGGAACCAGTCGCTCTCCTCCTCGTCCATGTGGTGCCGGACGTTCTCGATGAGGACGGTGGTCTTGGCCTCGAACCGTTCGTCCTTCGGCGTCATCGTCGCGAGCTCCATGACCAGGACGTCGGCGACGTGGTGCTCCTCGTAGGACTCCAGCACGTCCTGTTCGAGGTCCGGCAAGAGCGCACGGACGGCGGGGTACATGACCTCGTTCTCGATGTAGGTGTGCTGGGTCAGCAGTTGGATCACCTTGCGCACGATCGCGCCCTTGCGCGCCCGGGTCGTCGAACGGCTCTCGAACTCGCGGAACAGGGCCCGCACTTCCTTGTGGTCGTCCCGGAGGATCACGATCGCGTCAGTAGACATGCAGAAAACTCCCGTGTGGTGAGGGTTGGGTTGGGTCGGGCGAGGGTTGGCGTGGTGGGGTGGGTCGGATGGTGTCAGTGGTGCCGCAGGGCGTTGATGAGCTCGTCCTTGTCCATCGAGGAGCGTCCCTCGATGTCGAGCTCAGCCGCACGCTTCATGAGCTCGCCCTTGGTCCAGTCGTCGTAGTCGCCGGACTCGCCACCGCGGCGGCCGACCTCGCTGCGTGAGGTCGCGGCGGCAGCATTGGCCACTCGTGCGGCCTTCTCCTTGCTGGCGCCGTCCTCGCGCAGAGCCTCGTACAGGTCCTTGTCCTTGACGCTCGGTCCGGGGTCCTTGCGCGGCATACGGCCCTCCTGTGGTGCGGTGGATCCTGGTCTGACGCAGACGTACCCGCGTCGCGACGAATCATGCGTTTGCCCTGCGACCTCGCGGGGCATGAGGTCGACATGGCCATGACGACCCGCCTCCCCCCGCCCCTGATGGACGCATACGAGTGGCAGAGCCGGGGCGCCTGCCGCACCGCAGCCACTGGCCTCTTCTTCGACAGCGATGCCAAGCGCGGTGCGCGCCGGGCGCGTCAGGAGGAGGCGGCCAAGCAGGTGTGCCTGGGGTGCCCCGTCCTCACCCAGTGCCGCGCCCACGGCCTGGCGTGCGAGGACTACGGGATCTGGGGCGGACTGACTGCCAAGGAGCGGGCCGTACTGCGCTCGGGCGGGGTCGTCAGCAATCCCGCGCACGCCGCGTAGAGGTGTGATCGGGGCAGTTCGGGGTATCAGGTAGGCAACGCGCCACCGGCGCGTCGTTGACCGTGGCCGTTTTGGCCACCCTCGACTCGGCTGCCACATCCCCTGGAGGGCCCCCATGTCAGCCACCACGATCGTCTGGATCGTCCTTGTCATCGTCCTCGTGGCCATCGTGCTCGCGGTCGCGATGCGCGCCTCACGCGGGCGACGGGAGGAGGCCCACCGCGCCGAGGCCCAACAGCTGCGCGAGGAGGCCGCCGGCCCGGATCTCGAGCTGCGTCGTCGTGAGGCGGCCGCGGACCACGCCGCCGCCAAGGCCCAGCAGGCCAAGGCGGAGGCCGAGCAGTATGAAGCGGAGGCCGAGGCCCGACGCCAGAGTGCGGCGGGTGTGCGCGACGAGCGCGACGACGTCCTGCGTCGCGCCGATGCCCGCGACCCCGATGTCGAGACCGACGAGGATGGGCGCCGCATCAACGACGGCGGCCTCGACGATCGCACGGAGGTCGACCGCAGCGCGGAGGACCGCCGCGTCGAGCGGGATCCGGGCCTGCGCTGACCCGGCCGACCCGCATGGCAGGCTGCGGTGATCGACCCACCCGAGGAGACCGATGACCGCAGCCACCGTCACCGTCGACGCCGTCGTCATCGGCGCGGGCCCCAACGGGCTCGTCGCAGCCAATGCCCTCGGCGACGCGGGCTGGGACGTCCTCCTGCTCGAGGCGCAAGCCGAGGTCGGCGGCGCGGTGCGCAGCGCGCAGGTCACCGCGCCCGGCTTCGTGTCCGACCTCTTCAGTGCGTTCTATCCGCTGGCGGCGGCCAGCCCGGTCATCCGTGACCTGGACCTCGGGGCGCACGGTCTGGCGTGGAGCCACGCGCCCGACGTCCTCGCCCATGCCCTCGACGACGGGCGCGCTGCGGTCCTGCGGCGCCGAGCCGAGGACACCGCGGCCGGCCTCGAGGAGTTCGCGCCCGGCGACGGCGACGCGTGGCTGACGATGGTCGAGGGCTGGCGGACCGTCCGGGACCCGCTGCTCGACGCGCTGTTCACGCCGTTCCCACCCGTGCGTGCGGCCAGCCGTATGCTGCGCCGCCTGGGCACCCGCGGAGCCCTGGACTTCGCGCGCCTGGGGGTGACCTCGGCGCGGCGGCTGGGTCAGGAGAGCTTCGACGGCGACGGCGGTCCGCTGCTCATCACCGGGAACGCCCTGCACAGCGACCTGCCGCCCGACGCCGCCGGCAGCGGCCTGATGGGATGGCTGCTCTGCATGCTCGGGCAGGACGTCGGCTTTCCCGTCCCACGCGGGGGAGCCGGCGAGCTGGCGGGCGCACTGCTGGCGCGGGCACGCAGCGTCGGCGTCCAGTGCGAGACCGGCGCCACGGTCACCTCGATCGTCACGGCCGGGGGGCGGGCGGTCGGGGTGCGGCTGGCCGACGGCCGCACGGTCCGGGCGAGACGCGCCGTGCTCGCCGACGTGGCGGCGCCCACGCTCTACACCCAGCTGCTGAGCCCCGACCAGGTCCCCGCGCGGCTGCGCGCGGACGTCGAGCGCTTTGAGTGGGACCCCGCGACGGTGAAGGTGAACTGGGCGCTCGACCGGCCGGTGCCGTGGACCGCTGCGCAGGCCCGGGGGGCCGGGACCGTGCACCTCGGGGTCGACGTCGACGGCTTCGTCGACTTCTCGGCCGACCTGGCGACCGGGCGCGTCCCCACCCGGCCGTTCGTCCTCTTCGGCCAGATGACCACCGCAGACGGCACCCGCTCGCCCGCTGGCACCGAGTCCGCCTGGGCGTACACCCACGTGCCGTCATCGCGCACCTGGGATGGAGAGGCCGTCGCCTCCCACGTGCGGTCTGTCGAGGCGGCGATCGAGCGCGTGGCGCCGGGCTTCTCGGCATCCGTCCTCGCTCGCCACGTCCAGGCGCCGTCCGACCTCGAGGGGGCCGATGCCAACCTCGTCAGCGGGGCGATCAACGCCGGGACGGCCGCCCTGCACCAGCAGCTGGTCTTCCGTCCCACGCCCGGGCTCGGTCGCCCGGAGACGCCGGTCCCGGGCCTCTACCTCGCTGGGGCCTCGGCGCATCCCGGCGGCGGGGTGCACGGGGCCTGTGGCTGGAATGCCGCGCGCGCCGCGCTGGGCGCCCGCGGACGCACCGGCGCGGTGCGGCGGGCCCTGGTCCGAACCGCGTGGTCGCGCCTGCTTCCCCCGCAATGACGAGGCGGCACGATGCCCCTGACTTCTAGTCGACGCCCCCGACGTCGAGTCCGCCCTACGGGCGCTGCTCGCGACCCGCCGCCAAGAACTCGAGACGCCGTAGCGACTCGGTGTTGCGGGGGCGATGAGCGCCTGACGGACCGGCTTGGGCACCAGCACGCCGGGGCCGCGGACGGCATCCTCGTCCATCCGCACCAGGCACCCGTCACCGTCGGGCGTCAGGGTCATGACGACGCCGGCCGCGCCGGCGGGCCAGCCGCGGGCGGTGAGGACGAGCTCGCGGTCCTGGCTGGACCGCTCGACCTTCGTGGTGTCGTCGATCAGCAGGGGCCAGAGGCCGACGGAGTGGTGGATGCGCGCGCCGGGGGACGGCCAGCTCCGGTCGACGTCGCGCACCCGCGACGCGCCCACGACCCACCCGGCATACGCCCAGCCGTCGGCGAGCACCCGCCAGACTGCCGCTGGCGATGCACCCATCCTGCGCTCGACGGTGACGACCTTCGGGTCCTGCGTCTGCATCGGCGCTCCTTGTCGGTCAGCGACGCCCGGTGGCCGCCGTCTCAGTGACTCCTTACCCGCTCAGCCCTCCGGAAACCTCCACGGGCGCGACGGACGCCATCGCCGGGGTGCCAGACCCGCGACCCGCCAGGTCGCCGGGTGTCCAGCGAAGGTGGGTGGGCAGCTCGTCGGGGGCAGCCTCTCGCACGAGCGACAGGCGAGGGCGTATGGCGTCGGTCCGCGCCGACGGGGGCTTGCGGCGCCCCGCGGCGAAGGGCAACGGCCATTGCGCCGCCGCTCCCTGGAACTCCTGCTCGGCGGCAGCATGGAGGGTCCACTGCGGGTCGTAGAGGTGGGTGCGGCCCAGGGCGCACAGGTCGGCCCGGCCGGCCAGCAGGATCGAGTTCACGTCGTCGTAGGACGAGATCGCCCCCACCGCCATCACGGCGACGCCTGCCTCTGCGGCGACCTCGTGGCGGATGCGGTCGGCGAAGGGCGTCTGGTAGGACCGCCCGAACGCCGGTCGCTCGTCCTTGGTGACCTGGCCCGACGAGACGTCGATCCCGTCGGCGCCATGGGCCACGAACGCCCGGGCCAGCTCGACCGAGTCGTGCTCGTCGTTGCCGTCCGGTGCCCAGTCGGTGGCCGAGATGCGCACCATGAGCGGGCGTTCGGCCGGCCACTCCGCGCGGACCGCGTCGAAGACCTCGAGCGGGAAGCGCAGCCGGTTCTCCAGCGACCCGCCGTACTCGTCGGTGCGCTGGTTGGAGATGGGGGAGAGGAACGAGGACAGCAGGTAGCCGTGGGCGCAGTGCAGCTCGAGCAGGTCGAAACCCGCCTCTGCCCCACGGCGCGTCGCCGCCACGAACTCGTCGCGCACGGCGTCGAGGTCGGCGCGGGTCAGCTCGCGCGGCAGGTGGCAGCCCGGGCCGTACGGCAGGGCCGAGGGCGCCGTGACCTCCCAGTTGCCGGACTCCAGCGGCTCGTCCATGCCCTCCCACATGAGCTTGGTCGATCCCTTGCGTCCCGAGTGCCCCAGCTGCAGGCCGATGCGCGCGGTCGAGCTGGCGTGCACGAAGTCGACCACCCGACCCCACGAGTCGCGCTGCTCGTCGGTCCACAGGCCCGTGCACCCGGGGGTGATCCGTCCCTCGGCCGACACGCAGACCATCTCGGTCATGACCAGTCCCGCGCCGCCGAGCGCCTTGGACCCCAGGTGCACGAGGTGGAAGTCGCCGGGCACGCCGTCCACGGCCGAGTACATGTCCATGGCCGACACCACGACGCGGTTCTTGAGCTCGAGATCGCCGATGCGGAACGGCTGGAACATGGCGGGGGCGACCTCGTCGATGCCGTGCGCCGCCGCGAACGCCTCGTCGACGCGACCTGCAAACTCCTCGTCCCGGGTGCGCAGGTTGTCGTAGGTGATGCGCCGCGACCGGGTCAGCAGGTTGAAGCAGAACTGCGTCGGCTCCTGGTCGGCGTAGAGCCCGATGTTCTCGAACCACTCCAGCGAGGCCTGGGCCGCCCGCTGGGTCGACTCGACCACGGGGCGGCGTTCGGTCTCGTATGCCGTGAGCGCAGCGTCCAGCGCCTCGTGCTCGTGCAGGCAGGCGGCGAGGGCGAGCGCATCCTCCATCGCGAGCTTGGTGCCCGAGCCGATCGAGAAGTGGGCGGTGTGCGCCGCATCGCCGAGCAGGACCACGTTGCCGTCGTGCCAGCGCTCGTTGCGCACCGTGGTGAAGCTCAGCCACTTGGAGTTGTTGGAGAGGACCTGGTGGCCGCCCAGCTCGTCGGCGAAGATGTCGGCGATGCGCGCGATGGCCTGCTCATCGGACGCACCCGGGGGGAACTGCACGTCCTCGGTCGCGTCGAAGCCGGCCCGGCGCCAGACCTCCTCGTGCATCTCGACGATGAACGTGGATCCCTGGTCCGAGTACGGGTACCCGTGGATCTGCATGGTGCCCCAGGGCGTGGCCTTGACGTAGAACTGGAAGGCCTCGAAGACGAGGTCGGTGCCAAGCCACATGAACTTGTTGTGCCGGCGGTCGAGGCTGGGTCGGAACACGTCGGCATACCGCTCGCGGACCTGCGAGTTCACCCCGTCGGCCGCGAGCACGAGGTCGTGTGTCGCGCGCAGCTCCTCGACCGGGGGAGCCAGGGTCGAGAAGCGCACGTCGACCCCGAGCTCGACGCAGCGCGCCTGGAGCAGCGAGAGCAGGTCCTTGCGGCTCATCGCGGCGAAGCCCTGGCCGCCGACGGTGTGCCGCTCGCCGCGGACGTGGATGTCGATGTCGGTCCAGCGGGCGAACCGCTCGGCCATCTGCTCGGCGATCCGCTGGTCGGCGTTGCCGATGCCGCCCAGGGTCTCGTCGGAGAACACCACGCCGAACCCGAAGGTGTCGTCGGCGGCATTGCGCTCCCAGACGGTCACCTCGTGGCCCCGGTCGAGCTGCTTCATCAGGGCGGCGAAGTAGAGGCCACCGGGGCCGCCACCGATCACGGCGATCTTCACGGCTGGACCTCTTGGGCCACGACCTCGCGGAGCTTGCTGTGCTCGTCGTTCAGCTGCTGGCGCAGCTTGAAGTGCTGCAGCTTCCCGCTGGGGTTGCGCGGCAGCACCTCGACGAAGCGCAGGTCGCGCGGGTACTTGTAGGGGGCGATCCGGGCCTTGACGAAGTCCTGCAGCTCGCGCCGCTTTTCGTCGGTGCCCTCGACGCCTTGGCGCAGCACGACGAACGCGCACACCACGGAACCACGGTCTGGGTCGGGGCGTCCGACGACCGCGCACTCGGCCACGTCGTGGTGCTGGTCCAGGGCGGCCTCGACCTCGGGGCCGCCGATGTTGTACCCGGACGACACGATCATGTTGTCGGAGCGCGCCTGGTAGTAGAAGTACCCGTCGGCGTCGCGGGTGAAGGTGTCGCCGGTGATGTTCCAGCCGTGGTCGACGTAGGCACGCTGCCGCTCGTCGGCCAGGTAGCGGCACCCCGTCGGGCCGATGACGGCAAGCCGGCCGGGTTCGCCCGGGCCGAGCTCGTGGCCCTCGGCGTCGAGGATGGTCGCCCGAAAGCCGGGGACGGCCTTGCCGGTGGCACCCTCGCGGATGTCGTCGCCACGGGCCGAGACGAACACGTGGAGCAGCTCGGTCGAGCCGATGCCGTCGATCACCCGCAGGCCCACCTGGTCGCGCAGGGCGCGCCACGTCTCGGGCGTGAGGTGCTCGCCCGCCGACACGGCGGTGCGGACCCCCGCGAGTAGCGGGGCGTGCCCGTCGACGACGATGGCGCGGTATGCCGTCGGCGCGGTGAACAGGGCGGTCACTGCATGGTCGTGGACCAGCCGCGCGAGCTCGGCGGGGGTGGCCTTCTCGGTGAGCAGTGCCGTCGCCCCGGCGCGGAACGGGAACACCAGGAGGGCGCCGAGGCCGAAGGTGAAGGCCAGCGGAGCCGTGCAGGCCACGACGTCGTCGGGCTCGAGCCGGACGAGGTGACGCCCGAACGTCTCGGCGATCGAGGCGATGTCGCGGTGGAAGTGCATCGTCAGCTTGGGGACGCCGGTGGTACCGGACGTCGGGCCGAGCAGCGCGACGTCGTCGGCGGCGGTCGCGACGGCGGCGAACTCGCCGGACTTCGACTCGCAGCGCCGGATCAGGTCGTCGGACGCCGAGCCGCCGAACTCGATCACCGCCAGGCCGGGGGCGTCGCTGCGCTGCACGGCATACACGTCGTCGGCGAACCGGTGGTCGACGAGGGCGATGGTCGGCCTCGCGGCGGCCACGATCGGAGCGATCTCGGGAGCGCGCAGCGCCGCCATGGTCGTCACGACGACGGCGCCGGCCTTGAGCGCTCCGAACCAGCAGGCCACGACCCACGGAGTGTTGGGGGCGCGCAGGAGGACGCGCTGGCCGGGCACGAGGCCCAGGTCCTCGGTGAGCACCTGGGCGACCTGGTTGGCGCGACGCAGCACCTCGCCGTAGGTCCAGGTCTGGCCGTCGGGCGTGCGCAGCGCGGGTCGGTCGGCTCCCAGCCGCGCGATGGTGTCGTCGAGCAGCCAGGACCCGGCGTTGAGCCGGTCGGGGTACTGCAGCTCAGGGAGGGTGAACTCGAAGGTGGGCCACAGGTCCTGGGGCGGAAGGTTGTCGCGCGCGAAGGTGTCCTCGTGGGCCGAGCGGCTCAGTTCCATGGTGTGCCTTTCACAGTCGCTGGCCGGCCCGGAGCATGCCCTCTTGGGCGACGGTGGCCACGTGTTCGCCGTCACGGGTGAAGAAGCGCCCGAGCCCCAGCCCGCGCCCGGAGCCGGCGGCGACGGCCTCCTGCGCATAGAGCAGCCAGTCATCCATCGCGCACGGCCGGTGGAACCACATGGCGTGGTCGAGGCTGGCGGTCACCAGGCCACGATCGGCCCAGGCGAGACCCAGGACGCGCAGCACCGGCTCGAGGATCGTGTAGTCGCAGGCGTAGGCCAGCGCCGCCTGCGCGAGCTGCGTGTCGTCGAGGCCCGCGACCGGGCGCAGCGGGTCGAACGGGTTGACCCAGACGCCCTGGTGCGGCACTCGCTCACCCTCGACCCGGACGTAGACCGGCCCTGGGACGTGCCGCATGTCGAAGGACCTGCCGCCGGACCAGTAGGCGCGGGAGTCGGCGGTCATCGTCCCTGTCTCGTCCGTGCCCGGCTCGAACGCCTCGAGGTATGCCGCGGCGCTCGGGAGCGACTCCGGCGGCGGCACCGCGCGGGGTGCGTCGGCGGCATACTCACCGCCGGTCTCGGGGACGTGGAACGAGGCCAGGGCGACGTACACGGGCTTGCCACCCTGGAAGGCGCGCACCTGCCGGGTCGAGTAGCCGCGGCCGTCGCGCAGCCGCTCGACCTCGTAGCGGACCTGCGCTCCGATGTCGACGGGCCGCATGAAGTAGCTGTGCATCGAGTGGAGCCGGCGATCGGTGTCGACGGACCGCAGGGCCGCCACCGTGGCCTGGGCGACCATGTCGCCGCCGTACGCCTTGGGCCACGGGCAGTACTGGGTGGTCGCGGTGTAGGCCTCGTCGAACACCTCTGCCTTGGCTGGCGTCAGCTCGAGGGCGTCGGTGAGGACCTGGGAGGTGAGGGCCGCGGAGGTGGGGGTCATGCGCGCCGGAACCCCTCGAGCGTGGCGTCGTCGACGTCGGCGAGGTTGACGACGATGTTGTCCGGGGTGCGCGTCGTCAGCCAGACGAGGTCCTCGGTGGTCGACATGTTGCACTCGACGTGCGGCATGAAGGGGGGGAACGAACACCCAGTCGCCGGTCTCGAGGTCGACGTAGTCGCCGAACTTCTCGCCGTAGTAGATGCGCGCCTTGCCCGACAGGACGTAGCCGCCCGTCTCGGCCTCGCCGTGGTGGTGGGACACCGACCGGAACCCGGGGGCGTTGGACACCCGGCCGTACCACAGCCGCTGGGCCGGGGTGTGCTGGTTGCTGACCCCCGAAACCCGCACGGCGCCACCGGAATCCATCGTCTGGACGTCCTCGAGACCGCCGCGGGTCACCACCGGGGCGACGGTGCCGTCGGGGAGGGCCCAGGGGGTCGGGTCGCCCTCGAGCACGTAGTCGTCGAAGTTCATCGGGTCTCCTCGGGTCGGGATGTCAGGTCAGGTGGATGGTGTTCTCGAGCGCACCGATGCCGGCGATGGCGGTGCGGACCACGTCGCCGTCGGCGAGGAACCGGGGTGGCTCCATGCCCATGCCGACGCCTCCGGGGGTGCCGGTGAGGACGAGGTCCCCGGCGCGCAGGGTGGTGAACTGGGAGATGTAGGCGAGCAAGGTGGCCGCGCCGAACACGAGGGTCCGGGTGTTGCCACGCTGCACGGTGGCGCCGTTGACCTCGCAGGTGACCTCGACGCCTGCCTCGGGGTCCAGCTCGTCGGGGGTGACGACCACCGGGCCGATCGGGGTCGTGGCGTCCCAGGCCTTGCCCTGCAACCACTGGAGGGTGCGGCGTTGCCAGTCACGGACCGAGATGTCGTTGGCGATGGTGTAGCCGGCGATGCTGCGGCGCGCGTCGTCCTCGGTGGCCCCCCTCAGCTCGGTGCCGACCACGACGGCGAGCTCGGCCTCCCAGTCGAGCTCCACGGCGGCGGGCGCGTGGATGGCATCGTGCGGACCCGTGAGGGTGTCGGCGAACTTGGCGAACAGGGTGGGGTGCGACGGCAGGTCGCGCCCCATCTCGGTGATGTGCTCGGCGTAGTTCAGCCCGGCGCAGATCACCTTGCCCGGGCGGGGGAGTGGGTTCACGGGCGTGGCTCCCGACAGCTCTGCGCCCGGGTCGGCCGCGAGGTCGCGCCAGGCGTCGCGGGTGAGGAGCGTGGACAGGTCGGGGGCCGGCAACGCCCGCCAGGCGTCGCCGCAGCGGACCGCGGCATACGTCGCGCCGTCTGGTGTCGCCACCGTGGCCAGTCGCACCGATTACTCCCTCCGCTCGATATAGCGACTTTTTCACGACCGTCACGTATAGTCAATACCGAGTTTCGAGACCGAGGAGATCCCATGACGCCCATCGCGATCAACCCCGCCACGCTGCCCACCCCCGGGGGTACTCCCACGGCACCCTCAGCGGCACGACGCTGTACCTCGGCGGCCAGACCGCCCTCGACTCCGAGATGCGGATCGTCGAGGGCGGGATCGTGGCGCAGTTCCGGCAGGCGTTCGGCAACGTGCTGACGACCCTGCGCGAGGCCGGCGGCCTGCCGGAGGACCTCGTGAGCATCACGATCTACCTCACCGACATCCCCGACTACCAGGCGCACGGCAGCGAGATCGGTGCGGTCTGGCGCGAGCTGGCCGGCCCGGTCTACCCGGCGATGGCCGGCATCGGCTGCACCGCCCTGTGGCAACCCGAGGCCCTGATCGAGATCCTCGGCGTCGCCGTGATCCCGCAGGAACGCCTGCGCGTCCCCTGAGTCCTCGCCCGGAGGCGACCGGTCAGGGTCCGAGCACCGTCGCGGCGTGGCGTGCGGCCGCGGGGGAGAGCAGCTCGTGCAGAGCCATGAAGAGTCGCTCCGCGGCCAGCCCCTCCCAGTCGGCGGGCAGGTACTCCGAGGGCAGTCCCGGGTCGAGGTAGGGCAGCCGCCGCCATGCCGTGAGCAGCAGGACGTGGTCGGCGAAGGCCTGGGGGTCGTCGCCGACGGGCCCCCGCTGCTGCCACCGTTCCAGGACGGGTCCGAACGCGGCGCGGAACCCGGCATACAGCTCGGCCAGGGCGTCGAGGTCCCACCACTGGGCGACCCGTGACCCGACCTCGTCGGTCATCACCTCCGCCGAGAAGAACTCGACGAACCCCGCAAGCCCCTCGCGCTCGAGCTCACGGCGCACGTGTGCGTACCCGGACTCGGGCGCGATCCACAGCCCCGCCGCGACCGTGCCGAAGCCGCGGCTAGCCAGGACCCTGCGGATCTGGTGACGCAGGTGCCGTCGCGCCTCGGGCACAGAGAAGGCCACCAGCAGCCACCGCTCGTCCGGCGTGGCCCGGCGAGTGGCGAAGATCCGCTCGTCGCCTTCCTCGAACACGTCCTCCAGCGCCGGGTCGAGTCGATACGCGGCGCCCCCGTTCGCGCGCGTGCTGTTGAGGATGCCGCGCTTCTTCAACCGGGACAGGGCCGAGCGGGCCGCGGCCTCCTCGACGTGAAGCGTCTCGAGGAGCCGGATCAGGTCGGCGACCGCGATCGACCGCTCACCCCGCGCATAGAGCGCGCAGATCGTCACGATGAACTGCTGCAGCTGGCGCCCGGTGCCGAGGTGCGGCTCCGCAGCCGACGTCGGCGTCGGCGCCGGATCCTCCGCCGGGGTCGTGGCAGGTGAGCTGGAGGCGGTGGGCACGACGCAAGACTAGCCACGAGGCAGGTGGCTTCCGCAGACGTTCCGGGTCGCGGGTTTGCGGGGGACGAGGGCGGGCATGGACAGGTCATGACCGGCAGCGGACCAGACCACCTCCCCGACGCCACACCAGCCACCGGCGCCGAGCGACCCGTCGCGGTGCGGCTGGTGCAGAGCCTGGAGCGCGCGGGCGCACTCGACCAGCTGAGTCTCCCGATCGGCTGGCTGTCGCGCGTGACCGAGCGGCCCGGCCTGCGCGGCGCCTTGACCGGGACGGCGCTGGGTCACGCAGTGCACCCGGCGATGACCGACGTGCCGATCGGACTGTGGAGCTCGAGCCTCCTGCTGGACGTCCTCGGGCGCGAGGAGGACCGGCCCGCGTCCCGTCGACTGTTGGCCGCCGGACTGCTCACCGCCGTGCCCACGGTCCTCACGGGCTTGGCCGAGTGGAGGGGCACGGCCAAGCCCGAGACGCGGATCGCGTCGGCCCATGCGGCGCTCAACGTGGTCGCGGTGGCCCTGTATGCCGGGTCGCTCGCGACGCGGCGGCGCGCGCATGGTCGGTCCGTCGCTCTGTCGTTCGCGGCCACGTCGGTGGCCACCGTGGCGGGCCTGCTGGGGGGCCACCTCAGCGCCGCCCGCAAGACCGGTAGCCGGCACCCCTCATTCGCCACCGACGGCGTGGGTCCCCGGCTGAGTCGCTGAGCACGGGGGAGTGCCCTGCCATTGCGGTGACCGCAATGTCGTGGTTGTGTAGAGACGAACACAGCGAGACACATGGTCCAGCAGTGGTGCCATCCCTCTCATTGAGAGAACGGGCGCACCCTCATGACCCAAATTTCTGACCAGACCAGTCTCGAACATTCCAGCCGGGACCTCCACGCGGCATACGTCGAGGCCACCCGCCAAGAGGCCCACGAGCGTGCCGAATCCCTTCTGGCACAGGCCCAGGACTGTGATGACACCAAACGCGCCGAGGCGCTGCGACGAGAAGCCGTGGTCCTCTGCCTCGACCTCGCCGACAGCGTGGCGGTCCGTTACCGCGGCCGGGGCATCGACGCCGACGACCTCGTGCAAGTGGGCCGGATGGCCCTGGTGAAGGCAGCTCGCGGTTACCGGGTCGGCTGCGGAAGCAGCTTCGCCGCGTATGCCGTGCCGACGATTTCCGGTGAGATCAAACGGCATTTTCGCGACTGTGGCTGGGCGGTGCGACCGCCTCGCCGCCTGCAGGAGCTGCGCGCCCAGCTCGCCACCGAGGAGGACCTGCTGCGCCACCGGCTGCAGCGCGAGCCGTCCACCGGGGAGCTGGCGGGTGCCCTCGGCTTGGAGCGTGGCGATGTCCAGGAGGCGCAGGCCTGCTCGGCCGCCTACCGTGCAGTCTCCCTCGATGCCCCCGTGGTCGGTGGTCGCCACCCGATCGACGTGGCCGAACGCGACGGCGACCATGTCGAGGCGCTGGCCCGGCGCGATGCACTGGCCCAGGCCATCGCCTCACTCTCGGAGCGGGAGCGCCGGATCATCCGGCTGCGGTTCGTCGAGGAGCGGACCCAGTCAGAGATCGGACTCGCGCTCGGGGTGAGCCAGATGCAGGTTTCGCGCCTGCTCACCGCCATCCTCGCCCGGCTCCGCCACGACCTCAGCGACCCCGTGATGGCCGCGTGAGCCTGGCGCTCGACTGAGCCGTCCTCGATGCGGCTGCAGTTCCTGCGCTCTGGAGGCATGGGTTGAGCGCACTCGGGTAGGGAGAGCACGGGCTCGGTCTGCGGCGCGCCGTCGACCGGGTCAAGAGCTCCAAGGTTGAGCCCACAGCCTTCGTGCTCGTGCCGCGGGAGTGTCCGGCAGCGGGAGATCCGCTGCCGGACACTCTCGTCCCGTGGTCAGCTCGGACTCAGCCGCCCAGCCGTGCCTCGAGGGTGATCGGCACGGCGGCGAGCGCCTGGCTGACCGGGCAGCCCTGCTTAGCGCCCTGGGCGGCCTCCTCGAACTGTTCTGCCGTCATACCCGGGACGTCAGCGACCACGGACAGGGCGATCCCGGTGATGCCGGTGCCGGGCTGGAAGGTCACCGAGGCCGAGGTGTCGATGGTCGTCGGAGGTGTGCCCGCTTGAGCGAGTGCGTTGGACAACGCCATCGAGAAGCACGTCGAATGCGCGGCGGCGATCAGCTCCTCGGGGCTGGTCTTGCCGTTCGCCTCCTCGGCACGCGAAGCCCACGTCACGGCATACGTCCCGATCCCTGAGGACTGGAGGGTGACCTCGCCAGCGCCTTCCTTGAGCGAGCCCTCCCAGTGGGCGGCGGCGGTGCGGGTGGTGGCCATGGCTTCTCCTTCGGTGGGGTCCGGTTTCGTGCGCGCCCGGCCGATTGCGACCACTGGTGCGCTCGACGCCCAATCTAGCGACTGCGATACCGCGGGAGCTCCAGTGGACAGCGAGAGACAGAGCCGGTGCGGAAACGGTCGACATCGCCGCGTTGTGCAGGTCGAGGCGTCTGCGCCTGTGGGCGGCTCCGGCCGTGGTCGCCGCTGTGCCGGCATCCCCTGGTGCCCGCACGCCGCGACCACGACCGAAACCCTTGCGGCCGACAGCCGGGTCCGCCCAGTCCGTGTCGCACCCGTCTCAGCCCCCTCACCCCACCCGGTCGGCCCGCATATCGGTGTGAGCCGCCGCGTCCTGAAGGGTTCCACGTGCGCGAGGGGTGCGAGTAGTGTCAAAAGCGGAACTTTGGCGCGTCAGCTCGGGGGGCGACTGTGGGCGATGAGGACCTTGTGCGTCTCAGCGTCGAAGCCGCGCACCTGGCAGTCCGCGGCCAACCGTACGGCGAGTTCCTTGCCGACTGCGTCCACCGCGAGCTGCGGGCCGACGCGGGCGCAGGTCTGACGGTCTGGGCCGCCGGGGCGGATGGGACTGACCACGTGACGGTGGACGTGGCCGGGCAGGACCCTGTCGAGGGGAGGTACCTCGAACGCGCGAAGGCCGTCGTCGCGGAGCACCCATCGTTCAGCGCGGGTATGCCGGAGCGGGCCACGCACCGGGTCAGCGACCTGACCCCGATGGGCCCGTTCTGGGACTCAGAGCCCTACGAGGCGATGCACGGGTTCTGCGGCGGGCGCTACCCCGCAGCGCTCACGCTCCTGGCGACCCCAACGACGTTGGTGTTCCTCGGTATCCACCGCAGCCGTCACGACTTCAGCGACGAGGACATGCGCCGTCTCGATCTGGTCCGCCAGCCACTCGCGGGCGCCCTGACCTTTCGCAACCAGCTCGACCATGCGGCGCACCAGCTCCAGCAGGCGCTGCCCGCGACCGTGACGTTCACCGACCGCGAGGCCGAGGTGCTGGCCCTGGTCGCCCGAGGCTGGACGGACCGGCGCATCGCGCGCCGGCTGGGGATCACCGACCGCACGGTCCGAAAGCGCCTCGCCACAGCCCGCGAGCGCGTCGGGGCGCACAGTCGGGCCCACGCCGCCGCGCTGTGGTCCAGGCTCAACCCATGACGGGCCGGCACCGGGCGACGTCCCTGACCGGTGGCAACGCCTCGGCGAGCGTGGTTCGTATCGGGGACACGGTGCGCAAGCCGTGGCTGCCGACGACGGACCTCACGGTGGCGTACATGCAGGCTCTACGGAACCGTGGCGTCGACCTGCCCGAACCAAGGGCCCGCGACGAGCTGGGCCGCCTTGTTCTCGAGTACGTCCCGGGCGACCTGGCGATGGACCGGGGCCCGCTGGACGTCGCGCTGCTCCGTCGCGTGGGTGCCTTGGTGCGCACGATCCACGACGCCAGCGCGGGGTTGCCCGTTCCCGACCCGTGGGAGGTCCTCCTGCCGGTGGATCGACCGAACCTGTTGTGCCACAACGATCTTGCAGCTTGGAACCTCGTGATTGACGGGGATCGGCTGGTGTTCATCGACTGGGACGGGGCCGGGCCGAGTACGCGGCTGTGGGATCTTGCTTATGCCGCGATCTCGTTCGGCCACGTGTTCGCCGGCGAGGACGTCGGCCTCGCGGCGAGCCGGCTCGTCGCATTCGTCGACGGCTACGACGCCGACGAGCAGCTCCGCGCAGCCTTGCCCTCGACGATGGCACGTCGGGCCCGCGCCATGCACGACCTGCTCCATGCCTCGCACGAGGCCGGCCGGGAACCGTGGGGGTCGATGTATGCCACGGGGCACGGCGAGCACTGGCAGGCCTGCGCCGCGTTCATCGCCCGACACGAACACGCCTGGCTGGACGCTGTCCTCCGGGCTGTAACCGACTGGCGCACGTCTCGTGGGCAGCATCGTCGGTGCCAGCACCCGGACGATGCTGCCCACGACGGCCCTCCTCACCGCCCCACGGCGCCACAGCGCGGGCACGAGGGGTGGTCGGATCACCATCGCCGAACGCGTGGCTAGCTGGCGCCCGCGCTGCTGTTCATGCCGCCCGTCCCCTCTTGCCGCGCCCGGAACGCCTGCGGGGCGTGAGCGGCGCCGGCATCGTGCAAGGTGTCACTTCCGGTCGGCGACGCGCCCCGACGCCGTAGGACCAAAGCCAAAGCGGCAATCACCACAGCAAACCCCATCAGCCACCAGATCATGTCCGCATCGTCGCTCACCAGTTGTTGGGTCGCGCGCCGAATGCCGGAACTGCGCCATCGGCCGCGATGCTCGGTGGAACCGGACCGCGCGTTCATGCGTCCCAGATGTACGTCGATCTCACGCAAGGCCGCCCTGGCAGCATCCGGTCGCCGTACTGTCACCTCAGGGGCGCGGACGACCGTGGCCCTGCCAGCTGTCGAGGAGGTCGGAACGATGTTCGGGGTTCCCTTCATTGCGGTCTTGCTCCTCGGCGTATTCGCACTCGGGGTCCTGGCCATCGTCGTGGGCCTGGTCGTCGCGGTGACGAGGCGGGTGCGGGATCACCGAACCCCCGAGGAGCGTCGAGCCGACGAGTACGGAGACCTGCCACCGGGTTCGTTCAAGATCACGCCCGGCATGGGCTCCAACGCTGGCGGGATGGGCACCGGAGGGATGGGCTGACGCGTGCCCGTACGCGGAGGACGAGAATGATGACGGGTCACAACGTGTGCGCGGTCGCGCGATCGCGCGGCCGTAGCTTGAGCTGGCGGGCGGTTCGCCCGTCTCGGGGAGGTCGTCGAGGATGTACGCAGTGATTCTGATCGGCGTGTTCGGGCTGGGAGTCCTGGCCTTCGTGGGGGTTGTGGTCCGCGGCGTCGTCAACCGGATCCGGGGACAGGACAACGGTGAATGGGAGGACGCGCCCGCCGCGGGCGAGCCGCCCCAGATGCGCCCAGGTCCCGGTTGGGGCAACGGCGGATCCTGGAACTAGCCGTGCACGCCTGTGAGGCGAATAGGGTGGTCCCGTCGACTCGAAGGGGAGTATCCGCATGGCCGCCAGCCCAACCCCGCAGCACATCGCAGGCGTGGGCACCGGTCTACCTCGCCGTCAGCGATCAGGACCGCGCGCTCGCGTTCTACCGCGACGTGCTCGGCTTCGAGGTGCGCACGGACACCGAGTTCGGTGAGGGCTTCCGCTGGATCGAGGTGGCTCCGGCCGGTGCGTACACGGTGATCGCCCTCGTCCCGCCGACGGGCGAGGGCGACCCGCAGCCTGGTGGCAACGCGCCGTTTGGTTTCGACACGCCCAACCTGGAGGCAGCCATGGCCGAGTTCAGCTCGCGGGGTCTCGAGTTCGAGGATGTGATGGGCGGCGAGGGTCCCGTGCCGCCCATGGCGTACTTCCGTGACCCTGACGGCAACCGCGTCCTCCTGGTCGAGGAGACCGCCCGCTGATGGCAACCCTCGACCTCGAGGAGATGACCGAGCTGGTCACGGACGCCTGGACGATGGTGGTCCCGAGGTCTGTCGCTCGGGACCACCTCGGCGGTCTGTGACCCGGCTCAGGCGATCGGGACCGGGACGGCCTTGGGTGAGATGCCGTGGGCGTTGGGTGACTGCGCGCTGTCCTGGACGAAGAAGACGAGCAGGACGATGCCGCCGAACGGGATCAGGCTGATCAGGTACCACCACCCAGACCGGTTGGTGTCGTGGAGCCGTCGCACGGACACGGCGATCGAGGGAAGCAGCAGCGCGACCAAGGCGACGAACGCCACGACCTGGCTGTGGACGGCGACATCGATGATGGCGGCAACGGCATACACGCCGAGGACGAACAGCTGGAACCACCAGTACTCGGAGCGCCGCGCGCGGCCGGTGAACGTGGCGTACTGGGTCAGGGCGGAACGGACCGAATCGGCGAACGACATGGGGCTCTCCAGGTAGTCAAGGGGACGTGCCGCACGAACGCTACAAGTCACGGGTCCCGATGCCGGCTCTTTTCGCAAGAGTGCTCGCAAGTCCGGCTCGCCGACGTCGGGACCTTTGGCCCTGACGCCGACGGCGGGGACACGCGAGATTGGTTCTGCCAGAAGGACAACCAGACACGGGTGGAAACACCCGGAGGAGGAACCACAGCCATGCGACGACGCACTCTCGATGCCTTGCTCACGACCGGCGGTGTCATCGTTGCCGCCGTGCTGTTGGTCGCGGGCGGACTCACCCTGTGGGCGAGCAACTTCGTCGGCGACCAGGTCCACACCCAGCTCGCGGCCCAGCGGATCTACTTCCCGAAGGCAGGCGACCCCCAGCTCAGCTCGCCGCAGATCAAGCCGTACCTCGAGCAGTACGCCGGCCAGCAGCTCACGACCGGAGCCCAGGCCGAGGCTTATGCGAACCACTTCATCAAGGTCCACCTCGATGAGGCCACCGGCGGCAAGACGTACGCCGAGCTGAGCGCGATCTCACGGGCCAACCCGGCCGACCAGAAGAGCGCGGCTCTGGTCCAGCTCACCTTCCGCGGTGAGACCCTGCGCGGGCTGCTGCTCAACGCCTACGCCTTCGGGACCATGGGAACCATCGCCCTGTATGCCGCGTGGGCCAGCTTCATCGGCGCGGCAGGCATGCTGGTGCTGAGCATGCTCGGCTTCCGTCACCTGCGCCGGGTGCAGGTCGACCAGGAGGTCGGAGTCGGCATGCGGCACGCGACCCCGGCCCTCGCCTGAGCAAGCCAGAGGCGCCCTACACGACTGCAGCTCCTGCCGGGATTCCCGGCAGGAGCTGCAGTCGTCGGTAGGTCAGGACCCGGAGGCCTGGGCCAGCAGCTGCTCGAAGGGCACCGGGTCGGCGAGCTCAGCCGCCGCCTGGCGCTTGGACGCCTCGGGTCGACCGCCCGAGAGGAGCTCGGCCAGCTCGGCGGCAGCGACGTCGATACGACCGGCGAGGCCGCGCTCGACCGCCCCGGCGGCCCCCCAGTCCTCGGCGGCGGCGAAGACGGCGGTGGGAACGGTCACCGCCTTGAGGTAGGCGAACATGGGGCGCATCGCGTGCTCGAGCATCAGCGAGTGGCGGGGTGTGCCTCCGGTCGCGGCCAGGAGCACCGGCGTGCCCCGGAGCAGCCCGTCGTCGAGGACGTCGAAGAACGTCTTGAACAGACCGCTGTACGACGCCTGGAAGACCGGGGTGACGACGATGACGGCGTCAGCGACGCCGAGGGCATCGAGCGCGTCCCTCAGGCCGCCGGTGGCGAAGCCGGTGAGCAGCGTGCTCGCCAGGTCCTGCGCGTGCTCGCGCAGGTCGACGACGGTCACCTCGGACTCCTGGCCACGCTCGAGCAGGGCGTCCTGGGTCGCGGTGGAGAGGCGTTCGGCGAGCAGGCGGGTGGCTGACGGCTGGCTGAGGCCAGCGTGGACGACCACGATCTGACGGCGGGTCATGCAGTCACCTCCAGGGTGCGGGCCGCGGCCAGACGGCTGGCGTGCGTGGGCGCGTCGGGGACGTGGGCGGGCTTGCGCGCCGCGGCGATCTTACGCAACTCGGGCACGACCTGGGTTCCCAGGATCTCGACTTGCTCCAGGACCACCTTCTGCGGCAGGCCCGCGTGGTCGATGAGGAACAGCTGGCGCTGGAAGTCGCCCACGTGGTCGGCCATCGCGGCATACCGCTCGATGACCTGCTGCGGTGAGCCGACCGTGAGCGGCGTCTCGCGGGTGAACTCCTCGAGCGACGGGCCGTGGCCGTAGACGGGCGCGTTGTCGAAGTACGGGCGGAACTCGCGCACCGCGTCCTGGCTGTTGGTCCGCATGAACACCTGGCCACCCAGGCCCACGATGGCCTGGTCGGCCGCGCCATGGCCGTAGTGCTCGAACCGCCTGCGGTAGAGCGCGACCATCTGCTTCGTGTGGGACATCGGCCAGAAGATGTTGTTGTGGAAGAAGCCGTCGCCGTAGTACGCCGCCTGCTCGGCGATCTCGGGGCTGCGGATCGAGCCGTGCCAGACGAACGGAGGTATGCCGTCGAGCGGGCGGGGCGTGGCCGTGAACGACTGCAGCGGCGTGCGGTACTTGCCCTCCCAGGTGACCACGTCTTCGGTCCAGAGGCGTCGGAGCAGCGCGTAGTTCTCGATCGCCAGCGCGATGCCGTCGCGGATGTCCTTGCCGAACCACGGGTAGACGGGGCCAGTGTTGCCGCGGCCCATCATGAGGTCGAGCCGCCCGTCGGCGAGGTGCTGCAGCGTCGCGTAGTCCTCGGCGATCTTCACCGGGTCGTTCGTCGTGATCAGCGTGGTCGACGTCGACAGGATGAGGTCGGTCGTCTGTGCCGCGATGAAGCCGAGCGTCGTGGTGGGGGAGGAGGGGACGAACGGCGGGTTGTGGTGCTCGCCGGTGGCGAAGACGTCGAGGCCGGCCTGCTCAGCGTGACGTGCCAGCTCGACGGTGTTCTTGATGCGTTGGTTCTCGCTGATGGTCGTGCCCGTCGTGGGGTCCTGGGTGACGTCCCCGACCGTGAAGATCCCGAACTGCATCGTGCCCGCTCCTCGTCTAGGTAGTTTCAAATTCAACTACCACAACCGAACCCGCTACAGGTTCATTCCCCCGCGGTGAGGGTCAGGAGTTCGTCAAATCCCATCTGGGCCGCCACGGCCGTTGCTAGTTTGCACGAGGCCTGAGTCGGACGAGGGGGAGGACGGATCACCATGCGCGTGTCCAGGAGGCGGTTCGCCGCTGTGGTCGGGGCGGCGGCCCTGTCCTTGGGAGTGATCGCCGGCCCCGCCCATGCGGCCACCGCAACGCTCGGTGGCACGATCACGGACGAGGTGACCGGGTCGCCGATCGCGGCATGCGTGACGATCTACACCGCCGCCGACTTTGGGTACGTGACGAGCACGTGCGCCACGGACACCGGCGACTGGAGTGCACCTGACCTCGAGGCCGGCGTTGCCTACAAGGTGCAGGTCGACGGCAGCGGACCGTACCTCGGCGAGTGGTACGACAACGCCCAGACCTTCGATTCCGCGTCACCGGTCATCGCGCCGGCGACCATCGACACGACGCTGCAGCGCGGCGCTGAGGTCCGCGGCACCCTCACAGACACCTCGGGTGCTCCCGTGGGCGGTGCCTACGTCGAGGTCGTGGACGCCCAGAACTGGCAGGACGTGGGATTCGCCTCCACCGATCCGGACGGTAGGTGGTCGACCCTGGTGCGACCCGGCCAGGTCAAGGTGCACTTCAGCGCGTGGCCCGCGGACCAGTGGGCCTTCGGCAAGGACAGCTTCGACACCGCCGACCCGGTCACGGCGGCGACGGACCAGCCCGTCCAGGTCGACGACCGGCTCGTGCCGCAGGGCACGATCAGCGGACGGGTGACTGATGCCGCCACGCACGCACCGGTCGAGGGCGTCTGCGTCGCGGCAGTGCTGCCGAGCCTGCCGACCGACGAGAACCCGGGCCTGGGCTCCGACTGCACCGCCGCCGACGGGACCTACCAGGTCCAGCCCTGGGAGGCTGGCGCCTGGGTGCTGTCCTTCCAGGACCCACAGGGCAGGTACGTGCAGCAGTACAGCGGCGGCACGCGAGTGCTCGCCGACGCCACGGCGTATGACGTCCACCGCGGCTCGACCGGGACGGCGGACGCCGCCCTCGACGTCGCCGGCCACGTGTCAGGGACCGTCGTCGACTCACGCACGGGCGCCCCGATCCCGGACGTGTGCCCCGCGGCATACGCCGGCCATGGCGGCGGCTTCGTCGTCGGCCAGGCGGACGGGTGCACCGACGCGCACGGCGCCTGGACCCTGGGCGGGCTGCCCGCCGGTTCGGTCGCCGTGCACGTCGCTCCGCCGGGCACCGGTTCGCTCTACAACGTCGTGGGCGACTGGCTGTACAAGTCGGACACGCAGGCCGGGGCGACCCTGGTCGAGGTTCGCCAAGGGGCCACGACCGCGACCCGCACCGAGCGCCTCGTGCCTGGCGGGACGCTGAGCGGCACCGTCACCGACCAGTTCGGCCAGCCCGTCGAGGGTGTCTGGGTCGACGCCTCAGGGGTGCTGCCGGGACGCGCGGGTCCGGGCAACGGCATCTACGACGCCGTGACCGATGCTCAGGGGCACTACGCGATCCAGGGCCTCCCGGCAGGTTCCTACACCCCGGTCGTGTACGCCGGGAGCTTCGACCAGGACTACGCGCCGGTCTGGTCGGGCAAGGCCGACAGCCTGGCGGCCGCACAGCCCCTCAAGGTCAAGACCCTCAAGACCACGGCGTTCAACGCGCAGGTGCTCCCTGGCGCGCGGGTTACCGGGTCCGTCGTCGCGGCGGACGGCTCCGCGCCGCAGGAGTACGGCACCGGCTTCGTCTACTCGACGTCCGGCGCCTACCTCGGCGACTTCGACACGATGCCGGGCAGTGGCGAGTTCCGCACGACTCCGCTGCCCCCGGGTGACTACGTGCTCCGGCTCGACCTGTCGGAGGCGGGCCGCACCGCGTGGTTTGACGGCGCCACGTCGCAGGCTGCCGCCACGGTCATCCACCTCGACCGAGGGGAGCAACGGGCCGTCACCTTCCACCTGCCCTGAGGCGTGTCAGGGGGCGCCTAGGATCGCCCCGTGGCAGCCGCATCGGAGTACGTGCGGTTCGGGACCGTCGTGGCGAGCGAGCCGGTGGAGGTGCGCCACGATCTCGACGGCCTGGACCGCGGGTTCTGGGCCGTCGTGGCCGAGTTCGACGGGCTCCCCACCGCGGTGCGCTTCGCCCACGTGGAGCGGTATGCCGCGCCGGCGCCACGGGTGCCCTGGGCGCCGCTGCGAGGTGAGTGGCAGACGAGCCTGGACCGCGCGGCATACCTCGGTGGGGTGGAGGAGATCCGTGCGCGCATCGCGGCGGGCACCGTCTACCAGGTGAACCTCTGCCGCGTCCTCGCGCACGAGCTGGGGGAGGACGCGGACCTCGAGGGGTTGGCGCAGCTGCTGGAGCGGGGTAACCCCGCGCCGCACTCGGGCCGGGTCCACGTGCCCTCGGCCGGGCTGGACGTCGTCTGCGCCAGTCCCGAGGCGTTCCTGCTGCGCGACGGCGACCGCCTGGAGTCGCGCCCGATCAAGGGGACCGCGAGCAGTCCCGAGACGATGCTGGCCAAGGACTACGCCGAGAACGTCATGATCGTCGACCTCGTGCGCAACGACCTCTCGCACGTCTGTCGTCCGGGCACCGTGCAGGTCGACCACCTCTGCCGACCCGAGGTGCACCCGGGGCTGGTCCACCTGGTGTCAGCAGTGTCCGGGACCCTCCGCCCGGGGGTCGGCTGGCCGGAGATCATGGCAGCGACGTTCCCGCCGGGCTCGGTGTCCGGTGCACCGAAGTCCAGTGCGCTCACGACGATTCGAGACCTCGAGCCAGCGCGACGTGGCCCGTACTGCGGTGCCATCGGCTGGATCGATGCCGACAGCGGGACCGCGGAACTCGCCGTCGGCATCCGGTCGTTCTGGGCAGAACGGGACGCCGGCGGTCGGCGCTGGCTGCGCTTCGGCACCGGCGCCGGCATCACGTGGGGGTCCGACCCGCTGGGCGAGTGGGAGGAGACCCAGGTGAAAGCGGCGAGACTCGTCGGCCTGGCATCTGGAAGGGTGGAGCCATGAGCGGCACGAACGACATCAGAGTGTGGGTCAACGGGCGGCTGACCGGGGTGGACGAGCCGGCGATCGCCGCCCTCGACCACGGGGTCACCGTCGGGGACGGCGCCTTCGAGACGTGCAAGGTCGACGGCGGCCAGGTCTTCGCGGCGACCCGGCACGCCCGCCGACTGGACCGCACCCTCGCCGGGCTGGGCCTGCCCCCGGCCGACCACGCATACCTCGCCGAGGGGACGAAGGCAGTGCTCGAGGCGGGGGAGCCCCTCGAGTTCGGGCGACTGCGCTACTCGGTGACGGGCGGGGCGGGACCGTTGGGCTCCGACCGTGAGGACAGCGCGCTCACCTACATCGTCACGGCCGGCCCGCAGCCCCGACCGCCCATCAGCGCGAGCATCGCCGTGGTGCCCTGGGTACGCAACGAGCGCTCGGCGGTGGCGGGCCTGAAGACGACCTCGTATGCCGAGAACGTCGTGGCGCTCGCCTACGCCAAGGAGCGCGGCGCGATCGAGGCGATCTTCGCCAACACCCGCGGCGAGCTGTGCGAGGGCACCGGGTCGAACATCTTCGTGGTGCGAGACGGGGTGCTGTTCACTCCGCCCCTCGACTCGGGGTGCCTTGCCGGGATCACCCGCGAGGTGACCATCGAGTGGTGTCGCGCCGAGGGCATCGAGGTGCGCGAGGAGGCCATGCCCCTGGACGTGCTCCAGAGCGCTGCGGAGGTCTTCATCACCAGCTCGACCAAGGACGTGCTCACGGTGCACGGAGTGGACGAGCGGGTGCTCGAGCCGGGCCCCGTGACGGCCCGGGCCGCCGAGATCTTCGCCCGGAACAGTGGCGCCCAGCTCGACCCGTGAACACACCCGTGAGCGACCCACTGAAGGACCCCCTGAACGATCCCCTGGACGACCGCGACTGGGAGTGGCGCCGGCGCATCCGCGCGAACGCCCACAGCCACCGCATCTACCGGTGGGTCGTCGCGGTCGTCGGCCTGCTGATCGTCCTCGGCGGGCTGGCGCTCGTTCCGCTGCCGGGGCCCGGCTGGTTGGTCGTCCTCTTCGGGATCATCGTGTGGGCATCGGAGTTCGCCTGGGCCGGACGCCTGCGCGACTGGGTCCGCGAACGGCTGCGGCTCTGGAACGGCTGGATGCTGCGCCAGGGCTGGGCCGTGAGGTCACTCGTGCTGGTCGGGACGGGGGCCGTGGTGGCCGGCCTCTTCTACCTGCTGTTCCTCGTCAGCGGCGTGCCGGGCCTGATGCCGGACGTGGTCGAGCGCTGGGTCACCCGGCTGCCGGGCCTCTGACGGGCAGGCGATCGCCGCCACGCGAGCCGATTTCACCCGGCGCGCCACCTCCCGCTATTCTTCGGGAGCCGTTTCGGCACTGGACGTGTAGCTCAGTTGGTTAGAGCGTTCGCTTCACACGCGAGAGGCCAGGGGTTCGAGTCCCTTCACGTCCACCAGCTTCGACCAACCCACCTCGTGGGTGAGATCGTCCGGGTGGGGACCCGGACGAAGCTGCCCACGAGGCCTGCCAGAGCCCGGCGACGATTCGCCCAGGACGCGGCATACGATCGGCGGGTGTCTGACTCCCTCACCGCGACCACCATCCACCTGACCGGCTCAGACGGCGCCGACGTCGAGGCGTACCTCGCCCGCCCCGAGGGTGAGCACCCCCGTGGGGGCATTGTGGTCATCCACCACCTGCCGGGCTACGACCGGGCCACCAAGGAGATGGTGCGCCGGTTCGCCGAGCTCGGCTACGACGCGATCTGTCCCAACCTCTACTCCCGCGAGGCTCCCGGCGCCGACCCGGCCGATGCGGCCGCCGTCGTGCGCGCCCGTGGCGGCGTGCCCGACGAGCGGCTGGTGGCCGACGTCGATGCGGCCGCGGCATACCTGCGCTCGCTGCCGACGAACAACGGCAAGGTCGGCGTGATCGGCCACTGCTCGGGCGGTCGCCAGAGTGTGCTCGCCGCCTGCCACCTCGACCTCGACGCGGCGGTCGACTGTTACGGCGCCTTCGTCACGGGCGAGCCCCCCGGCCAACTTCCCGCTGGCCATCACCAACCTCGTCGACCAGCTGCCGAACCTGCGGGCGCCACTGCTGGGCCTGTTCGGCGTCGAGGACAAGGCGCCGAGCCCAGAGCATGTCCGCGACCTCGACGCCCGGCTGGACGAGCTCGACAAGCCCCACGAGTTCCACTCCTACGACGACGCCGGCCACGCGTTCTTCGCCGTCGACCGTCCGTCCTACCGGGTCGCCGCGGCGAACGACGGCTGGGAGCGCATCGCCACCTTCTTCGACCAGCACCTGGCGGCCTGAGATGTGCACGTACGCCACGGTGAGGGAGCAGGTCGACGGCAGCGCCAAGGGGCCTGGCGGAGCGTGGTTCCACGTCACGGACGCGACGGTCTACTACGACCACCCCGTGCACGCGATGGCCGAGCACACCCTCAACATCGACCTCGCCGACCCCTCCCGCGGGCCCGGCGCGAGGGTGGCCGTGGAGCTCACCCGCGAGTCCGCGACCCAGCTCGTCGCCGCGATCCAGGCGGCCCTCGCCTCCGCTCCGGAAGGCATGTGAGCATGGCCGAGGTCGTCGAGCTGCACATCTACCCCGCGCACGGCGAGCCCGGCCACACGCTGAGCGAGAGCATGGTCGAGCCCGACGGACTTGCCGGCGACCGGCGCAAGAAGGCAGCGGTCCAGGTGGTCGCAGCACAGGACGTGCGGCCCGAGACCCGGGCCAACGTCGTGGTGTCGATGGAGCCCGGCGAGCTTGCCGCGAGCATCGGATCCGTCCTACGACTGGGCGCGGTCGAGCTCGACGTCACGGGCGCGCCGAGCAGCTGCCCCGGGGTGTATGCCGCGGTCCGCGTCCCCGGGACGGTGCACCTCGGCGACCCGGTCACCGTCGCGGGCCCCGTCACGGACGGCCACACCTCGACATGACCAGTTCCCGAACCCGGGTGACGCCGGCGGGCGCGGCGGCATAGGGTCGAATCGTGGTGCTGCTGCAGGAGCCGGGGACACACGAGCGCGCGGTCGAACGACTTGCCGCGAGCTACCGCGCGATCCCGCGCGATGCCCCGGTCCGACTCGCCAAGAAGACGTCCAACCTCTTCCGGGCCCGTTCCGCCACCAGCGCCCCCGGTCTCGACGTCTCGTCGCTCGACGGCGTCATCACCATCGACCTGCAGGCGCGCACCGCCGACGTGCAGGGCATGTGCACCTACGAGCACCTGGTCGACGCGACGCTGGCGCACGGGTTGGCCCCGTTGGTCGTGCCCCAGCTGAAGACGATCACGCTGGGCGGTGCGGTCACCGGTCTGGGCATCGAGTCGACCTCGTTCCGCAGCGGGCTGCCGCACGAGTCGGTCCTCGAGATGGACATCCTCACCGGCTCCGGCGAGATCGTCACCGCCGCCCCGGACGGACCGCACGCCGACCTCTTCCACGGCTTTCCCAACTCCTACGGCACCCTCGGCTACGCCACCCGCCTGCGCATCGCGCTGGAGCCCACGTTGCCGTTCGTCGCGCTGCGTCACGTGCGGTTCCACGACCTCGAGCACCTCGTGGACACCCTCGGCCAGGTGGTCGACACCGCGCAGCACGACGGTGTGCGGGTCGACTACGTCGACGGGGTCGTCTTCTCGGCCACCGAGGCCTACCTGACGCTGGGCACCCAGACTGCCGAGCCCGGCCCGGCGAGCGACTACACCGGCCAGCAGATCTTCTACCGGTCGATCCAGCACGACTCGCCAGAGCCCAAGACCGACCGCCTGACGATCCACGACTACCTCTGGCGCTGGGACACCGACTGGTTCTGGTGCAGCCGCGCGTTCGGTGCCCAGGACCCCCGGATCCGCCGGCTCTGGCCCCGGCGCTACCGCCGCAGCTCGACCTACTGGAAGCTCATCGCCCTCGACCATCGCTACGGCATTGCCGACCGGATCGAGGCCCGGCGAGGCCAGCCCCCACGCGAGCGCGTCGTCCAGGACATCGAGGTGCCGCTGGGGCGCACTGCGGAGTTCGTCCACTGGTTCCTGCGCGAGATCCCCATCGAGCCGATCTGGCTGTGTCCTGTGCGCAGTCGCGACCACTGGCCGCTCTACCCGCTGCGACCCGGCGAGACCTACGTCAACGTCGGCTTCTGGTCGAGCGTGCCGCGTGATGCCGACGGTGACCCCGGCGCCGCCAACCGACTCATCGAGGCACAGGTCACCGCCCTGGACGGCCACAAGTCGCTCTACTCCGACTCCTTCTATGACCAGGACCAGTTCTGGCGGCTCTACGGCGGCGACGCCTATGCCGAGCTGAAACGCCGATATGACCCCGATTCCCGACTGCTCGACCTCTACTCCAAGGCGGTGCTTCGCAAGTGACGATCCTTCGGACGAACCGACCCGACTCCTCGACCGAGCGGATGTCGATGGCCCAGATCCTCGACACCGTGACCGCGGGCGAGGTTCCGTTGCGCTTCACCGCCTACGACGGGTCCGCCACGGGGCCGGCCCAGGCGGCATACGGGCTGCATCTCAAGTCGCCGCGGGGGGCGAGCTACCTCGCCACCGCCCCCGGCGACCTCGGCATGGCCAGGGCGTACGTCGCCGGTGACCTCGACGTCATCGGGGTGCACCCCGGCGATCCCTACGAACTGCTCAACGCCTTGGGCGAGGTGCACTTCCGGATGCCCCCACCGAGGACCGTGGCCGCGATCGCGAGGTCGCTCGGCGTCGAGCTGCTCAAGCCCCCGCCGCCGCCCCCGCAGGAGGCGCTGCCGCGGTGGCGCCGCGTGGCGGAAGGCATGCGGCACAGCAGGACTCGTGACGCCGAGGCCATCCACCACCACTACGACGTCTCCAACGCGTTCTACGAGCGCGTCCTCGGCCCGTCGATGACCTACACGTGTGCCTGCTACCCCCACGAGGGCGCGACCCTCGAGGAGGCGCAGGAGAACAAGTACCGCCTGGTCTTCGACAAGCTGCGCCTCAAGGAGGGCGACCGGCTGCTCGACATCGGCTGTGGCTGGGGCGGCATGGTCCGGTATGCCGCGCGGCGCGGGGTGCGCGTGATTGGCGCCACCCTCTCGCGCGAGCAGGCGACCTGGGCGCAGGAGGCCATCGCCGCAGAGGGTCTTGGCCACCTCGCCGAGGTGCGCCACAGCGACTACCGCGACGTGAGCGAGACCGGGTTCGACGCCGTGTCGTCGATCGGCCTCACCGAGCACATCGGCATCCGGAACTACCCGTCGTACTTCCGTTTCATCAACGACCGGCTGCGTGTCGGCGGCCTGCTGCTCAACCACTGCATCACCCGACCCGACAACCGCAGGTCGTCGACCGGCGCGTTCATCGACCGCTACGTCTTCCCCGACGGCGAGCTCACCGGCTCGGGCACGATCATCGCCGCCGTGCAGGACGTGGGCCTTGAGGTGCGTCACGAGGAGAACCTCCGCGAGCACTACGCCCAGACCCTCGCCGGGTGGTGCACCAACCTGCGCGACAACTGGGACGCCTGCGTCGAGGAGGTGGGGGAGGCCACCGCCCGGGTCTGGGGCCTGTACATGGCCGGCTCGCGGGTCGGGTTCGAGCGCAACGGGGTGCAGCTCCACCAGGTGCTGGCCGTCAAGCTGGACGAGCGTGGCTCGGCTGGGCTTCCGCTGCGTCCCTGGTGGGAGGCGTAGCCCTCACCTCGTGGTCTCGATCGGGTCGAGCAGCTCGCTGGCCAGCCACGCCTGCGGGATCCCGAACGCGTCGACGAGGTCCTGGGCGTGCGGCCGCAGCGCCGCACACAGGTCGTTCACCGTGGCAGTCACCTGCTTGCTGCGCGCCGGGGTGATGCGGCCGTGCTCGAGGAACCAGCCCTTGTCGGCCTCGATGGTGTGCAGCGCGTAGAGGTCGCAGACCCGCTCGAGGAGCTCTCTCGCAGCGGGGTCGGTGCACGTCTCGATCCCGGTGACGAACGACTCGAGGATGGTCCGGTCGACGTGGGCCCGGGCGGCAGCCACGACGTGGTCCTGGGCGTCGTTGAACACGGCGAACAGGTCGGCGTCGGGCTTGCCGGCCTTGCGCAGTCGCAGCGCGACCGTCTCGAGCAGGTGGCGTTCGCGGTCCTCGAACAGGTCGAGCTGCCAGCCGCGGTCCAGCGGGCCCTTCTCGCTGTCGCGACCGGGTGTGGACTCGATGAGTCGGTGGACCAGGCCGCGCGCGGCGGTCCGCTCGATCACGGCACCGGCGAACTGACGGGCGCCGAAGCGGACCATCCCGAGCGTGTCGAGGTCGCCGAAGCTGTCGCGGTAGTCCGTCAGCAGCCCCTTCGCGACCAGCTGGAGCAGCACGGTGTTGTCGCCCTCGAAGGTCGTGAAGACGTCCGTGTCGGCCTTGAGGGCCGGCAGTCGGTTGACCGCGAGGTAGCCCGCTCCGCCGCAGGCCTCACGGCAGGTCTGGATGGTCGCCGTGGCGTGCGCCGTGGCGACGGCCTTGATCCCTGCGGCCCTGGCCTCGAGCTCGCGCTGCTGGTGCTCCTCGACCTCCTCACCCGAGACCTGCACGTCGTGCATGAGCGCGACCAGCTCGTTCTGGGCGAACTGGAGGGCGTAGGACTTCGCGAGCGCGGGCAGGAGCTTGCGCTGGTGGGTGCGGTAGTCCAGGAGCAGCACCTCGTCGCTGGCGCCGGGAGGGGCGAACTGGCGGCGGTGACCGGCATACGTGATCGCCAGGGTGAGCGCGGTGCGAGTGGCCGCCCCCGCCCCGCCGGCCACGCTGATCCGGCCCCGGACCAGGGTGCCCAGCATGGTGAAGAACCGCCGGGTCTGGTTCTCGATGGGCGAGGTGTAACGACCCTGCTCGTCGATGTCGCCGTACCTGTTGAGCAGGTTGGTGCGGGGCACGCGCACGTGGTCGAAGCTGAGCCGGCCGTTGTCGACGCCGGCGAGGCCGGCCTTCGGGCCGCAGTCGCCGATCGTCACGCCGGGCATCGCAGCGCCGGCGTCGTCCCGGATCGGCACGAGCACGCAGTGCACCCCGTGGGACTCGCCGCCGGTGACGAGCTGGGCGAAGACCGCGGCCATCCGCCCGTCGCGGGCGGCGCCTCCGATGTAGTCCTTGCGGGAGCGCAGGTCAGGGGTGTGCACGACCAGCTCGTCGGTGGCCGGGTCGTAGGTCGCCGTAGTGCCGAGCGACTGCACGTCGGAGCCGTGACCGGTCTCGGTCATCGCGAAGCACCCGGGAAGGCTGGCGTCGATGATCGACGGCAGGTATGCCGCGTGGTGGCGCTTCGTGCCGAGGTTCGCGACGGCGCCACCGAACAGACCCCAGTGGACCCCGGCCTTGACCATGAGCGAGAGGTCGGCGTGCCCGAGCATCTCGAACGCGGTGACCGATCCGCCGAGGTCGCCGTTCCCGCCCATCTCCACCGGGAACCCGCGGGCCGCGTGTCCGGTCTCGGCGATGCCCTGCACCTGGTCGGCGATGCGGGCGCGGTAGTCCTCGAGGCTGAGCCACCCGCTCGGCGGGGCGAACCGCTCCGGGTTGAGCTCCTTTCGGGTCTCGTCGCGGATGGCGGCCCAACGTCCGTCGAGGCTGCGCTGCAAGGCGGTGCTGAGGTCGGTCATGAGTCCTCCTGCGGGGGGTGGTCGGGCCAGGCGGCGGACAGTCCGCTCCATGCCAGGTCGGTGAGCTGTTCGGTGAGGGCGGTGCGGGTGATCCGGGTGCGCCCAGGCGGTTCCGCGAGCCAGTGGTCGGCGGCGGCGCGGACCATGCCCACGACCCCGGCGCCCCACACCGGTGCGGCGGTGCGGTCTCGGCCGCTGGCGCTGAGGGCCGCGCCGATGAGCTCGGACATCTGCGCCGCGATGTGGTCGGTGACCGGAGCCGCCGGGTCGCCGCCCGGTCGGTCGAGCAGGGGAGCGGTGACGACGAACCGGTAGACCTCCGGATCCTTCTCGACGAGCGTGAGGTACGAGTCGATCGCGGCGGACACCAGCGCACGGGGCGAGCTGCGGACGGTGGCGAGGTTGCCGCCCGAGGCGCCCAGCGCCTGTCCGATGGTGCGCAGGATGCGCGTGTCCACGCTCTCGGACACGGCGGCATACAGGCCCTGGCGGTCGGTGAAGTGGCGGTAGATCACGGTCTTGGAGGTCCCGGCCGCGGACGCGATGTCGTCCATGCCGACGCCCGCGCCGTGCTCACGGATGGCGCGCACCGTGGCCTCGACGAGCTCGCGGCGCCGCGTCTCGCGGTGCCCGTCCCAGCGGGTGCTCCGGCCGTCGGTGGTGGTGGTCACAGTCAGCGACGGTAGCAGGTACTTTCCGTACCTGCTACCGTCAGTATCAGTTATTCACGACACGTTGTTCACGACTTCTAGGAGCACTCCGTGGCACCCTCAGCCCGCTCGTCCGCCCAGCCGCGTCGCGCCGCCGTCATCGGGGGCAACCGGATTCCGTTCGCGCGCGCCAACGGCCCCTACGCCAAGGCGTCGAACCAGGACATGCTCACCGCTGCGCTCGAGGGTCTCGTGGCCCGGCACGGGCTGGCTGGGGAGCAGCTCGGCGAGGTCGTCGCGGGCGCGGTGCTCAAGCACAGCCGCGACTTCAACCTCACCCGTGAGTCGGTGCTCGGTTCGAGCCTGTCGCCGACGACGCCGGCCTACGACGTCCAGCAGGCCTGTGGCACCGGGCTCGAGGCGGCGATCCTCGTGGCGAACAAGATCGCCCTTGGCCAGATCGACTGCGGCATCGCCGGCGGCACCGACACCGCCTCGGACGCGCCCATCGCCGTCAACGAGGGGCTGCGGGAGACGCTGCTGGGGCTCAACCGCGCCAAGACCCCCGGGCAGCGCCTCAAGGCTCTCTCGGGGTTGCGCCCAGGCCAGCTGGTCCCGGAGATCCCGCGCAACGTCGAGCCCCGGACCGGGCTGTCCATGGGTGACCACATGGCCCAGACCGCCGCCCAGTGGGGGATCACCCGTGCAGCCCAGGACGAGCTAGCCGCGGCCTCCCACCACAACCTCGGGGCCGCCTACGACCGCGGCTTCTTCGACGACCTGCTGACCCCGTTCCTCGGGCTGACCCGCGACCAGAACCTGCGCCCCGACTCCTCCGTCGAGAAGCTGGCGACCCTGCGCCCGGTGTTCGGGCTGAACCCTGACGGCACGAGCGAGGGCGCCACGATGACGGCAGGCAACTCGACGCCGCTGACCGACGGGGCCTCGGCGGTCCTGCTCGGTTCCGACGAGTGGGCTGCGGCGCACGGCCTCCCGGTGCTCGCGCACCTGGTCGACGCCCAGACTGCTGCCGTCGACTACGTCACCGGGCGCGAGGGCCTGCTCATGGCTCCCGCGTACGCGCTGCCGCACCTGCTCGACCGTCAGGGCATGAAGCTCCAGGACTTCGACCTGGTCGAGATCCACGAGGCGTTCGCGTCGACCGTCCTGTCGACGCTCGCGGCCTGGGAGAGCGAGGAGTTCTGCCGCGACCGGCTCGGGCTCGACGCGCCGATCGGGCCCCTCGACCGCAGCAAGCTCAATGTCAACGGCTCGTCCCTGGCGGCCGGCCACCCGTTCGCCGCGACCGGCGGGCGCATCGTGGCCTCGTTGGCCAAGATGCTCCACGAGCGCGGCTCGGGGTCCCGGGGCCTCATCTCGATCTGCGCCGCCGGCGGCCAGGGCGTCATGGCGATCCTCGAGGCGGCCTGACATGGCGGGCGCCTACGCGGGCCTGGTCACCAGCCCGGTCGGCAAGCGGCTGGCTGCCCAGCTCGGACTGCCCCGCCCGACCACCCTTCGCCGGTATGCCGCCGACGCCCCTCTCGTCGACGGCCCCGTCCTCGTCGGTGGGCTGGGCGAGGCTCCGGTCTCGGCGCGGGTGCGCGACCTGCTCAAGGTCGAGCGGGTCGACACCGTCGACGAGGTGGCCTCGGGATATCCGGTCGCTGCCGTGGTCGCTGACCTGACGCAGGCCTCGACCCCACAGGACCTGGACGTCTTGCGCACGCTCGTCGCCCCTGCGGTGAAGGGACTGCTGCCCAGCGGTCGGGTCGTCGTCGTCGGTCGTCCGCATGCGAGCGCGGCCGACCCGGCGCAGGCCGCCACCCGGCGTGCCCTCGAGGGCATCACCCGCTCCATCGGCAAGGAGCTCCGCTCCGGTGCCACGGCGAACCTCGTCCTCGTCGAGGAGGGCGCCGATGCGGGCGCCGACGCGGCGCTGCGCTTCCTGCTGTCCGGCCGTTCGGCATACGTCGACGGCCAGGTGGTCCGGGTCGGCGCGGGGTCACCCATCGAGCCCACCAGCTGGGCCCGTCCGCTCGACGGCAAGGTCGCCGTGGTGACCGGTGCCGCACGGGGGATCGGCGCCGCCATCGCCGACGTCCTCGCCCGCGACGGCGCGACCGTCGTGTGCGTCGACGTGCCCGCCGCCGGCGACGCCCTCACGCGCACCGCCAACGGGGTGGGCGGCACGGCGCTCCAGCTCGACGTGACGGCCCCGGACGCCGGGGGCCGGATTCTCGAGCACGCCACGACGCGGCACGGCGGCCTCGACATCGTCGTGCACAACGCGGGGATCACCCGCGACAAGCTGTTCGCCAACATGGACGATGCCCGGTGGGGGTCGGTCCTCGACGTCAACCTCGGCTCCATCCTGCGCATGAACGAGGTTCTCCTCGGCGCCGACGGGGTTCGCGACCACGGCCACGTCGTCCTGGTGTCCTCCATCGCGGGCATCGCCGGCAACCGTGGCCAGACGAACTACGCCGCCTCGAAGGCTGGGGTCATCGGCCTGGTCGACGCCCTCTCCGCAGACCCGGACCTGCGACGCCGTGCCATCACGGTGAACGCCGTCGCCCCGGGCTTCATCGAGACCGAGATGACGGCCAAGGTGCCCTTCGCCACCCGCGAGGTCGGACGGCTGCTCAACTCGCTCAACCAGGGCGGCCTGCCGGTCGACGTCGCCGAGACGATCGCCTGGTTCAGCCAGGACGCCAATGCCGCCGTCACCGGCAACGTGGTCCGAGTCTGCGGCCAGAGCCTGCTGGGGGCCTGAGGTGAGCGTCCGCTACCTGTACGAGAGCCCTTCCCTCCCGCGGCTGTTCGCCAAGGCGGCGCTGACCCAGCGCGGGCGCGGCGGCGACCTCCCGGCATACGCGCTGAGACGAGCCGGGGTGCGAGTCGACCGCGACCACCTCCTGGCGTACCAACGGATCTGCCGTTTCACGGGCGGCGACGTGCTACCTCACCCCTACCCGCACGTACTCGGGTTCCCCCTGCAGGTGCAGCTCATGGCCGACCGCGCCTTTCCCCTGGCGCTGCCCGGCCTCGTCCACCTGGAGAACCAGGTCACCGTCCATCGCCGGCTCACGGCTGACGACCTGGTCGACCTCACGGTCAGTGCCGAGCAGCTGCGGGCGCATCCGAAGGGCACCGTGGTCGACCTCGTGACCGTGGTGGACGTCGACGGCGAGCGGGTCTGGGAGGGACGCAGCACCTACCTGCGCCGCGGGCGCACCGGTGCCCCCGCGCAGGTGGAGGGTCCGGCGCGTCCGAGCGCGCCGATGCTGCGGCCGCTTCCCGGTGGCGCGGGTGCCGCAGTGGTTCGCGTCCCCGAGGACATCGGCCGCCGGTATGCCGCGGTGTCCGGTGACGTCAACCCGATCCACCTGCACCGGCTCCCCGCCCGGACCATGGGCTTCCCCGGGCGATCGCCCACGGGATGTGGACGTATGCCCGCGCGCTGGCAGTGCTCGGGCCGCAGACCTCCGGGCCCGGCACCTCCCACGTCTGGTTCCAGAAGCCAGTGCTCGTGCCGAGCACGGTCGAAGTCGTCGTGGACGACCGCGCGGAGCCGGCCCTCGTCGGGCTTCGCTCTGCCAAGGACGTGGCGACCAACCACCTCGTGCTCACCTTTCAGCCAGGACTCAGCGCCTGACTTGAGGTGCCGAGCCGGGGTGCCTAACGTGGCTAGATGGCCAATGAGCAGGCGTCACCGCCGTCCCCTGCCTGGGCGGTGGCCTCCGTGGCCCGCGCCGCCGGAATCGCTCGTCGCGCACTGACCGAGCGAGGCACCGAGCGCGACGCAGCCCTGCTCATGCTCAAGGCGGCACTGGCCACCGTCATCGCCTGGCAGTTCGCCGTGCGGGTCCTGCACAGCCCCTCGCCGTTCTACGCCCCGATGGCGGCGCTGCTCGTGGTCGACCGCACCATGGTCCGCTCCCTGTGGGCCAGCGCGCAGCGCGTCGTCGCGGTCGTCGTGGGCATGAGTGCCGCCTGGCTCGTCGGCTCCCTGGTGGGCGTGCACTGGTGGAGCATGCTCCCGGTCATCTACCTCGCGCTGCTCATCGCGCGGTGGCGCAGGCTGGGCGACCACGGCATCCAGGTTCCGGCGATGGCGCTCCTGTCGCTGCTCACGCTGGGTGGTACCAACACCCAGTTCACCTACCTCGCCATCGTCGAGACGGTCGTCGGCGGGGTCATCGGGGTGCTGACCAACGCCGTGGTCCTCGCCCCGCTGCACGTCCACAAGCCCCGCGAGCAGATCCAGCTGCTGACCAAGCGCGTCTGCGAGCTCCTCAACGACATCAGTGCCGGGCTACGCGAGGGGTGGGACGCCGACGCGGCCCGCCGGTGGTACGACGTGAGCACCGAGCTCATCGCCCTGGCCCCGAGCATCCGCGCGGAGATCGAGACGGGAGTGGAGAGCACGAAGTTCAACCTTCGCGACAACCTGCGACCCCTCGACGTCGACTGGGCCGGGTATGCCGAGACCGTCGAGGCCATCCGCCGCAGCCAGTGGCAGATCTCGGGAATCGCTCGCACGCTGGTCGACGCCGCCGACGACGAGGAGGCCCAGCCCGCCCCGTCCCCGGCCTTCGTCGACGAGTACGCGGGGGTGCTCGACGACATAGCCCAGGCGCTCGGCCACTTCGGCCTCGCCGACGAGACCGAGCGCACCGTGGTCCGCGACTGCCTGCGGCATGCCGCCGCGACCCTGGATCGTCTGGGCGAGAAGGTCCGCACGACCGAGCTGGACGACCCTCGCGCCTGGCCCGCGTACGGCGCCCTCCTCCTCGACGGCCAGCGGCTGGTCCGTGAGCTCGAGGTGCATGGCGGCAGAGCGGTGATGCCCACCGACAGCGGGCCGATCCGGCGCCCGGCGCCCGAGGCGCTCCGGCTCTGGTCCGAGCCTGAGGACACGTCGCCCTGACCACGTGCCCGGCTGGGGCGAACAACTGCCGCGCGAGCGGCCGCGGGTGGCCGATACCATCGGTATGCCGCGCGCGGACCTCCGTCCGCGGCATACCCCGTCCTCGTGCCACCAGGAGTGCCCGTGCCTGCCCAGATCACCGTCATCGTCTCCGGAAGCGAGCGATCGGTGCCGGAGCAGACGACGTGCGCCGACCTGTTCGAGGGCGACCGCGCCGTTCTCGTCGCCCGCGTCAACGGTGAGCTGCGAGACCTCGCACACCCGCTCGTCGACGGCGACTCCGTCGAGCCGGTGACCGCCCAGGAGCAGGACGGGCTCGACGTGTTGCGGCACAGTGCCGCCCACGTGCTGGCGCAGGCGGTCCAGGAGGTCAACCCCAAGGCGAGGCTCGGCATCGGCCCGCCGGTGCGCGACGGCTTCTACTACGACTTCGACGTCGAGGACCCGTTCACCCCCGAGGACCTCAAGGCCCTCGAGAAGGTCATGCAGCGGATCGTCAACGAGGGCCAGACCTTCGTGCGCCGCGAGGTCAGCGACGCGCAGGCCGCGGTCGAGCTCGCCGACGAGCCGTACAAGGTCGAGCTGATCGGCCTCAAGGGCGGGGGAGCGGGGGACCAGGCCGAAGGGGCCGACGTCGAGGTGGGCGGCGCGCAGCTGACCATCTACGACAACGTGCGCCGCGACGGGAGCCGGGCCTGGGGCGACCTGTGCCGCGGTCCGCACGTGCCGTCGACCAAGGTGCTCGGCAACGCGTTCAAGCTCATGCGCAGCGGTGGGGCCTACTGGCGCGGCAGCGAGAAGAACCCGCAGCTCCAGCGTGTGTACGGCACGGCGTGGCCGACCAAGGACGACCTCAAGGCCTACCTCGAGCGGCAGGCCGAGGCCGAACGGCGCGACCACCGGAAGATCGGCCAGGAGCAGGACCTGTTCAGCTTCCCCGAGGAGCTCGGGTCAGGTCTGCCCGTCTTCCACCCCAAGGGTGGCGTGATCAAGCGGGTCATGGAGGACTACGTCCGCGACCGGCACATCCAGGAGGGCTTCGAGTACGTCGGGACCCCGCACATCGCCAAGGAACAGCTGTTCCACACCTCTGGGCACCTGCCTTACTACGGCGAGGGCATGTTCCCGCCCTTCGACGTCGACGGCACCGACTACCGCCTCAAGGCGATGAACTGCCCGATGCACAACCTCATCTTCCGCTCCCGCGGCCGGTCCTACCGCGAGCTGCCGTTGCGGCTGTTCGAGTTCGGGCACGTCTACCGCAACGAGAAGTCCGGGGTCGTGCACGGTCTGACCCGCGTGCGCGGGTTCGCCCAGGACGACTCGCACTCCTACGTCACCAAGGAGCAGGCGCCCGGCGAGATCAAGCACCTGCTCGACTTCGTGCTCTCGCTGTTGCGTGACTTCGGCATGGACGACTTCTACCTCGAGCTGTCCACCCGCGACACCGAGGGCGAGAAGAGCACCAAGTTCATCGGCTCCGACGAGCAGTGGGAGGTCGCCACCGCGGTCCTCGAGCGGGTCGCCGTCGAGTCCGGGCTCGAGCTCGTGCCCGACCCCGGCGGTGCGGCCTACTACGGCCCCAAGATCTCGGTCCAGGCCCGTGACGCGATCGGCCGCACCTGGCAGATGTCGACCATCCAGTACGACTTCAACCAGCCTGAGCGGTTCGGTCTCGAGTACCAGGCCGCCGACGGGTCGCGTCAGCAGCCCGTGATGATCCACTCGGCCAAGTTCGGCTCGATCGAGCGGTTCCTCGGAGTCCTCGTGGAGCACTACGCCGGCGCGTTCCCGCCCTGGCTGTCGCCGGTCCAGGTGCTCGGCATCCCAGTCGCCGAGGAGTTCTCGACCTACCTCCACGAGGTCGCGGACCAGTTGCGGCGCAAGGGGATTCGCGTCGAGATCGACGACACCGACGACCGGTTCCCCAAGAAGATCCGCAATGCCTCCAAGTCGAGGGTGCCGTTCGTGCTGATCGCCGGTGAAGAGGACCGCAGCGCGGGCGCGGTGTCGTTCCGGTACCGCGACGGTTCCCAGAAGAACGGCGTCCCGGTAGCCGAGGCCATCGCCGAGGTCGTTGCCGCCGTCGAGTCGCGCACGCAGGTCTAGGGACGCCCGGAGCTTGCCGGGCGCCACTCCATCCGGACGTCCGGGGCGCCCTCCTCGTTCTGCCCGTCGGTCCACTCGACCGCGACGAAGCCGTGGCGTTCGTAGAAGCGCTGCGCCGCACGGTTGCTCTGGAACGTCCAGAGCTGGAGGCCCTCCGGGTACCGATCCTGGGCCAGCGCCACGAAGCGCGAGCCGAGCCCGCGGTCGCGATGGGGTGCGGCGATGTACAGGTGGCCGAGCTGGTCGGGGGCCATCAGGGCCATGAACCCCACCGGGCCGGCCTCGGTGTCGGCGACCCAGACCTCGAAATGGGGCAGCAGCACCTCCTTGACGAAAGGCTCGACTCTGTCCCTGGTGTGCACCATCGGTGGGATGTGAGGGAGCGTCCCGATGCGGATGGTCCACAGGAGCTCGGCGATGTCGGCAGCGTCGTCCGCGGCGGCAGAACGTATCGAGGGGTCCTCCGGTTCGGAGGCATCCGAGGGCACATTTCGTCTCTGCCCGCTGGATGCCACCGCAAAACCTGAGGCTGACTGCGGCGGGAGCGACGAGGGGCGTCCTAGGATCGCTGACCATGAGCGATGCACTCGAACCGGACACCGACTTCGCGGGGGTGAAGGACGGCTTCGAGCGGCTCTGGACACCGCACCGGATGGCCTACGTGACCGGCGAGCGGCCGAGCCAGGATGCGGGCGAGGGGTGTCCCTTCTGCGCTGCACCGGGCCGGGACGACGAGGGCGGCCTCATCGTCCACCGGGGTGAGCTGTGCTACGTGGTCATGAACCTCTTCCCGTACAACCCCGGCCACGTGTTGGTCTGTCCCTACCGCCACGTCTCCCTCTACGTCGACCTCACGGACGACGAGACGACCGAGTTCACGGCGCTCACCAAGCACGCGATCGCGGCCATCGACGAGGCATCGGCGCCGCACGGCTACAACATCGGCATGAACCAGGGCGGGGTCGCCGGCGCCGGCGTGCAGGCACACCTGCACCAGCACATCGTCCCGCGGTGGGGCGGGGACTCGAACTTCCTGCCGGTGATCGCCCAGACCAAGGCGCTGCCGATGCTCCTCGAGGACGTCCGTTCGCGGATCGCCGCGGCTTGGCCGACGAGGGCTCAGTAGGCTGAGGCCCACCATGCTCAACAAGTACGCACGCGCGCTCTTCACCCGGATCTTCACCCCCGTCGCCAGACTCCTGCTCTCGCTCGGGGTCAGCCCCGACGTAGTGACCATCGTCGGCACGCTCGGGGTGACGATCGGTGCACTCGCGTTCTACCCCCGCCACGAGTTCTTCTGGGGCACCGTCGTCATCGCCGTGTTCGTGTTCTCCGACACCGTCGACGGGGTGATGGCCCGGATGTCCGGCCGTTCCGGCAACTGGGGGGGCCTACCTCGACTCCACCCTCGACCGGGTCGGCGACTCCGCGATCTTCGGCGGCCTCGTCCTCTGGTACGCCGGCAGCGGAAACGACTTCCTCATGGCCGGGCTCGCGCTGGCGTGCCTCATCCTGGGCAGCGTCGTCTCCTATGCCAAGGCACGCGCCGAGGGGCTCGGCATGACCGCGAACGTCGGTATCGCCGAACGCGCCGACCGACTCGTCGCCGTACTGGTGACGACCGGCCTCGTCGGGCTCGGGCTGCCCGAGGTCGTCCTCGCGATCGTGCTGGCCCTGCTCGCCGTCGCCAGCCTCGTCACCGTCGTCCAGCGCGTCCTGACTGTGCGCAAGCAGGCCCTGGGCGCGGCGTGAGCGCTGTGGCCGACGCGCTTGCCGTCGGAAGCTACCGCCTCGGGTGGGGTGCGGTGCGCCGCCTGCCCGAGCGCGCGGCATACGCCGCCTTCGACCAGCTGGCCGACGTCACGGTCGCCCGCGGCGGCAAGGGAGTCCAGCGGCTGCGCAGCAACTACGCCCTGGTGCGGCCCGAGCTCACCGACGGCGAGCTCGACGAGCTCGTCCGCGCCGGCATGCGGTCCTACCTGCGCTACTACTGCGAGGCGTTCCGGCTGCCCGATCGCAGCGCCGAGCAGATCCGGGCCGCGGTGCGCGTCGAGGGGGACGAGCCCGTCCGCGCCGAGCTGACCGCTGGACGGCCCGCTCTGTGCTTCCTGGGCCACCTCGGCAACTGGGACGTGGCCGGGGCTTGGGGCGCGCGCGAGCTCGGGCCGGTCGTCACCGTGGCCGAGCGGCTCAAGCCGGAGTCGGTGTATGCCGAGTTCCTCGCCTTCCGCGAGTCGCTCGGCATGACGATCCTGCCGCTCACCGGCGGGGGAGACGTCTTCGCCGAGCTGCGGGCACACCTGACCTCGCCGGTGGTGATGCCGCTGTTGGCCGACCGCGACCTCACCGCGCGCGGGATCGACGTCGACCTCTGCGGCCACCGCGCCCGGATGGCTGCGGGCCCAGCCGCGCTGGCCCTGGCCACCGGGGCCGCGTTGTTCCCTGTGTCGATCCACTACGAGCCGCTCCCCGGGTCGTCGTGGCGGCACCGGGTCGTCATCACCTTCCACCCGCGCGTCGAGGCACCCACCACGGGCACGACCCGCGCCAAGGCCACCGCGCTGACCCAGAGCTGTGCCGACGTCCTGGGCGCGGCGATCCGCGAACACACCGAGGACTGGCACATGCTGCAGCGGGTGTTCACGTGATGACCGTGCTCACATGAGGATCGGACTCGTCTGCCCGTACTCGTTCGACGTCCCGGGCGGGGTGCAGTTCCACGTCCGCGACCTCGCCGAGTACTTCCTCGCGCAGGGGCACCACGCCTCGGTCCTGGCGCCCGCCGACGACGACACCCCGTTGCCGCCGTACGTCGAGTCAGTCGGGCGCGCGGTCCCGGTCCGGTACAACGGGTCGGTGGCCCGACTGAGCTTCGGTCCGGTCACTGCCGCGCGGGTGGGGCGGTGGGTCGAGCGGGGTGGCTTCGACGTCGTGCACCTGCACGAGCCGGTCACGCCCAGCATCTCGGTGCTTGCCCTGTGGGCTGCCGAGGGCCCGGTCGTGGCGACGTTCCACACCTCCAACCTGCGCTCCCGGGCGATGCAGGCGGCATACCCCCTCATGCGCCCCAGCCTGGAGAAGATCAGCGGCCGCATCGCGGTCTCCGAGGACGCCCGTCGCACTGTCACCACTCACCTCGGGGGCGACGCGGTGGTCATTCCGAACGGCGTGAACGTCGCACGCTTCGCCGACGCCCTGCCGCGAGCGGCATGGGTCGGGACGGAGACGGCCCCGACGATCGCCTTCCTGGGGCGGATCGACGAGCCACGCAAGGGCCTGCCGGTGCTCGCCACGGCGATGGGGGCGGTTCTGGACCGGTTCCCCGGTGCGCGGCTCCTCGTGGCAGGTCCCGGGGACGTGGCGGCAGCCCGGGAGCGGCTGAGCAGCCGGGTCGCCGACGCGACCGAGTTCCTGGGCCTGGTGAGCGACGACGACAAGGCGGCGCTGCTCTCGTCGGTCGACGTCTACGTCGCGCCGCACACCGGAGGAGAGAGCTTCGGCATCGTGCTCGTCGAGGCCATGAGCGCAGGAGCGCCGGTCGTCGCGAGCAACCTGCCCCCGTTCGTCAGGGTGCTGGACGGCGCGCAGGCCGGGCTGACCTTCGTCAACGAGGACAGCGCCGATCTCGCCCGTCGCCTCGGCAGCCTGCTCGCCGACCCGGCCGAACGGCAGCGGCTCCGCGAGGTCGGGCGTCGCCGGGCCCAGGTGTTCGACTGGTCGGTGGTGGCCGAAGACGTGATGGCGGTCTACGACACGGTCACGCACGCCCCCGGCGGCACGCGTTCGGACCTCGGCGCGGACACCCGCTGGACCCGGCTGCTGTTGCGCGGCAAGGCACGAGGGGGCGAGGACTGATGAACGACCTGACGTGGGCGGCCGTGGCCGTCGCGCTCCTGCTCGGGATCGCGTGGTACCTGTCGTACAGCGCAGCCAGGCTCGACCGGCTGCACGCCCGTGTCGAGGGGGCGCTGTCGGCCCTCGACGCCCAGCTGGTCCGTCGCGCCGAAGCCACCCTCGAGCTGGCCAACTCCGGCGCGGTGGACCCGGCCAGTGCCCTCATGCTGGCCGGCGCGGCATCCGAGTCCATCGAGGCGCACAATGAGCGGGCGCTGGAGCACGACCTCCTCGAGGGCCAGCACTTCGCGGGCCGGGAGGTTCTCGAGAGCGACCTCACGTTGGCCCTGCAGGCAGCCCTGAGTGCGCCCGTCGTCGACGAGCTGCGCGCCAGCGAGGGGCCCGGGCTGCCAGCGCTCGAGCGCGTGGAGGCTGCGGGAGTGCGGGTGCAGCTGGCCCGACGCTTCCACAACGACGCCGTCAAGGACGTCCAGCGGGTGCGGCGCAAGGCGGTGGTGCGGGTGTTCCGGCTGGCCGGACACGCCGACCTGCCCCGCACCGTCGAGTTCGACGACGAGCTGCCCCCGGCTGTCCGGGAGTAGACGCCCGCGGGCCGCTTGGGCCGGCTCTGGGCCGGCCCTGGGGCGGCGTTGCGGCGGCGCTGCGGCGGCGCTGGCCGGTCGGGGGTGTGGCGTCGCCTGTCCCGGCCACCAACTACGATGAGGGCGAAGCGCGATTCCTGCGCTGCGCCCTGAACAGATCTGGAGTTGGACCCCATGTCCGCCGACGCAACCACCACCAGCCAGCCCACCACCGGCACCTCGCGCGTCAAGCGCGGCATGGCCGAGATGCTCAAGGGTGGCGTCATCATGGATGTCGTCAACGCCGAGCAGGCCAAGATCGCCGAGGACGCCGGCGCCGTCGCCGTGATGGCCCTCGAACGCGTGCCGGCCGACATCCGCGCCCAGGGCGGCGTCTCGCGCATGTCCGACCCCGACATGATCGACGGCATCATCGAGGCCGTCTCGATCCCGGTGATGGCCAAGGCCCGCATCGGCCACTTCGTCGAGGCCCAGGTCCTGCAGTCCCTCGGGGTCGACTACATCGACGAGTCCGAGGTGCTGACCCCGGCCGACTACGCCAACCACATCGACAAGTGGAACTTCACGGTTCCCTTCGTCTGCGGCGCGACCAACCTCGGCGAGGCACTGCGGCGCATCACCGAGGGTGCGGCGATGATCCGCTCCAAGGGCGAGGCCGGCACCGGTGACGTGTCCAACGCCACGACGCACATGCGCCAGATCCGCCAGCAGATCCGCCGCCTCCAGGGCCTGCCCGAGGACGAGCTCTACGTCGCCGCCAAGGAGCTCCAGGCTCCCTTCGACCTCGTCAAGGAGGTCGCCGAGGCCGGCAAGCTCCCCGTCGTGCTCTTCACCGCGGGTGGCATCGCCACCCCGGCCGACGCGGCCATGATGATGCAGCTCGGCGCCGAAGGCGTCTTCGTCGGGTCCGGCATCTTCAAGTCCGGCAACCCGGCCCAGCGCGCCGAGGCGATCGTCAAGGCCACCACGTTCTTCGACGACCCCGACGTCATCGCCAAGGTCTCGCGCGGGCTCGGCGAGGCGATGGTGGGCATCAACGTCGACGAGATCCCCGAGCCCCACCGTCTGGCCGAGCGCGGCTGGTAGCACCTCAGTCCGGCAGCACCATGAACAGCACGGGCAGGTGGTCGGCGGGCAACCACGAGGGGCGACCCTCGCCGACCACCTGCCAGCCGGTGCGTCGATAGAGCGCGACTGCCGAGGTGGTCTCCTGCACCACGTCGAGGACCGGGGTGCGGCCCGACTCGCGGATCGCCGCGACCGCGGTCGAGAGCAGCGCCGTGCCGACGCCGCGACCCTGGACGGTGTGGTCGACGAACAGGACGGCCACGGCTGCCAGCTGCTCGCGCGACCGGCCGGTCCCCGCGGTCCACAGGTCGGCCTCGAGACCCGGTTGCACCCGCTCGACGGCGACGTGGCCGACCACCCGGCCGTCGAGCTCGGCGGCCCACGCGGCGTCCTCGTCGGAGCGCGCGATGAAGCGCTCCGCCGGGAACGGCAGCGGCCAGTTCTGTGGGTAGCCCGTGTGCGGTCGCTGCGCTGCGAGCACCTCGACCAGCACCGCGATGTCCTGCGGCACCCGCTTCCGAACGACGACCTCGCCCATCACCTCACGCATCACCTCACCCATGGCGTCACTCTAGGTCGCCGGGTCAGTGCCCGGCCCCACGCGATCGTGAGACCGAGGGCGGCTCTACGCTGGCGCGGTGAGTCCTGTTCCCACCATTGGTGTCCTGGCCGTCCAGGGAGACGTGCGTGAGCACCTGTATGCCGTCGAGCAGGCGGGTGCACGCGCCACCACGGTGCGCCGTCAGTCCGAGCTGGACACCGTCGACGCGCTGATCATCCCGGGCGGCGAGTCGACGACCATGGACAAGCTCGTGCGCGCGTTCGACCTCGCCCAGCCGCTGCGCGAGCGGCTGGCAGCCGGCATGCCGGCATACGGCTCGTGCGCCGGGATGATCATGCTGGCCGACCGCATCGCCGACGCGCGCCCCGACCAGCAGACCCTCGGGGGGCTCGACATCACGGTGCGCCGCAACGCGTTCGGCCGCCAGGTCGACTCCTTCGAGGAGGACATCCACTTCCGGGGCCTCGAGGGCACCGTGCGCGCGGTGTTCATCCGCGCGCCGTGGGTGGAGGAGACCGGTGAGGGCGTCGAGGTCCTGGCGCGTGTGGAGGACGGTCCCGCCGCAGGTAGGATCGTCGCCGTTCGTCAGGGGGCCCTGCTCGCCACGTCCTTCCACCCGGAGGTCAGCGGCGACCACCGGGTCCATGCCGAGTTCGTCGACATCGTGAGGGACCATCTGTTGGGAGGCGTGGCATGAGCGGCCACAGCAAGTGGGCGACCACCAAGCACAAGAAGGCAGCGATCGATGCCAAGCGCGGCAAGCTGTTCGCCAAGCTGATCAAGAACATCGAGGTCGCCGCCCGTCAAGGCGGTGGTGACGTCACGGGCAACCCCACGCTCTACGACGCGATCCAGAAGGCCAAGAAGTCCTCGGTCCCCAACAACAACATCGACAACGCGGTCAAGCGCGGCTCGGGTGCGACAGCCGGCGGTTCCGACTGGGAGACCATCACCTACGAGGGCTACGCCCCGGGTGGGGTGGCCGTGCTGATCGAGTGCCTCACCGACAACCGCAACCGGGCAGCCGCCGAGGTGCGCACCGCGTTGACGCGCAACGGCGGACAGCTGGCCGACCCCGGCTCGGTGTCCTATGTCTTCGACCGCAAGGGCGTCGTGGTCGTGCCCAAGGGCGACCAGACCGAGGACGACATCCTCGAGATCGTGCTCGAGGCCGGCGCCGACGAGGTCAACGACCTGGGCGACTCCTTCGAGATCATCTCCGAGGCGAGCGACTTCGTGGCGGTGCGCCAGGCAATCCAGGAGGCCGGCATCGACTACGACTCGGCCGAGGCCTCCTGGGTGCCCAACCTCCAGGTGCCGCTCGACCTCGAGGGCGCGCGCAAGATGATCCGGGTCATCGAGGCCCTCGAGGACTCCGACGACGTCCAGGACGTCTTCGCCAACGGTGACATCAGCGACGAGGTGCTGGCCGAGCTCGACGCCGAGGAGTGACCGGCCGCGCGGGCCACGCTCCGCTCCGTATGCCGTGTCATGCGTGGTCATGCCCGGTCATGCGCGTGTTGGTGCGGGGGAGTGCCGAGTGGGCTGTGTAGCGTCTGACCGAACAGGTGTTCGGATCGAAGGAGAGTCGACGTGCGAGTTCTCGGGGTCGACCCCGGTCTCACCCGCTGCGGTATCGGCGTGGTCGAGGGCGGTCGTGGCCGCTCCGTGCGCCTGGTCGCCGTCGGGGTGGTCCGCACTCCACCTGGTCACCCCACCGCCCAGCGGCTGCTCTACCTGCAGGACGAACTCGAGACCTGGCTCGACCGGTTCGAGCCCGACGCGGTGGCCGTGGAGCAGGTTTTCGCCGACGTCAACGTCGCGAGTGTGATGACCACCATGCAGGCGTCGGCGGTCCCCATGCTCGCCGCGGCACGGCGCGGCCTGCCGGTCACCCTCCACACGCCCACCTCGGTCAAGGCCGCGGTGACCGGCTCGGGCCGCGCGGACAAGGCGCAGGTCACGGCGATGGTCGCCCGCATCCTGCGGATGGAGACCGCGCCCAAGCCCGCCGATGCCGCGGACGCCCTCGCCCTGGCGATCTGCGACCTGTGGCACGGCGGCGCGACGAACCGGCTGGCCCTCGCCGCGGCCAGCGAGCGGGCGCGCCTCACCGCTGCCGGGCACCGGGCGGTGGCCCAGTGATCGCGTCCGTACGGGGGCCTGTCCGGTCCATCGGGCTCGACCGCGTCGTCGTCGAGGTCGGGGGAGTCGGCATGCTGCTGCACACCACGCCCGCCACGGCCGCGAGCCTCCACCACGGTCAGGAGGCGCTCCTGTCGACGACCCTGGTCGTGCGTGAGGACTCCCTCACCCTCTACGGCTTCGGCTCCGACGACGAGCGGGACATCTTCGAGGTGGTGCAGACCGTGTCCGGCGTCGGCCCCAGGTTGGCGCTGGCCATGCTCTCGGTGCTCGCTCCGGACCGGGTGCGCGCGGCGATCAGCGGCTCCGACATCGCCGCCCTGACCACCGTGCCCGGCATCGGCAAGAAGGGCGCCGAGCGCATGGTCCTCGAGCTGCGCGACAAGATCGGCGTGCTGCCCGGTGGGGTCGCGGCGTCTGCGACCACAGCCACGGCTGGGCGGGGCGGGGCGTGGCGCGAGCAGGTCGGTGAAGCCCTGGTGGGTCTCGGGTGGTCCGCCAAGCAGGCCGAGGACGCTGTCGCCCGGGTGGCTGAGGGGGCTGACGGGGCCGGAGCCGAGCCGAACGTCTCCGACCTGCTGCGCGCCGCGTTGCGCGAGCTGGGACCGCGCTGATGGCTGACGGCTTCTCCTCCGAGATCTACGAGGACGACTCCCTCGACGCGACCGCGCGGATCGTCGACCCGGGCACCGATGCCGACGACCGCACCGTCGAGGCAGCGTTGCGCCCGCGGCGGCTGAGCGAGCTGTCGGGGCAGCAGCGGGTTCGCGACCAGCTGTCCCTCGTGCTCGAGGCGGCCCGGCGCCGCGGCACCGCTCCCGACCACGTGCTGTTCTCCGGGCCCCCCGGGCTCGGCAAGACGACCCTGGCGATGATCGTGGCCGCCGAGCTCGAGCGGCCGATCCGGATCACCAGCGGGCCGGCGATCCAGCACGCCGGCGACCTGGCGGCGCTGCTGTCCTCGCTCATGGAGGGCGAGGTGCTCTTCCTCGACGAGATCCACCGGATGTCGCGCTCGGCCGAGGAGATGCTCTACCTCGCCATGGAGGACTTCCGGGTCGACGTCATCGTCGGCAAGGGCCCCGGCGCGACGGCCATCCCGCTGGAGCTGCCGCCGTTCACGGTCGTCGGAGCGACGACGCGCGCCGGCTTGCTGCCGGCCCCGTTGCGCGACCGGTTCGGGTTCACCGGGCACCTCGACTTCTACGCGACCGAGGACCTCGTCGCGATCCTGCACCGGTCGGCCAGGCTGCTCGGGGTGCGGGCTGACGCCGCCGGGATCAGCGAGATCGCGGGCCGGTCGCGCGGCACGCCGCGCATCGCCAACCGGCTGCTGCGCCGCGTCCGCGACTGGGCACAGGTGCACGGCCAGGGTGTCGTCGACGAGCTGGCCGCGCACGCCGCGCTCGCGCTGTTCGATGTCGACGACCGGGGTCTGGACCGCCTCGACCGCGCCGTGCTCGACGCCCTGTGCCGCCGCTTCGCAGGAGGGCCGGTCGGCCTGTCGACGCTCGCGGTGGCCGTGGGTGAGGAGGCCGACACGGTCGAGACGGTCGCGGAGCCGTTCCTCGTGCGTGAGGGGCTGATCGCCCGGACGCCCCGGGGCCGGGTCGCCACGGCGCAGGCCTGGAGCCACCTGGGCCTCACGCCGCCGCACGGTGTCGACCTCCAGGCGCCGCTGCCGCTCGAGGGTGAGGCTGGGCGCTTCGGCGGCTGAACGGCATACGGTCGCCGGGCGGGCCGCACCCCCGGAACGCCACACCGGTGAGGCACGTTGGTCGGTATGCCGTGTGTCACCTACACTCGGGCGGTCGCCCCGATGGTGCGCACCCACACCCACCTCGCCCTGAAGGACTTCCTCATGTCAAGTGGCGGCTCGCCAGCCAGCCTGCTCATCTTCCTGCTGCCCGTGCTGCTGATCGGCTTCATGATCTTCAGCCAGCGTCGTCGGCAGCGCGAGGTGCAGACCCTGCAGAGCGCCCTGGCCGTGGGTGACGAGGTGTGCACGACGTCCGGCATGTTTGGCACGATCCGCAGCCTCGACGACGCCGTCGTCACCCTCGAGATCGCTCCCGGGGTCACCGTCCGTTACGACCGGCGTGCGATCGGCACCAAGGTGAGCCCCACGGAGCCCGCCACCGACGCGCCCAGCAGCACCGAGTAGGGGTCATCGCACGTGGCAATCAACCCGCACCACCGCAAGCCCCTCCGCGTCCTGTCGGCGCTGGCGGCCATCATCCTCGGGCTCTACGGCCTGCTGTTCGCCGTGACGACCTGGGGTGACGCCAGCTGGAAGCCCAAGCTGGGGCTCGACCTCGAGGGTGGCACGCAGCTGGTGCTCCAGCCGGTCCTGGTTGGCAGCCAGAAGGTGTCCTCCGACCAGCTGAACCAGGCGCGCGACATCATCGTGCAGCGAGTGGACGCCAACGGTGTCGCGGGCGCCGAGGTCACCACCCGCAACGGCGAGGACATCGTCGTGAGCATGCCCGGCATCCCTGACCGGGCAACCGAGGACGCCATCCGCAAGTCATCGCAGATGCAGTTCCGCGGAGTCCTGGAGTCGGCGGCCGGGACGACGGCACCGGTCCCGAGCACCACGCCCACGGGTTCGCCCACCGGGTCCGGCACGTCCGCACCGACTCCGAGCGCGACCGCCACCGTCAAGGCGCCGGCCACGAGCGCCACGACCAAGGCGAAGTCGGGCCTGCCCGGGGCCTTCGTCAAGGCCACCACGGCACCCACGCCGGCCGCGACGGCCACCCCCGGGGCCGCCGCGACCGCGGCTGCCACCGCCACCTCGGGCACGACCCCTGCGACGACGCCCAAGGACCCCAACGACCTCGCGTGGATCACGCCTGACGTGGCGAAGGCCTTCCAGCAGCTCGACTGCGTGAAGGACTCCGCGGCCCTCGACAAGGTCGTCAACGACCCGAAGAAGCCGCTGGTCACCTGCAGCGTCGACAACACCGAGAAGTTCGTGCTCGGGCCGGTCATCGTCGCCGGCGACCAGATCGACAGCGCCCAGGCCGGGTATCAGCCGCTGCCCAACGGTCAGCCGTCCAGCACGGTCGAGATCCAGCTCTCCTTCAAGTCCAGCGGCACCAAGGCGTACGGCGAGGCGAGCACCCGCATGGTGAGCCTGCCGAGCCCGCGCAACCGGATGGCTGCGGTCCTCGACTCGCGCTCGATCGTCGCGCCGTCGTTCAACGAGGCCATCCTGGCCGGCCAGGCCAGCATCACCGGCAACTTCACCATCCAGGAAGCGCGCGACCTCGCCAACCAGCTGAAGTTCGGCGCGTTGCCGATGTCGTTCTCCCTCCAGACCCGCGACCAGATCAGCCCCACGCTCGGCAGCGAACAGCTCCGGATGGGCCTGATCGCCGGCATCATCGGCTTCGCGCTGGTCTTCCTCTACTCCCTGGCCCAGTACCGCGCCCTGGGCTTCGTCACCGTGCTCTCGATCGTCATCGCGGCACTGCTGACCTACGTCGCCATCTCGCTGCTGGGCTGGTCGCACAACTTCCGCCTCGACATGGCCGGGGTGACGGGTCTGATCGTGGCCATCGGTGTCACCGCCGACTCGTTCATCGTGTACTTCGAACGCATCCGCGACGAGGTGCGCGAGGGCCGCCCCCTGCGGGCCGCGGTCGACACCGGGTGGCGGCGCGCACGGCGCACGATCCTCGCGGCGGACGGCGTCAACTTCCTCGCCGCGGTGGTGCTCTACGTGCTCGCGTCCTCCAACGTGCGTGGCTTCGCGTTCACCCTGGGCCTGACCACCCTCATCGACCTGCTCATCGTCGTGATGTTCACCCACCCGCTGGTCGCCGTGTTGGCGAGCACGAAGTTCTTCGGCGGTGGCCACCGGTGGTCCGGGCTGGACCCGGAGCGGCTCGGCGCCAAGCTGGTGCGGTATGCCGGCCGCGGCCGTGTGGCGGTCGCCCAACCCCGCACCGCCACGAGCGATGGGAGCGTGCTGTGATCAACTTCGCCGCCTTCGGCAACGACCTCTACACCGGCCGGCGCTCGATCGACTTCGTCGGACGCAACCGTCGCTGGTACGCGCTGTCCGGGGTCTTCATCGTCCTCGCCGCCATCGGCCTGGTCTGGCACGGGCTCAACCTCAGCCTCGAGTTCCGCGGCGGTTCCGAGTTCCGCGTCTCGGGCGTCAGCACGTCCTCGGACTACGAGGCCCGGGCCAAGGGCGCCGTCAACAGCGTCGCCGCGGCGGGCGCCGCCGAGGTGACCCGGGTCGGCAGCGGCACCGTGCGGGTGCAGACCGAGAAGCTCACGGACGCGCAGAGCGAGCAGGTGCGCGATGCCCTGGCGACGAGGTTCGGCACGACACCGACCAACGTCTCGGCCTCGTTCGTGGGTCCGTCGTGGGGTGCCTCGGTGAGCCAGCAGGCGCTCAAGGCCCTTCTGGTATTCCTCGCCCTGGTCTCGATTGTGATGGCCATCTACTTCCGCACCTGGAAGATGGCGGTCGCCGGGCTGGTCGCCCTGCTCCACGACCTGTTCATCACCGTCGGCATCTATGCCCTGGCGGGCTTCGAGGTGTCCCCGGCCACGATGATCGGGTTCCTCACGATCCTCGGCTACTCGCTCTACGACACCGTCGTGGTGTTCGACAAGGTCCGCGAGAACACCACCGAGGCGCTGGGCAACGGTCGGATGACCTACGCCCAGGCGGCCAACCTCGCGGTCAACCAGACCCTCGTCCGGTCGATCAACACGACGGTCGTCGCGCTGCTCCCCATCGGGTCGATCCTGGCCATCGGCTTCCTCTTCCTCGGGCCGGGCACCCTGCTCGACCTCGCCCTGGCCTTGTTCGTCGGGATCGCGGTGGGCGCGTACTCGTCCATCTTCATCGCCACCCCGCTGCTCGTGCACCTGCGCTCGAGTGAGCCAGCGGTCGTCGAGCTCGACAAGAAGGCCAAGCGCTACCAGGCGCGCCACGGTGGCGTGGTGTCCTCCTCGGATGCCGCACCCGTGCCGCACGGGGCGGACGACGCTCCGGATGCCCCCGCGCGGGCCGACGAGCTCGCCGCGGCGAGTGCGTCGAGCCAGGCCACCACGGCCACCACGGCCACCACGGGCGATGCCGGCACCCCGGGCGCCGGCGTGGTCCGCGAGACACACAAGTACGCCCAGACCGGTCCCCGCAACCAGCCTCGGCGTCCGCCGAAGTCGAGGCGCTGAGCCCGGGTGCCGATGACCGACACCCTGGCTGACCTCGTCAGGTCGCGCCTGCGCGACGTCGCCGACTTCCCGAGCCCCGGCATCCTGTTCAAGGACGTCACGCCGGTGCTGGCCGATGCCGAGGTCTTCGGCGCGGTGATCCGCGACATGGCGCAGCGCCGACGCGGCACCGTCGACGTCATCGCCGGGATCGAGGCCCGCGGGTTCATCTTCGGGGCGGCCCTGGCGCTCGAGCTCGGGGTCGGCTTCGTCCCGGTGCGCAAGGCCGGCAAGCTGCCGGGGCGTACGCGCGGCCTCACCTACGACCTCGAGTACGGCACCGCCACGATCGAGGTCCACGAGGACGCCTTCGTCGCCGGCGCGCGGGTGCTTCTGGTCGACGACGTCCTGGCTACCGGTGGCACCGCCGAGGCCGCCTGCAGGCTCCTCGAGGAGGCCAGCGCCACGGTCGTCGCGTTCGAGACCCTGGTCGAGCTGGCCTTCCTCCCGGGGCGCGCGCGGCTTGCCGGCCACGACGTCCACGCGACCGTGGTGGTCACGTAGGCTTTGTCCATGAGTGAGGACGTCGTCACCGGCCCGGTGCCCACTGGCGCGTCCTCGTCCAACCGCGTTCGCGCGCGGTTGGCCCGTTTCGGCAGCCGGGGTGGCCCGACCAACCCGGTCCTGGAGCCTTTGCTCCAGACGGTGCGCGCGACCCACCCGAAGGCCGACGTGACCGTTATCGAGCGGGCCTACGTCGTCGCGGAGGAGGCCCACCGGGGCCAGCAACGCAAGTCCGGCGACGCCTACATCACCCACCCGCTCGCCGTGACCACCATCCTCGCCGAGCTGGGCATGACGCCGGCCACGCTGGCCGCCGCGCTGCTGCACGACACCGTCGAGGACACGGCATACAGCCTCACCCAGCTCGAGAAGGACTTCGGTCGCGAGGTCGCGATGCTCGTCGACGGCGTCACCAAGCTCGACAAGGTGACCTACGGCGACGCCGCGCAGGCCGAGACCGTCCGCAAGATGGTCGTCGCCATGGCCCGCGACATCCGGGTGCTGGTCATCAAGCTCGCGGACCGGCTCCACAACGCGCGCACCTGGCGGTACGTCTCGGTCGAGTCGGCCCAGCGCAAGGCTCGCGAGACGCTCGAGATCTACGCGCCGCTGGCTCACCGGCTCGGCATGAACACCATCAAGTGGGAGCTCGAGGACCTCTCGTTCGCCACGCTCTACCCGAAGGTCTACGACGAGATCGTGCGGCTGGTCGCCGAGCGGTCGCCAGCCCGCGAGGAGTTCCTCTCGGGTGTGCGCGAGCAGGTCAGCGAGGACCTCAAGGGCGCCAAGATCAAGGCCACGGTCACCGGGCGACCCAAGCACTACTACTCGGTCTACCAGAAGATGATCGTGCGGGGCCGCGACTTCGAGGACATCTACGACCTCGTGGCCGTGCGGGTGCTGGTCGACTCGGTGCGCGACTGCTACGCCGCGCTCGGGGCGCTGCACGCGCGGTGGAACCCCCTGCCGGGGCGGTTCAAGGACTACATCGCGATGCCGAAGTTCAACATGTACCAGTCGTTGCACACCACGGTCATCGGGCCACAGGGCAAGCCGGTCGAGATCCAGATCCGCACCCACACGATGCACCGTCGTGCCGAGTACGGCGTCGCCGCGCACTGGAAGTACAAGGAGGACGCCGCCGCCCCCGCAGCCGGGGCCAAGGACGGCGAGAGCGGCCCGATCAACGACATGGCGTGGCTGCGCCAGCTGCTCGACTGGCAGAAGGAGACCGCCGACCCGGGTGAGTTCCTCGACTCCCTGCGGTTCGAGATCAACGCCCGCGAGGTCTACGTCTTCACGCCCAAGGGCGAGGTGGTCGCCCTGCCGGCGGGGTCGACGCCCGTCGACTTCGCGTATGCCGTGCACACCGAGGTCGGCCACCACTGCATCGGCGGGCGGGTCAACGGCCGGCTCGTGCCGCTGGAGTCGGTGCTCGAGAACGGCGACGTCGTCGAGGTGCTCACCTCCAAGGCCGACGGCGCTGGCCCGTCGCGCGACTGGATGACCTTCGTCAAGTCACCGCGGGCGCGCAACAAGATCAAGCAGTGGTTCTCCAAGGAGCGCCGCGAGGAGATGATCGAGTCCGGCAAGGACGCGATCGCCAAGGCGATGCGCAAGGAGGGGCTGCCGCTGCAGCGCCTCATGTCGGTCGAGACCCTGACCGGCCTCGCGTCCGAGCTGCGCTACCAGGACATCGATGCCCTGTATGCCGCGGTCGGCGAGGGCCACGTCTCCGCCCAGCACGTCGTGGGTCGCCTCGTGGCGTCCCTGGGGGGCGAGGAGGGCGCGTCCGAAGACCTCGCCGAGGCCACGACGCCCACCAGGTCGATGCGGCGCCGCTCCGGCGACCCCGGCGTGGTCGTGGTGGGCACCGCCGACGTCTGGGTCAAGCTGGCCCGCTGCTGCACCCCAGTGCCCGGTGACCCGATCATGGGCTTCATCACCCGGGGCAACGGCGTCTCGGTGCATCGCACCGACTGCACCAACGCCGAGTCGCTGCTGGCGCAGCCGGACCGCATGATCGAGGTCGAGTGGGCGCCGTCGGCGGCCAGCGTGTTCCTCGTGCAGCTCCAGGTCGAGGCGCTGGACCGCAACCGCCTCCTGTCCGACGTCACCCGGGTGCTGTCGGACCAGCACGTCAACATCCTGTCGGCGTCGGTCCAGACCTCGCGCGACCGCGTCGCGATCAGCAAGTTCACCTTCGAGATGGGCGACCCGAGCCACCTCGACCACGTCATCAAGGCGGTGCGCAAGATCGACGGCGTGTTCGACGTCTACCGGATCACCGGCACCAAGGCGACCGCCGCCAAAGCCTGAGCCGGCTACGCCCCGAACTCGTCGAGGTTGCCGCGCGCCTGGCTCAGCCACTGCTCCTGTGCCTCGAGCTTGGCCTGGGCCTGCTCGAGGGCGCGGTCATCACCGGCGGCCCGGGCCTTCTCGACGTCCTCGCGCAGGGGAGGCGACCGAGGCCTCGAGCTGCACGACCATGCTCTGGGCGCGGGCCGCGACCTCGGGGTTGGTCTGCTGCCAGCGCTTGTCGTCGGCGTCCCGCACGGCCTGCTCGATCCGGCGCATGGCCTTCTCGACGCGTTCGACGTCGCCACGCGGCACCTTGCCGGCGGCATCCCACTTCTCCTGGATCGTCCGCAGGGCGGCCTTGGCGGCTTCGAGGTCGGTGACGGGCAGGATCGTCTGGGCGTCCTTGAGCAGGGACTCCTTGACGACGAGGTTGGCGCGGAACTCCTCGTCCTCCTGGGCAGCCACGGCGTCCTTGGCGGCGAAGAAGGCGTCCTGGGCGGCCTTGAACCGCTCCCACAGCGCGTCGTCGTCGGCTCGGGAGGCCCGGCCGGCTTGGCGCCACCGGTCCATGAGCCGCTTGAAGGCGCCCGCAGTCGGGCCCCAGTCGGTGCTGGTGGCCAGCGCCTCGGCCTCGGCGACGAGGTCCTGTTTGGCCGCCTTGGCATCGGCCTGGGTGCCCTCGAGCTGGGCGAAATGCACCCGGCGCGCCTTGTCGAAGGTGTTGCGCGCCGCCGAGAACCGCTGCCACAGCGCGCCCTCGACCTCGCGCTCGAGCCGTGGACCGTTGCGCTGCTGCTGCTTCCACTCATCGAGCAGGGTGCGCATCCGGGCGCCGCTGCTCTTCCACTGGATCTTGGCCTCGGGCTGACCGGCGATCTTCTCGGCCTCGGAGACGATCCGCTCGCGCTCGACGGTGGCCGTGGCACGAGCCGCGTGGCGCTCGGCCGTCTCGGACTCCTTGCGCGCGGCGACTGCGGCGTCGATCTCGGCGATCTTGGCCTCGAGGGCGGCCAGGTCGCCCACCACGTGGGCTTCGGCGCAGTGCTCACGCAGCTTCGCGAGTCCTTCGGCGCCGTCCTTGGCCGAGAGGTCGGTGGTGGTCACCCGCTGGTGCAGGAGGTCGGCCGACGCGTAGAGCTCGTCGTACTTGCGGGCGAAGTAGTGCAGCGCCTCCTGCGGGCTGGCGCCCGGGTAGGCGCCGACCTCGCGCTCGCCCTCGGGCGTGCGCACGAAGACGGTGCCGTCCTCGGCAACCCGCCCGAAGGTCTCGGCCGCCGGCCCTGAGGGCGCCGGGGGCGCCGCGGCGGGCTGCGGGTGGGCGACCTTGCGGACCGCCGCCGGGGTCGGGACGGGACGGGGCTTGGGGACCGGGCGCGGCGCGGGAGCGGCCGCCGGTGCAGGTTCGGCCGCCGGTGCAGGTTCGGCCGCCGATGCGGCGGCCTCGGGGCTCTCGGGCTCCCCGCTGGCGGGCTCGACACCCGCCTGCTCGACGACGGCGTCCGCCTCGACGGCGTCCGCCTCGACGGCGTCCGGCGGGGTGGTCTCGGCCGATACGTTCTGCTCAGTCACGGTCAGGCCTTCTTCTGGGTCACAGCAACCGACAGGATGCTGATGGGTGCGTTCGGGGCTCCGTCACCGGAGCCGCCGCTCGCACCTGCTGCGGCGATCTTCTCGACAATATCCATTCCGCCGGTCACCGTGCCGAAGATGGAGTAGCCCCCGCCTTCCGTCGGCAGGGTGGTGTTCTTGTACACGATGAAGAACTGGTCGGCGTTGCTGTGCGGATCGCTGGTGCGGGCCATGGCCAGGGTGCCCTTGGGGTAGACGCCGTTCTTCGGCGCGTTCTCGATGCCGTAGGAGTAGCCGGGCCCGGTGCCCTGCCCACCCAGGGGGTCGCCGCACTGGAGCACGAAGATTCCCGACGTCGTGACCCGGTGACAGGGCGAGCCCGCGTAGTAGCCGGACGTCGACAGAGCCACGAACGAGGCGACGGTCTGGGCCGCCTTGGTGCCGTCGAGGCGCAGCGTGATGGGCCCGCAGTTCGTCTTCACCACGGCGATGAAGGTCTTGCCCGCCGCGGTCGCCTTGGCGGGCAAGGCCTGGGTCTTGATCGTGGTGGGCCGGGCCGGGGGAGCCGTGCACCCGGCGACGGCGGTGGTGGTGGCCGAGGTCGTCGCCGCGGGCGTCGTGGCTGCGGCGGTGCTGCGGGCTGCCGCGGGTGGGGTGGTGCTACCCAGCTGCTTGGACAGGAAGACGAAACCGGCGACGACGATGAGCACGGCCACGACGACGATGGCGGCCTGACGGTTGCGGGCTGCCTCGCGCGCCCGCTGGGCGGCCTTCGCGTCGAGCTTCTCCTGACGGCGGCGAGCCTTCGCCCGCTCCTGTTCCCTGGTCACGCGCGCCAGTCTAGGCAGCCCCGGGCGATCGCTAGGCTGCGGGCCGTGCTCACCATCGCGTTTCCTGCCGCCGCCTTCGACACGAACTGCTACGTCCTCGCCCCGGCGGCGGGGGAGGAGTGCGTGGTCGTGGACCCCGGTATCGGCGTCGAGGAGACCCTCCGGGCCGTCCTGGCCGAGCACCGGCTCCGCCCCGCGGCCGTCCTGCTCACCCACGGCCACATCGACCACGTCTACTCGGTGACGCCGGTCTGCGGGGCCGACACGGCGGCATACATCCACGCGGAGGACCGCTACCGGCTGGTGGACCTGCTCGCGAACGCCAACCCCGGTCTGGTCGGGATGCTCGAGCAGCAGTTCGGCACCCGGGCCACCTGGACCGAGCCGAGCACGGTGGTCGAGATCAAGGACCGCGCGCGCCTCGACCTCGCGGGACTGTCGTTCGAGGCGTTGCATGCCCCGGGCCACACCGAGGGGTCGGTGATGTTCACGCTCGACACCGTGCCCGACGGCATCGGTGACCAGGTCGACGTCGACCGCACCGTGCTCAGTGGCGACGTGCTCTTCGCCGGCTCGATCGGCCGCACCGACCTGCCGGGCGGCGACCCGGCCGCGATGAACCGGTCGCTGCGCGAGGTCGTGCTGCCTTTGCCGGACACGACGCTGGTGCTGCCGGGGCACTACCAGGCGACGACGATGGACCGCGAGCGGGCGACGAACCCCTATTTGCAAGGATTGGGCGCGTGAAGATCACCCCGATCAGCGGTTTCCCCGAGTACCTCCCGGCCGAGCGGATCATCGAGCAGCACTTCCTCGACGTCATCCGGGAGACCTTCGAGCTCCACGGGTTCCCCTCGATCGAGACCCGAGCGGTGGAGCCCGTCGAACGGTTGCTCGGCAAGGGTGGCGACGCCGACAAGGAGATCTATGCCGTGTCGCGGCTGGCCGCCGAGGACGGTGGGGCCGACGCCGAGCTGGGCCTGCACTTCGACCTCACCGTGCCCTTCGCTCGCTACGTGCTCGAGAACGCCGGGCACCTCGCTTTCCCGTTTCGTCGCCACCAGATCCAGAAGGTCTGGCGCGGCGAACGTCCGCAGGAGGGGAGGTACCGCGAGTTCACCCAGGCCGACATCGACGTGGTCGACGTGGGCGAGCTCGCCCCGCACTTCGAGGCGGAGATGCCGCTGGTCATGGCCGAGGTGTTCCGCAAGCTGCCGATAGGCCCGATGGTCATCCAGGTCAACAACCGCAAGATCCCCGAGGGGTTCTACCTCGGGCTGGGGATCCAGGACGTCACCGGCACCCTGCGGATCGTCGACAAGCTCGACAAGATCGGCGCCGCGAAGGTCAAGGACGCGCTGGTCGACTCAGGCTGCAGCCCAGCGCAGGCCGACCAGTGCCTCGCCCTCGCCGCGATCCGCACCGAGGACCTGTCCTTCGTCGACCAGGTCCGCGCGCTCGGAGTCGAGCACCCCACCCTCGACGAGGGACTGGCGGCCCTGGGAGCGGTGATCCAGGCCGGTCTCGACAACGCCCCCGGTGCCATGGTCGCCGACCTCAAGATCGCGCGGGGCCTGGACTACTACACCGGCACGGTCTACGAGACGCAGCTGGTCGGGCACGAGGGCTGGGGCTCGTTCTGCTCCGGCGGGCGCTACGACTCGCTCGCCACCGATGGCAAGACCACCTATCCCGGGGTCGGCATCTCGATCGGGGTGTCGCGCCTGCTCGGGCTGCTCCTCGGCCAGGGCCTGCTCAAGGCGAGCCGCTCGACCCCTGCCTGCGTGCTGGTCGCGGTCAACGACGAGCCGACCCGGGCCAGCTCGACCCGCGTGGCCACGGCCCTGCGGGAGCGCGGCATACCGTGCGAGGTGGCACCCAAGCCCGCCAAGTTCGGCAAACAGATCCGGTATGCCGAGCGTCGGGGCATCCCGTACGTCTGGTTCCCGGGCGCGGGGGAGGACGGCGACCAGGTCAAGGACATCCGTTCCGGCGACCAGGTCGACGCCGATCCGGGTTCGTGGAGGCCGCCGGCCGACGACCTGCGCCCCCGGATCGTCCCGGCATAAGGTGGCTTCGACGAGGAGCGACCATGACTGAACAGACTGAGCAGCACGGCCGATGAGCGACCAGGCCACCGGATCGCCGGTGACATCGCGGCGCGCGAGCGGGATCCAGCTCCACGTGACCTCCTTGCCCGGCGGACGCCTCGGCCCCGCCGCGCGCGAGTTCGTCGACTGGCTGGCCGAGGCGGGCCAGTCGGTCTGGCAGGTCCTTCCGGTGTCGGTGCCGGACCAGCACGGCTCGCCCTACAAGTCGCCCTCCGCGTTCGCCGCGTCCGCCGCCCTGCTCGAGGACCCCGAGGCCGCGGTGTCCGACCAGGAGCTCGCCGAGTTCGCTGCCCGCGAGGCGTACTGGGTCGGGTCGTGGACTGCCTTCGGCGGCGATCTGGCCGACCAGGTCAGGTTCGACCGGGAGTGGTCCGCGCTTCGCGCCTATGCCGCCGAGCGCGGCGTCCGTCTCATGGGTGACGTGCCGATCTACGTCGCGCCCGAGGGTGCCGACGAGCAGGCCTGGCCGCAGTTCTTCCGCGGCGACGCCGTGGCCGGCGTCCCACCCGATGCGTATGCCGCCGACGGCCAGCTCTGGGGGAACCCGCTCTACCGCTGGGACGCGCTGCAGGCCGACGGCTACCGCTGGTGGACCGAACGCCTGCGGCGGACCTTCGAGCTGTTCGACCTCGTGCGCGTCGACCACTTCCGGGGGTTCTCCGCATACTGGGCCGTTCCGGCCGGCGCCGCGTCCGCCCTGTCCGGCGCGTGGGAGCCCGGTCCCGGGCGCGCCGTCTTCGACGCCGCGGCGGCCGATCTGGGGCACCTCGCGGTGGTCGCCGAGGACCTGGGCGACATCGACGAGCCGGTCAACGAGCTGCGCCGAGCACTGGGCTTCCCCGGGATGGCCGTCCTGCAGTTCGCGTTCGACCCCGGCTACGCCGTCAACACCCATGACCCCGAGCACCACGAGGCCAACCAGGTCGTCTACACCGGCACCCACGACAACGACACGGTCTGCGGGTGGTGGTGGACCCTCCCGGAACACCGTCGCGCCATGGCTCGCTCGGCCTGCGCCGAGCGAGGGGTCCGTGCGGACGTGGACGCCGAGCCGTCCTGGGCCATGATCGAGCTCGCCTGGGGCGCCCCCTGCGGCCTGGCCATGGCACAGGCGCAGGACGTCCTCTCCCTCGGCTCCGACGCCCGCATGAACGCACCCGGCACCGAGGGTGGTTGGCGTTGGCAGCTCGAGCCTGGTGCCCTGACGACGTCGCTGGCCCAGCGGCTGCGCGCGGTCACCGCCCACACGGGTCGCGCCTGAGCCGGACTCGGACCGCTCGGACCGCCGTTCGCAGCCGAGTCGAGTCACGCAGCGGGAGCCGGCGGCTGGAGTCCGCAGTCACGCAGCTCGAGCAGCGCGAGCGACCTGATCGTCGCCTCGTCCCCCGACGCCACGCCCCGGTCGGGTCGTCCGAGATGCCCGCGAGCTTGCGCATCGGCTGGGTGGCCATGGCGCGCAGCGCGAAGAGGTCCAGGTCGGCGGCCGAGTCGATGAACCGCTGGGCGGCGCTGGCCCGCCGCACGAAGCGTCCGCGGAGCACCAGCCAGACCAGGCCCACGATGAGGATCGGCACGAGCGCCGTGACCCAGCCGAGCAGGTTCGCGAGCTGGCTGACCGCATCCACCAGGGTGGTGCCTGCCCGCTCGATGCTGGTGCCCGCGCCGCTGGCCTGGCGGAACGGCGCTGCGATCTTGTCGCCGACCAGCGGCACGTCCTGGACGGACGCACCTGCGCTGGTCATCTGGCGACGGAAGCCGGAGCCGGCGTCCTGAAGCTGCCGTCCCGGGGCGGCCAGGGCCAGCGTCGAGTCGTGCACCATCCGGCCAGCCCATGCCCACACGCACGCCCAGGCCACCATCCCGAAGTCGGCGAGGATCTGTGCGGTACGACGGCCCGGCAGGTCTGCGTAGAGCTTCATGGCGCCTAGACTCCCACCCGTGCCACCCTCCAGCGCGGTCGATCGCGCGGTCCGCGGCTGGCTGAACCACCTCGAGGTCGAGCGTGGAGTCAGCGTCAACACGCTCACGTCCTACCGGCGGGACCTGAGCCGCTACGCGGCATACCTGGCCGCTCGGGGGGTCCGCGAGCCGGCCGAGGTGACCGAGGGCCACGTGAGCGACTTCCTCGCCACGCTGCGTGAGGGCACCCCGGACCACCCGCCCCTGGCGGCGTCCTCGGCGGCCCGCACCCTGGTCGCCGTGCGCGGGTTCCACCGGTTCCTGGCCCTCGAGGGCGAGGTCGACACCGACCCGGCCGGCGCGGTCAGCCCGCCGCGACCCCCGGCTCGCCTCCCCAAGGCGATCGGGATCGACGAGGTGGAACGCCTGCTCCACGCCGCGAGCGTCGGTGACACGCCGGCGTCCCTGCGGGACCGGGCGCTGCTCGAGGTGCTCTACGGCGCGGGAGCGCGGATCTCCGAGGCCGTCGGCCTCGACGTCGACGACATCGACACCGACGAGGGGGTCGTGCGGCTGTTCGGCAAGGGCAGCAAGGAGCGCCTGGTCCCGCTCGGGTCGTATGCCGCCGCTGCCCTGGGCGCCTACCTGGTGCGTGGGCGCCCGACGATGGCCGCGAAGGGCAAGGGGACCGCGGCGGTGTTCCTCAACCAGCGCGGGAGCCGGTTGTCCCGCCAGTCCGCCTGGTCGGTCATGCGGGCGGCGGCCGAACGGGCGAACCTCACCGGACACGTGTCACCCCACACGCTGCGCCACTCGTTCGCCACGCACCTGCTCGACGGCGGCGCCGACGTGCGGGTCGTGCAGGAGCTCTTGGGTCACGCCTCGGTCACCACGACCCAGATCTACACGCTGGTCACGGTCCAGCGGCTTCGCGAGGTGTACGCACAAAGCCATCCGCGGGCCCGCTGAGGTGCCCCGCTGATAAGGTCTTGCCGATCAGCGCGAGGCTGACCGACGAACGCAATCGCACCGGGAGTGAAACGCCTGTGGACCCTGAGGTGACCACGACGCAGTTCAAGCCGTCGCCCGAGACCTCCGCCCCTGAGTCCTCTGTCTCCGCGTCCTCCGAGCGACTGCCGGGCACCGAGGCAGTGGGAGCGGGCCAGCTCGGTCACACCGGCCGCCCACTGCCCGACTTCCCCGAGCCGCCGCCCCTCACCGGGCACGGGCCGGCGCGCATCATCGCCATGTGCAACCAGAAGGGCGGCGTCGGCAAGACGACGACCACCATCAACCTGGGTGCGGCGCTCGCCGAGGTCGGCCGACGGGTCCTGCTCGTCGACTTCGACCCGCAGGGGGCGCTGTCGGTCGGTCTCGGGGTGCGGGCCAATGAGCTCGACGTGACCATCTACAACCTGCTTGTCGAGCGCGGCCATGACGTGCGTGAGGTCATCCAGCAGACCTCGACCGAGAACCTCGACGTCATCCCGGCCAACATCGACCTGTCGGCCGCGGAGGTCCAGCTCGTCGGCGAGGTCGCCCGCGAACAGATCCTGGCCCGCGTGCTGCGGCCGGTCATGGACGACTACGACGTCATCATGATCGACTGCCAGCCCTCGCTGGGGCTGCTCACGGTCAACGCGCTCACCGCCGCCCACGGAGTCGTCATCCCGCTCGAGTGCGAGTTCTTCGCCATGCGTGGTGTGGCCCTGCTCGTCGAGACGATCGACAAGATCACCGACCGGCTCAACCCGCGGCTCCAGGTCGACGGCATCCTCGCGACGATGTACGACTCGCGCACGCTGCACAGCAAGGAGGTCGTGCGCAGCGTCGTCGACCACTTCGGCGAACAGGTCTTCCACACCGTCATCAGCCGCACCGTGAAGTTCCCCGACGCCACCTTGGCGGCCGAGCCCATCACCACGTACGCCTCGACGCATGGCGCGGCCGCGGCATACCGCCAGCTCGCCCGCGAGCTCATCGCCCGCGGCGGTGCGGCCTGACCGCGGTGGCCGATGAGGCCGTGACGGCCGAGCAGCCCCAGATCACGCCGGGAGGCGTCATCACCCGGCGTGGTGGGTCGACGCCGTTCGAGGTCCACCTCGCGGTCTTCTCCGGGCCGTTCGACCTGCTCCTCGGCCTGATCAGCAAGCACAAGCTCGACATCACGGAGATCGCGCTGGCCAGCGTGACCGACGAGTTCATCGCCCACATCAAGGCCGCGCAGGCGTCCGACACCGAGTGGGACCTGTCCCAGGCCTCGGAGTTCCTGCTCATCGCGGCGACCCTGCTCGACCTCAAGGCGTCGCGCCTGCTACCGCAGATGGGACCCCAGGACGAGGAGGACCTCGCCCTCATCGAGGCCCGCGACCTGCTGTTCGCCCGGCTTCTGCAGTACCGCGCGTTCAAGGACATCGCCTTCACCTTCGGCGAGCGGATGGCCACGGCGGGCCGGATGACGCCGCGCCAGGCCGGTCTCGAGCCCCAGTTCGCCGCGCTGCTGCCCGAGCTGGTCATGGGCATCACCCCGGACCAGCTCGCCATGATCGCGGCCCGCGCCATGACTCCCAAGGTCGCGCCGACGGTCGGCCTGGACCACCTGCACGCCCCCCAGGTGAGCGTGCGTGAGCAGGCCGGCATCATCGGGTCGCGGCTGCGCAGCGAGCGGGTGTGCTCGTTCCGCGCGCTGGTGGCCGATGCCGACTCGACGTTGGTGATCGTGGCGCGCTTCCTGGCCCTGCTCGAGCTGTTCCGCGAGGCGGCGATCACCTTCGAGCAGGCCGAGGCGCTGGGGGAGCTGACCGTGCGCTGGACCGGCACGAACGACGGCGAGATCGAGGTCAGCGACGAGTTCGACGAGTTTGACGTGGCCGACGGGGCCGACGGGGCCGACGAAGAGGAGACCCACACCGATGAGTGAGCCGGACACCGTCGTCGAGGAGCAGATCGCCTTCGACGTCAACGACTTCCCCGGTGGGGCGCGCAGCGTCATCGAGGCCGTCCTGATGGTGGTCGACGAGCCGATCAGCGAGCTGGCGCTCGCCTCGGCGCTCGAACTGCCCGTGGACGACGTGGTGGCTCACCTCCACGACCTCGAGCAGGAGTATGCCGCGCAGCAGCGTGGCTTCACGCTGCGGTCGGTGGCCGGTGGCTGGCGGATCTACAGCCGCTCCGACTACGCCCCCGTGGTGGAGAAGTTCCTCCTCGACGGCCAGCAGGCCAAGCTGACCCAGGCCTCGCTCGAGACCCTCGCGGTCATCGCCTACCGCCAGCCGATCTCACGCTCCCGGGTGAGCGCCGTGCGCGGCGTCAACGTCGATGGCGTGGTGCGGACGCTGCTCAACCGCGGGCTGATCGAGGAGCTGGGCGCCGACGGCGACGGCGGCGCCATCCTCTACGGCACGACGGACTACTTCCTCCAACGACTCGGGCTGGGCACGCTCGACGAGCTCCCTGCTCTGGCGCCCTACCTCCCCGAAGTCGACCTGCTCGACGAAATCGCAGAACAAGGACGCGGATGACACCCCCACGTAGTAGAAGCGGCACCAGCTCGGGCGGCGGTCGCCCCCAGCGCGCCGGCCGACCGCAGAGTCCGTCCGGCCGATCACAGAGTTCCGGGCGGGCCGAGCGGCCGGAGCGGCCCCAGCGGGGCAGCTCGGGCACGACCAAGGGCAGCCAGCCCACCCGGGTCCCGCGCGAGCGGGCGACCCCCGAGGTCGACGTGCACGACCCCGACGGCATCCGGCTGCAGAAGCTCCTCGCTGCGGCGGGGGTTGGGTCACGCCGGGTGTGCGAGAACCTCATCTCCGATGGTCGGGTCGAGGTCGACGGCCACGTCGTCACCGAGCTCGGGGTCCGGATCCGGGCCGACCAGATGGTCCACGTCGACGGCGTTCGGGTGCAGCTCGACGAGAGCCGCGTGTACTTCGCCTTCAACAAGCCCTTGAACGTCGTGACGACGATGAACGACGAGCTGGGTCGCATCAGCATCGGCGACTACGTCGGCGACCGCCACGAGCGGCTGTTCCACGTGGGGCGGCTCGACGCCGACACCGAGGGCCTGCTGATCCTCACCAACGACGGCGACCTGGCGCACCGGCTCCAGCATCCCCAGTACGGCGTGGCCAAGACTTACCTCGCCCAGATCCGTGGGCCGGTCCCGCGCGACATCGGCAAGCGCCTGCGTGAGGGCGTGGAGCTCGAGGACGGCCCCGCCTCGGTCGACTCGTTCCGGATCGTCGACTCCCAGCCGGGCAAGGCGCTCGTCGAGGTGATCCTCCACGAGGGGCGCAAGCACATCGTGCGCCGGCTGCTCGACGCGGTCGGACACCCGGTGTTGTCGTTGGTCCGCACCCAGGTCGGTCCCATTCACCTCGGCGAGACCAAGCCCGGCAAGATGCGCAAGCTGACCAAGGAAGAGGTCGGCAAGCTCTACTCGGCCGCTGGACTCTGAGCCCGCCCGGCCGAGCTCGTCGGTAGCCTTCGCGTCGTGACCTCGCGTGTGCGCATCATCGGGACAGGCCTGATCGGCACGAGCCTGGGCATCGCCCTGACCCGTGCCGGGTATGCCGTGACGCTCAGCGACCCGTCACCGACAGCGGTGGCGCTGGCGCGCGACCTCGGGGCCGGCACCCTGGCCGGTCCGCAGGACCCCGCGCCCGAGGTCGTCGTGGTCGCGGCCCCACCCGATGTCGCTGGCGCGGTGGTCGCTGAGGCTCTCGGCTCGTGGCCGGACGCGATCGTCACCGACGTCGCCTCGGTCAAGGTCGCCGTGCTCGAGGACGTCCGCTCCCGAGGCGCCGACCTCTCGCGGTATGCCGGCTCGCACCCGATGGCGGGGCGCGAGCGGTCCGGGGCGGTCGCCGCGAGGGGTGACCTCTTCGACGGCCGGGCCTGGGTCGTGGTGCCGCACGCGACCTCGTCCAGTGCTGCCGTCGAGGCCGTCCAGGAGCTCGCGCGGGCTGCTGGGGGCACCGTGTCCACGATGAGCCCGCAGGAGCACGACGCCGCGGTCGCGGTGGTGTCCCACGTGCCCCAGCTGGCCTCCTCGCTTGTGGCCAGCCGGCTCCGCGAGCTGACCGACCCCGCGGTGGCCCTCTCGGGGCAGGGCATCCGCGACGTGACCCGGGTGGCAGCGAGCGACCCGCAGCTGTGGACCCAGATCCTCGCCGGCAACGCCGCCGCCGTGCGCGAGGTGCTGGGCCACCTCCAGGCCGAGCTCGCTGAGGTCGTGGGCGCGCTGGACCTGCTCGCCGACGGTGACGGGGTCGGCGCCCGCGAGGTCCTGGCGCGGGTCGTCAGTCACGGCAACGCCGGCCACGCACGTATCCCGGGCAAGCACGGGGCTGCACCGACGGCATACAGCGTGGTCGTCGTGCTCGTGCCGGACCGCCCGGGTGAGCTGGCCCGCCTCCTGCACGACGTCGGCGATGCCGGGGTCAACCTCGAGGACCTCCACCTCGAACACGGCATGGGGCAGCCGTTCGGGCTGGCCGAGATCTCCGTGCTGCCGGCTGTCGCCGAGCGCCTGGGCGAGGAGCTCGCCGCTCGTGGCTGGCGGCTACACGGCTGACGCCCGCACCGCATAGGCTCGACGCCCATGAGCACGCACCTCGTCATCGCGGTCGACGGGCCCTCCGGGTCCGGCAAGTCCAGTGTGTCGCGGGCCGCGGCGCGCGCCCTGGGGGTCGGCTACCTCGACACCGGCGCGATGTACCGCGCCGTCACCTGGTGGTGCCTCGAGCAGGGAGTCGACCTCGCCGACCGGCAGGCCGTCGAGCAGGCCACCCGCGAGCTCCCCCTCGAGATGGGCACCGACCCTGCCCACCCCAGCGTGCTCGTGGGCGGCCGCGAGATCGAGCACGAGATCCGCACCACCCGGGTGAGTGAGGTCGTCTCGCAGGTCGCCACGAACACCGCGGTGCGCCCGATCCTGCAGCGGTTGCAGCGCGAGCTCATCGAGCAGATCGCGGGCAGCACGGGCGGGGTCGTGGCAGAGGGCCGCGACATCACGACGGTCGTCGCCCCCGACGCCGACGTGCGGGTGCTGCTGACCGCCAGTGTCGACGCGCGGCTGCGTCGCCGGTCGACCGAGCTGCACGGCGAGGCGGACCGTGCAGCGATGGAGGCCACGCGTGACCAGATCGTGCGCCGTGACGCCGACGACTCCACCGTCTCGCAGTTCACCCGGGCGGCTGACGGCGTGGTGCTGCTCGACACCTCCGACCTGGACTTCGCCGAGAGCGTCGAGGCGCTGCTGGCCGTGGTGCGGCGCACGGCCCCCGACAAGGTGCCTGCGTGAGCCGAGGTGCCCGGGTGAGCCGAGGTGCCCGGGTGAGCCGAGGTGCCCCGGTGAGCCCACCACCGACGCCGCAGTGGCGGGTGCGGGTCAACCTCGTGGTCGGGCGGTTCCTGTTCGGTGCGCTCTACCGGGTGAGCGTCGTCGGGCGGGATCGGGTGCCGCGCGAGGGTCCCGTGGTCTTCGTCGCCAACCACGTCGGCTTCCTCGACGGGCCGATGCTGCCAGCCCTCGCCCCTCGCCCGACCTGTGTGCTGGTCAAGCGCGAGCTGTTCCGTGGGCCGCTCGGGTGGTTCCTGCGGTTCATCGGGCACATCCCGGTGACCCGTGGCGCCGGCGACCGCGGGGCGCTCATGGCGGCCGTGGCGATCCTGCACGCCGGGGGAGCGGTGGGCATCTTCCCCGAGGGCACCCGCGGGCGCGGCGACGTCGCCTCGGTCCAGCAGGGTGCCGCGTGGCTGGCCCAGCAGGGACACGCCCGAATCGTGCCCGTGGCGTTCCTCGGGACCCGGGCCACCGGGGCCTCGACGGCGTCCCTGCCGCGGTTGCGCAGCCCGATGGTGGTCGAGTTCGGCGAGCCCGTCGAGCTGGTCGCCGAGCTGGTCGCCGAGCCCGGTCTCACGGGTCGCCAACGGCTCGTCGCCGGGACGGCCCAGGTGCGGGAGTGCCTCGCCGAGCATGTCCGGGAATCCCAGGAGCGGCACGCGATGTTCCTCCCCGAGGACGACGGTTGGACCGCTGCCGAACCCCGCACCTGAGGCTGCTGTCCTGAGCCGGCGCCAAAGTGCGAGACAATGGTCGGCGGCCACGCGGCATACCCCGTCGCACAGCGGCCCCCCACGATCAACGCAAGGAAACCCCGTGAGTGAGCACCTGACCGACGACTCGACTGTCGAGCGCGCCCTGCGCGTTGGGCTGGAGGAGTTCGACCTCAGCGAGGAGGACCGTTCGCTCCTCGACGGCGAGCTCGACGAGAACGGGTATGCCGTCACCGAAGGCCCGCTGCCCGTGGTCGCCGTCGTCGGGCGCCCCAACGTCGGCAAGTCGACCCTGGTCAACCGGATTCTCGGGCGCCGGGAGGCGGTCGTCGAGGACGTGCCGGGCGTGACCCGTGACCGTGTCGCCTACGACGCCGAGTGGACCGGGCGACGGTTCACGCTCGTCGACACGGGCGGCTGGGAGATCGACGCGACGGGCATCCACCTGCGCGTGGCGGAGCAGGCCGAGGTTGCCGTCGACCTCGCCGATGTCGTGATGTTCGTGGTGGACGCCACGGTGGGTGCCACGGACGACGACGAGGCCGTGGTGAAGCTCCTGCGACGCGCAGGCAAGCCGGTGGTGCTCGTCGCCAACAAGGTCGACGACCAGCGCACCGAGGCCGATGCCTCTGCCCTGTGGAACCTCGGGCTGGGCCAGCCCTGGCCGGTCTCGGCGCTGCACGGGCGGGGCAGTGGCGACGTGCTCGACGCCGTCCTCGACGTGCTCCCGGACGTGTCGGCCAAGGACGCCTACCAGCGCGGTGGCCCGCGACGGGTCGCCCTCATCGGCCGCCCCAACGTCGGCAAGTCCTCGCTGCTCAACAAGCTCGCCGGCGAGGACCGCGTCGTGGTCGACAACGTCGCCGGCACCACCCGCGACCCGGTCGACGAGTTCATCGAGCTCGGCGGCAAGACGTGGCGGTTCGTCGACACGGCCGGCATCCGGCGCCGGGTCCACCAGACCCGCGGGGCCGACTTCTACGCGTCGCTGCGCACCCAGACCGCCCTGGAGAAGGCCGAGGTCGCCGTCGTGCTGATCGACGCCGAGCAGCAGATCGCCGAGCAGGACATCCGGGTCGTGCAGCAGGCCATCGACGCGGGGCGCGCCCTCGTCGTCGCGTACAACAAGTGGGACCTGCTCGACGAGGAGCGCCGGTACTACCTCGAGCGCGAGATCGAGCGCGAGCTCGTGCAGATCCCGTGGGCTCCGCGGGTGAACATCTCCGCACGCACCGGTCGGTCGGTCGACAAGCTCGTGCCCGCCCTCGAGAAGGCGCTCGAGTCCTGGGACTTCCGTGTGCCGACCGGGCGCCTCAACGCGTTCTTCGGCGAGATCGTGGCCGCGCACCCGCACCCGATCCGGGGTGGCAAGCAGCCGCGCATCCTGTTCGCGACCCAGGCTTCGACCCGCCCGCCGCGGTTCGTGATCTTCGCCTCGGGGTTCATTGAGGCCGGTTACCGCCGGTTCCTCGAGCGACGACTGCGCGAGGAGTTCGGCTTCGAGGGCACGCCGATCGAGGTCTCGGTGCGGGTCCGCGAGAAGCGCCGCCGCAAGTAGCGCCGGGGCACACGGCATACCGATTTCGAGGCGGGGTATGCCGTGCGCTAAGGTTTCGTTCGCTCCTGCGGGCCCGATGTGGTCGGTTTCGCGTGGGCAAGCCACGGGCTGTGGCGCAGCTTGGTAGCGCACTTGACTGGGGGTCAAGGGGTCGCAGGTTCAAATCCTGTCAGCCCGACGAACGGGGTCCGATTTGTCCACACACTTCGGGCCCCGTTTTCTTCAGGGCCACGGCTACGGAAGCCCGGTGACGCCTTCCCGGGCCGCCAGGAGCTGTTCGCGCAGGATGTCCGCGTGGCCGCAGTGCTGGGCGAGCTCGCGGAGCACGTGGAGATACACCCATCGCATCGGGAGCGGTCCCCGGCGATTCCCGTGGACGAGGTCGTCAAGACCCAGTGGCGCCGACGCCGTCCGGGACGCCCGGCAGGTGTCCCTGTAGGTGTCGCGCACGGAGTCGATGGTGTCCTGAGGTTCCACGGTGAACGACGCGTCGGGATCGTCGGGACAGCCGATCTCAGCGCGACTGCGACCGGTGATGGCCTCGTTGAACCACACGAGCTCCACAAAGCTGGCGTGTTTGACCAGGCCGAGGAGGGTGGTCTTGGACGGCACCAGCTGCCGGCGTGCTTCTTCCTCCGTGATGCCGTCCAGGCTCTCGCATAGCGCTTCGCGGTGGTCGTCGAGGAACGACTCGAGCTGGACCCGGAGGGGCGCGGCAAGGATCGCTGGATCGTGACTTGAGATCGCTGACACGGCGTTGAGGCTACACAGCGCCAGCGCGACCATCGGTGTCACGCTCTCACTGCGTGGCGTGCTGAACTCGCGGCAGCGGCAGATGCCTGCGTGCCTTCTGGTCAGTCGTCGAAGACCGACCAGCAGATCGAGCTCCGCCGAGCCTGGTCCGCCAGGACGAGTGGGCGAATCGGCTCGTGCAGCTGGTCGCGCTGCCAGTCACGCTCGACGCGTCCGGCCCCGGGGTCGTCAGGGTGCGCAGCCATCGCGGCCTTGATCGCGTAGGCAGCCGCGCCGAGATCGTGCTCGGCCACGTGGCCGACGCACGCAGCCTGACCGGCGGCGTATGCCGCATGCCGCGCCGCCCCGCGGAGCGATCGCGCCGCTCCCATCGCGTGTCCACCGGTGGCCCGAGCGTTCATCATCGTCAGGTCGCCACGCGCCCAGGCGCGGGCCGCCTCGATCGCGTCCCTCGGCCGAGGGTCCGAAGGCTGCTCGTCCTCGAAGAAGTGCAGGACGTGCTCCGCGCACAGGGCAGCCCAGAGGGCGAGGAGTCGATGATCCGTGTCGGTGAGGGACCCGCCGCGGCGGATCGTGAGCATGCGCGGGTCACGGACCTCGGGGAGGATCATGCCTCCAGCGTGCCCGGCTCGAGGGACAAACACATCTGGCGGCACACCGAAGCTCGGAAGACGTTGTCTGCGCCAGCCCGGGGTGCGACCATCAGCCATGGAAACGCTGGGGGGCGCGGAGCTTCGTGTCACGGCTCGCCGGGAGGTACCGAGCCGAATCCGGTGGGTGGCAACCCACAGTGCAGGATTGGGCCTTCTGCTGGTACTGGCCGTCTGGCTCGGGATCTCCTTGTGGGCCGCTCCGGTTCGGGCTGACGGAGCATCGCTGAAGTCCGCCGCCGACGATGGGCAGATCGTTGACCTCGACCGCCTTGGCTCGCCTCCGCCGCCGTTGAGCCAAGAGCCGCTCTTCGCGCTCAGCCACGCCAGGTCGACAGACAACACGGGTTCCGTCCTGGAGTGGACTACTCACAACGGTCACCGGTACTACACCGATGCGACCACCTTGACTGGACCGTTTCCGAACCACGGTGGCACGACCAGCCCGCTAGTTGGCGGCGACGGGTCGAACCCCTCACCGGTCGACCGGGTGACCGCCTATGTGCTCGAGAGGACTCGGTTCCACGGCGGCATCGCCTGGGCCGGGCTCGCGCAGCTCGCGCTGGTGGTGTTCGCCGTCGGGGCGATTCGCGGAGGCGTTCCCCGGCACGGAACCCGCTGGTTCTGGTTCTGGGTGATCAGCCTGCCACTCGGTGCCGGGGTGCTCTGGTTCGCGCTCAGCAAACGACTGCGCGACCGAGAGCCGGCCCGGCCGCGCTGGACCGGTGGTCAGGGCTTCGCCATCAGCGTGGTCGGCGGCGGCTTGATTCAGCTCGGCGTCGCGGCGGGACAAGTCCTCTTCACCCGCTTGTGACCCGGTCCCTGCGCGGTCGCCCCAGGGGGGCTGACGACGTCGGCCGCGCCGATGAGGATGGGTCAGTCCAGCGTCTCGACGAGCATGCGGTAGGTCTGCTCGACCTCGCCCGCGGTGCTGTTGACGACCACAGCATCTGGCCGTTCGAGGAGTAGACGTTCGAGCGCCGCGTGGTTGTGTGCAAGGATCGCGTCACCCCCTTGGGCGGCCACGATGGTGCGCACGTGGTCGTGCCAAGGCTCCTCGGGCTCGGCCAGCCCGCGGAGGTGGAACCGTGCGACCGACGCAGTCGCTGTGTCCATGAGCACGCGCTCGACGAACTGTGCCCCTGCGTTCGTTGCGGCTTGCTCAAACCGGGCGAGCTCGGCGGGGTCGATCAGCATCTGCGGGAAGACGACATCGTTGCCGCTGCGCAGGTATGCCTCGATCATGGCCAAGGCCGCAGGTCGGATGAGGGCGCCGGCACGGTCGAACTCACCCTGCCATCCACCGACCAGTGTTCTGAGGACGTCCACATCCGCGTTGAGCACTCCGGGGTGCGCGTCCACGAACCGCCTTGCCAGAGTGGACTTACCGATCCCGGGGGGTCCGTTGAGGTGGATGAGCCGGCTCATGACGATCGACCCTAGCGAGATCGAGCGGCACGACGGTGAGGGGCCGTGTCCGAGGCCACCCCGGCGTGGGCCGGGGTGGCCTTCGGACCGAGACACGTCAGGGAACGACCAGGACGTCTCCCACCATGCCCATGCCGTCATGGATGGCGCAGATGTAGTGGAACAGGCCTGCCTTGGTGAAGGTGACGTCGAAGGGGACTCCCGGGGTGAGGAACCCGCTGTTGAGGTCGCCACCGGCATAGTGGGTCGGGTCGCCCGACGGCGCCAGGATGGCGAGCCCGGGGGGCTCCTGACCGAACGTCACCGTGTGCGGTGCGCCGGGCTCGGCGAGGAACGACACGGTGGCACCCAGGTGCACCACGGTGTGGTCACGCACGAAGCGCGACACCCCGAAGCCCTCGCCGTCGATCCCGACCAGCACGGACGAGCCGGTCGTGGCGTGGGACTGCCTGGCCATGCGCCAGGCGTCGCGTCCGTTGGCGAGATCGGCCTGGGCTTCGTGCGTGCCCACCCGGTCGTAGTCCTGCTGGGTGTAGGGGTAGGCGGTGCCGGCCGGCCGGACGTGCACCGTGCCGGTCATCATCGTGCCGTGCAGGAGGCAGTAGTACGTGAAGTCGCCGACCGAGGCGAAGGTCAGGTGGTAGCTGCTCGCCGGGTTCGTGAAGACGAAGATCGGTTGCGTGGCAACGATTCCGGAGTTCGTGTACGCGGTGCCGTCGTAGACCGAGGAGCCCTGAGCAGCCGTCTGGGACGGGTCGAAGGGGTTGAAGTCGGGCAGCGCCGTCCCCGGTGCCAGGAAGGTCACGGTGTGCGGTTCCGCACTGTTGGCCGTCCAGTGGACGGTGTCGCCCACGTTGACCCAGACGTTCTCGGGCAGGAATGACATCGCAGCGACGGCCATGTCGGGCGTCTCGGCGCCCACACGCACGTGCCAGGTGGCCGGTGGGGCGGGGGCCGCGGATGCCGTCGATCCCAGCGCGGCTGGAACGATGAGTGCAGTGACGGAGATGGCGGCAAGAACGAGCCGCCGCAGCAATGACTTCCCTGGCATGGATGCTCCTTGGTGCGGACGTGCAGACCCACGGTCGCGGTCGCGGCCGGGTCGGACGACCCGTGCGCCTCAGCCCCGGGCCGTCCAACCCCAGAGTGGGCGACGCACCCAGAGGGTGGCTCATCCCTAAGGGTGACTTCTCGAACCCGCGAAACGGACGAGGAACTGGCCCGACCGGGGTCGCGGTCAGCGACGCCGGTGTCGTGCGGCCCGGCTCTCGACCGGCGGTGGCGGCACCACCGACTGTGCCGCTTCGACCGTCCCGGCCTTCCGGATCGAGCTCACGACGAGGACCGCCAGCGCCGTCGTGGCCGGCACGCTGAGCACGAGCCCGACGCCACCAGCCATGGTGCGCACCAGCTCCTCACCGATGTCCAGGCTCGTCAAGGTGCGCAGCAGCGGCTGGTCGTAGATCGAGATCAGCAGGAGCACGGGCAACGCCGCACCGGCATACGCGAACACCACGGTGTAGACGGTGGAGGCGATGTGGTCGCGGCCGATCCGCATCGCCTGGGTGTAGAGCTGTCGTGCGCTGGTCTCCGGGGCGATCTCCCACAGCTCCCAGACGGCAGCGCTCTGGGTGATCGTCACGTCGTTGAGGATGCCGAGCCCGGCCAGGATGATGCCGCACGTCAGCAGGTTGCTGAGGTCGAGCTGTTGGGCGACCTGCTGCAGGGCGGAGTTGTCGTCACTGCTGACCCCGGTCAGGTGCGCCGCCGCGACCGACGCCGAACCGAGTCCGGCGATGATGAGCACTCCGGCCATGGTCCCGAGCAGCGCCGTCGTCGTGCGGGCGGACACCCCATGGGCGAGGTAGAGCACCATCACCATGATCGCGCCGGACGTCGCCAGCCCGAGGGCCACGGGGCTGTGCCCCTCGAGCAGTGCCGGGAGCAGGAACTTCCCGACGACGAGGAACGCCAGCCCGAGACCGATGAGCGCTCGGATGCCGCGCCAGCGCGCCACCCCGGCGACCACCACGCAGAACAGGATCGCCAGGAGCACCAACGGCTTGCCGCGCGCGATGTCGTAGTAGGAGTACGGCGAGCCGCTCTGGTCGGCGACCTTCATGATGACGACCCCGGTGCCGACGCCGGCCCGCACGACCTCCGGCGGCACGCCCACCGTGATCATCGTGCTGTTGTCCAGCCGCACGAAAGCCTGACCGCACTGCGCATTCGGCGCCGCGCCCTGCGTCTTCGACCGCGGCGTCGCCACGCCCATCTGGGAGCAGTCGAGCGGCGTGAGGCCACCGACGACCCCGTTGAGGTACTGCACGCCGGCCGACGACGACCCCGGCACCGTCGGGCGCCCCTGGCCCGTCGGGCGCAGCACCCACATGCCCGCCAGCGACGCGGCGGCGATGAGGGAGCACGAGCCCGGTCAGGACCCAGGTCACCCGACGCGGCAGGCGAGGGGCCGGACCGTTGCGCGGAGCGCCGTGCGCATGGACATGACTGTGTGACGCACCCATCGCCGACCCGTCACCGCCGTCCGGGACGTGGCCGGTCCTCGGCGGGACCGACGTGGGCCACGATCCACTCGGCCAACGGACGGATCGCGGACCACTCCTCGCGGACGTGGTCGAGGGCCGCAGCCGACGACAGCCAGCCGGGTGACCCCAGGCGCTTGAGGGCCATCAGCTCCTTGCGGCGCAGGAGGTCAAGCCGAGGATGGTCGGGGTCGACGCCCTTGGGGCGGGTGTTGAGGCTGGCGCCCTCCAGGGCGTATCCCGACTCCACGAGACGGCCGCTGATCCTGGCGAGCTCGCTGCCGGACGGGTCGGCATCGATCGCGGCGCGGAACCGGTCGGTCTGGGCGGGGGAGTGGGTGTGGAAGCCGCCGCCGACCATCAGCCCGTCGGCGTCCAGCTGGACGTAGTAGCCGATCCCGGGAACAGGCCCGGCGATGGCACCCTGGTGCGTCTTGTACGGCGACTTGTCGGCGCTGAAGCGGATGTCACGGTTGGGCCGGAACACCGTCGCCGCTCCGAACTCGTCCTCGAGCGCGTCGACGAGCGAGCGCATCGGGTCGCGCACCGAGCGTTCCCACTCCGCCTTGTGCTCTGCCCAGAAGTCCTTGGTGTTGTTGTGCTGCAGCTCGTCGTAGAAACGCACGCTCCACGCCGGAAACCCGGTGAACCCCGCATCGTCGGCCATGCCCACCACTGTGGCACGCGGCATACCTCGGGGTGCAAGGGCCCTTCTAGATCACAGCGGCGATCCGGGTGATGGCCTCGCGCACGATCTGCGGCGACGTCCCGAAGTTGAGCCGGGCGTGTCCCTCACCGCCCGTGCCGAAGCCCGGACCGGGGTGCAGCGCCACCCGCGCGCGCTCCCGCAGTACCGCCGCAGGGTCCTCGCCCAGGTCCAGCGCGCTGAAGTCGAGCCACGCCAGGAAGGTGCCCTCGGGGATGCGGTAGCCGACTCCCGGCAGCTGGTCACGGACCAGCTCGGCGAGGAGCCTGCGGTTCTCGTCCAGCCCGACGAGGAGGGCGTCGAGCCACGGCCCGCCGTCGAGGTAGGCCGCGCGGTGCGCGACGACCCCCAGGTGGCTGGCGCCGTGCGACACCTCCTCGGGCATGCGCGCGAGGTCCGCGACCGCGTCAGGCCCGGCGATGGCCATGGCGGCCTTGAGCCCCGCGAGGTTGAACGCCTTCGACGCCGACATGAGCGAGATGGCGCGCGACCCCGCCTCGAGCGACGCCACCGGCGTGAACTGCGCGCCGTCGGGCACGACCGGCGCGTGGATCTCGTCCGCCACCACCCGCACGCCGAGCTGGTCGGCCAGGGCGAGCGCCGTGGTCAGCTCGGCGGGCGTGTGCACCGCGCCCGTGGGGTTCTGGGGGTTGCAGAGCAGGTATGCCGCGCGGCCGCCGTCGCGCGTCGCCTCGCCGAGAGCCGGCTCCAAGGTCGCGGGGTCGAGGCGACCGAGGGGGGGAGAGCGGTGCCTCGACCACCCGTCGGCCGAGGTGGCCCACGAAGTCGTAGAAGGGCGGGTAGACAGGGGAGTTGACCACGACGACGTCGCCCGGGTCGGTGAGCAGCTTGAGCACCTCGACCACACCGAGCATCACATCGGGCACGATCGCCATGGCAGCCGGATCGGGTCGCCACCCCCAGCGCTCCTCGGCGAACGCCCCCAGCGCCTCGGCATAGTCCGCGGCAAAGGGATACCCGGTGTCCCCGCGCTCCATCGCGTCGTGCACCGCGCGACGGATCGGCTCGGCGGGAACGACGTCCATCTCCGCCACCCACAACGGCAGCACGTCGGGGTCGTAGAGCCGCCACTTGATGCTGCGCCGCTCACGCAGGCTCTCGAGTCCGGGCCCGAGCAGAGGGTTCTCCATGCCTGTGAACTCTACGAGCACCTGCCCGTTAGGCTGCCCGCGTGGCGGCACACGGCGATCGACGACTGGCGGCGGAGCGGCCCAGCGCCTCCGACCGGGTCCTCACCCTGCCGAACCTGTTGTCCTCGCTGCGCTTCGTCGGGGTGCCGGTCTTCCTCTGGGCGATCCTCACTGGCCACGACGCGATCGCGCTCGTGACGTTGATGCTGTCGGGCATCAGCGACTACCTCGACGGCAAGATCGCTCGACGGTTCGGCCTCGTGTCGCGGATCGGCCAGCTGCTCGACCCGCTCGCCGACCGCCTCTACATCGCGACCACGCTGGTCGGGTTGGCATGGCGCGACATCATCCCGTGGTGGCTGGTGGCGGCCCTGGTCGGGCGCGAGGTGCTCCTGGCCGGCATCCTGCTCTGGATCAAGCGCTACGGCCAGACCGGGCTGCCGGTCCACTTCATCGGCAAGGCCGCCACCTTCAACCTCCTCTACGCGTTCCCGCTGCTGCTCCTGGGGCAGGGCACCGGCACGTTCGCGCACTGGGCGCTGCCCATCGGCTGGGGCTTCGCCTGGTGGGGCACCGTCCTGTACTGGATCGCCGGGGTCATGTACATCGTCCAGGCCCGTCAGGTGGCCCGGGCCCACACCGCGCTCGCGACCTAGGCCATCCGTGAACCCCACCTCGCACCGCGAACCTCCTACCCCCCCAACGTCAGGGCGCCGGGTCGACGAGTCCATGACGCTGCTCACCTCCATGATGGAGCGGCCCCTCGACCCCGGGTATGCCGCGGCCGCCCAGGCGCGCGCCGAGGCCGGACTTCCGGCGAGTACCGGCATCCGGACCCCGGTGGTGCTCGTGGCCGCCCTGGTGACCGGGCTGCTGCTCACGGTCGGTGGACTGGCCCTGCGCACGCCGTCGACCTCGGCCGTCAAGGCCCGGAGCGAGCTCATCGCCCAGATCCAGTCGCGCCGCAAGGCCGCTGACGCACAGGAGACGGCCCTGCGCACCCTCCAGGCCGAGGTGGACAGCCTCCAGAGCCAGGCGTTGGGGCAGGACCGGGGGGCCGTCACCTCGCGCCTCGCGGCGCTCTCGCTCGCGGCCGGCGCCGAGGCGGTCACCGGCCCGGGGATCCGCGTTGTGCTCGACGATGCACCGAGCGCCCACGGCAACAAGCGCCGACGGCAATCCCCGCACCAACGGCCAGCCGAACGACGGCAAGGTGCTGTCCAAGGACCTGCAGATCATCGTCGACGGCCTGTGGCAGGCCGGGGCCGAGGGGATCGCGGTCAACGGGCAGCGACTGACGTCGAAGTCGGCCATCCGGTTCGCGGGTGAGGCGATCCTGGTGAACTACCGCCCGCTGTCCCGCCCCTACACGATCGACGTGCTGGGAAGCTCCAACGACCTCCAGACCGAGTTCGCCGACAACGACGGCGGGTCCTACGCGCGCGCCCTCAAGGACAACTACGGCATCCGTGTTTCCATTGACGGCGTCACCTCGCTGACGCTGCCCGCAGCCACCGCGCTCACCGTCCGTTACGCCACGGTGCCGGTGACCGGGTCGTCGAGGCGCTCGACGTCGAGCGCCTCGACGTCGAGTCCCACCCGGACCACCTCACCAACCACCCCACCGAACCCGACCCCGACCCCTTCGGAGACGACACCGTGATTCCCCTCCTCGGCCTCGTCGGCGGGGTGCTGCTGGGCCTGCTCTGGGGCCCCGACGTGCCCCTCGCCCTGCAGCCGTACCTGCCCATCGCGGTCATCGCCGCTCTCGATGCGGTGTTCGGCGCCGTGCGGGCGGTGCTGGACGGCATCTTCAACGACAAGGTCTTCGTCGTGTCCTTCCTCGCGAACGTCGTGGTCGCGGCGTTCATCGTGTTCCTGGGCGACCAGCTCGGGGTCGGCGCGCAGCTGTCGACCGGCGTGGTGGTGGTGCTCGGGGTCCGGATCTTCTCCAACGTCGCGTCGATTCGCCGACACCTGTTCAAGGCATGACCACACAGCCGTCGCGCTCGTCCTGGGGCACCCTGATCCGGATGGCCCGCCCTCGGGCGACCCGGGCCAACGCGCTCGCCGCGCTGCTCGCGATCGGTCTCGGCTTTGCCATCGCGACCCAGGTGCAGCAGACCAGCCAGAGCGGCCTGGAGCAGCTCCGTGAGGACGAGCTGGTCCGCATCCTCGACGACGTGAGCCAGGAACAGGGTCGGCTGGGCACCGACACCCGGGCCCTCGAGGTGACCCGTGACCGCCTGCTCTCGGGTGCCGACTCGGGGTCCGCGGCGCTGAAGTCGGCACAGGACCGCCTCGACACACTGGGCATCCTAACCGGTACGGTCCCCGCCACCGGGCCGGGCGTGGTCATCACGATCACCGACCCGAGCCACAAGGTCACCTCTGCCCTGCTGCTCGACGCCCTGCAGGAGCTGCGGGACGCCGGTGCGGAGGCAGTCCAGATCGGTGACGTGCGGGTCGTCGCCAACACGTGGTTCGCCGATGTCGACGGCGCCGTGCAGGTCAGTGGGCAGCAGCTGTCCTCGCCCTACGTCATCCGCGCGATCGGTGACAGCGCCACGATGGCTTCGGCGATGGACATCCCCGGAGGCGTGACCGACTCGGTCCGCGGGCAGAATGCGCAGTCCACGGTCGAGCAGGAGAAATCCTTGTCCATCACCGCATTGCACAGCCTTCCCGAGCCTCGTTACGCTCGGCCCGTCCCGGCGCCGTCGAAGTGATGACGTCCGCCCACTCCCCGAGAGGATTCGCATGAGCCAGCTGGACTACCCCCAGGACCTGCGCTACACCGCTGAGCACGAGTGGGTCCGGACCAGCGACGACGGCGTGGTCCGGATCGGGATCACAGCCTTCGCCCAGGATGCGCTGGGCGACGTGGTCTACGTCAGCCTCCCGGCCGTGGGCGACACCGTGGCGCCTGGCGACGCGTGTGGCGAGGTCGAGTCCACCAAGTCGGTCAGCGATCTCTACGCACCGCTCGCCGGCGAGGTGACCGCCGTCAACGAGGCGCTGGACGCCACTCCCGAGCTGGTCAACTCCGATCCCTACGGCGACGGCTGGATGTACGAGCTGCGCCCGGCGGACGCTGCGGCCGTGGAGGCACTGATGGACCCCGCGGCATACCAGGCGCAGCTGGGCTGAGCCGCCACAGTTCCAGCAATCGGCTGCCAACCCCCGTGGCCGTCTCCTAGGTTTGTGCTTTGCTAGAGGGGGAGCCGGAGGCCCGACACACGAGGAGCGCAGAACCCATGAATGGCAGCGAGAAGGACGAGCAGACGTCGCGCCCGCACGAGCCGACGACCATGCGGCTGCCCGGGATCGGCGACCTCGAGCAGATCGACACCAGCGCCGAGACCGACGTCACCCTCAGCAAGGCCGACCAGGCCACCGTCGACGCCCTGCGTCCAGGCACCGCCCTGCTCGTGGTGCTGCGTGGGCCCAACACCGGTGCGCGCTTCCTGCTCGACGACGACGAGGTCAACTCGGGCCGTCACCCGGACAGCGACATCTTCCTCGACGACGTCACGGTGTCGCGCAAGCACGCGAACTTCCGCCGCGAGGGCAACACCTTCGTCGTGCGCGACGTCGGCTCGCTCAACGGCACCTACGTCAACCGTGAGCGGATCGACGAGGCGACCCTGCACACCGGCGACGAGGTGCAGATCGGCAAGTTCCGGCTCGTCTTCTACGCAGGCAAGGCCTGACCAAGGCCCCTGGTGACGCCTCGCAATCCACGTCAGTCGATGACGATCGGGGCGGTGCTGGCTGCGCTGCGCCAGGACTTCCCGGACGTCACCATCTCGAAGATCCGTTTCCTCGAGACGGAGGGGCTGCTGACCCCGTCCCGCACCGGCTCGGGCTACCGCACGTACTCCGAGCAGGACGTCGACCGGCTGCGCTACATCCTCACCGCCCAGCGCGACCACTACTGGCCACTCAAGGTGATCCGTGATGCCCTTGATGCGCTCGACCGGGGGCTGACGCCCGAGCCTGGCTCGGGGGCCAGCCCGAGCAGGCCCCGCGCGCCACGCCTGGGGGTCGATCCCGACCTGCCGACGGCAGCAGCACTGGCCACGACCAGCAGCCTGCGGCTCACTCGAGCCGAGCTGGGTGCCGCCGCCGGGCTCGACGACCCCACCGTGGAAGCCCTGGAGACCTTCGGGCTCCTGCACACCGACGCCACCGGGCACTTCGGTGAGGCGGCGCTCACGGTGGCCCACGCGGCCGCAGCGCTCGCGGCATACGGCATCGAACCACGGCACCTGCGGCCGTTCCGGACGGCCGCCGACCGCGAGATCGGCCTGGTCCAGCAGGTCGTCACCCCGCACCGCGCGGCCTCGGAGAAGGCCGGTGCCAAGGCCGGCTCGACGAGTGGCGCGAAGGACCCGACGGCCGAGGTGCTGCGGCTGTGCATCGCGCTCCACACCGCCCTGGTGAGGGACGGTCTCCACCGCGGCTGAACGGGGTACGGTGGAGCAGTGAAGGCTCTGGATGTCCTCGGTGTGCGCGTCGAGATGCCCACCAACCACCCGATCGTCCTGCTGCGCGAGCGCGGCGGCGACCGCTACCTGCCGATCTGGATCGGTGCCGCCGAGGCGACGGCCATCGCCTATGCCCAGCAGGGCATCGAGCCCCCGCGCCCGCTGACGCACGACCTGCTGAAGAACGTCATCGAGGGGCTGGGCCACCGGCTGACCGAGGTGCGCATCGTCGAGCTGCGCGACGGCGTCTTCCACGCGGCTCTCATCCTCGACGGCACCACCGAGATCTCCTCACGCAGCTCGGACGCCATCGCGCTCGCACTGCGCACCGGCACCGAGATCGTGGCGGGCGAGACCCTGCTCGAGGAGGCGGGCGTGTCGATGTCGGGCGAGGAGGACGCCGAGGACGAGGTGGAGAAGTTCAAGGAGTTCCTCGACCACGTCTCGGCCGAGGATTTCGAGAACGATCCAGGCGAAGCCGAACCACCTGCCTGACCTGCCGAGGACAAAACCCTCACCCTCGACCTTAGATTGACAGTATGCCGTGTCGGCGCGACACGCCGAAGGGGCAAGGTCGAGTGGTTGTTGACCTTTGCTCCACCGCAGCCGTACGGTCACCTCAGACCTGAAATGCGACAGATGTAGTTACACCAGGAGGTGAGCGTCGTGAACACGAGCGGTGAGGCTCAACATGGCTCGACGACCGGCAAGTCCGTGCCCGCAGCGGCACAGGGCCTGCTGTTCACGGACGACCTTCCCGAGCTGAGCGAGGACATCGGCTATCGCGGCCCGACGGCGTGCAAGGCGGCCGGAATCACCTACCGCCAGCTCGACTACTGGGCCCGCACCGGTCTGGTCGAGCCGTCCGTGCGGGGAGCCACCGGCTCCGGCACGCAGCGGCTCTACGGCTTCCGCGACATCCTCGTGCTCAAGGTGGTCAAGCGACTCCTCGACACCGGGGTGTCCCTGCAGCAGATCCGCGTCGCCATCCAGCACCTGCGCGAGCGTGGCGTCGAGGACCTGGCCCAGATCACCCTCATGAGTGACGGCGCCTCGGTCTACGAGTGCACCTCGGCCGACGAGGTCATCGACCTCGTCCAGGGCGGCCAGGGCGTCTTCGGCATCGCCGTCGGCCGCGTCTGGCGCGAGGTCGAGGGCGAGCTCGCCCAGCTGCCCAGCGAGCGCGCCGAGGACGAGACGCCCGTCGCCCACCCCGGCGACGAGCTGCACCACCGTCGTCAGGCCCGACTCGCCTGAACCCGTCGACACCGCGACCCAGGCCCGCCAGTCCCTCAGGACCGGCGGGCCTCGTCGTGTAGATTGGGCAGTGCTGACCACCCCGCGTGGGAGAGTCCCCAGGCACTGCCCCGGGGCGCCGAAGGGGCAAACTCCCCGGAACCTCTCAGGCGCCAGGACCACGCGGGACAGGCACCTCTGAAGCGGCTTCACCGCCGTGACAGAAGGGGAGGCAAACCGAGCACCGCCCACGTTCAGGAGCCTCATGTCTGCCTTCTCGTCCGCCGACCTGTCCGAGTTCACCGGTCGCCACATCGGTCCGTCGGAGTCCGACGTGGCCGCCATGCTCCAGGTCGTGGGGCATGACTCGCTCGACGCCCTGAGCGACCACGCCCTCCCGAGCGCGATCCGCACGGAGGTCGCGCTGCGCATCGATGCCGCGGCCTCCGAGGGTGCCGTCGTCGAGGAGCTGCGCGCCCTCGCCCGGCGCAACCAGGTGATGACCTCGATGATCGGGCTCGGCTACTACGGCACGATCACGCCCGCCGTCGTGCAGCGCAACGTCCTGGAGAACCCCGCCTGGTACACCGCCTACACGCCCTACCAGCCCGAGATCTCGCAGGGCCGGCTCGAGGCACTGCTCAACTTCCAGACAGTCGTCAGTGACCTGACCGGTCTCGACACGGCCGGTGCCTCGCTGCTCGACGAAGCCACTGCTGCCGCCGAGGCGATGACGCTCATGCGGCGGTCGAGCAAGGTCGCCGCCGACGCCGTCCTCCTCGTCGACCGGCACGCCTTCCCCCAGACCATCGCGGTGATGCAGACGCGTGCCCTGCCGCTGGGCCTGGACCTCGTCGTGGCAGACCTCGACTCCGTCGACTCGATCGAGACCCTGAAGGCCGCCGCGGGCGACCGGCCGGTCTTTGGCGTGCTGGTGCAGTACCCGGGGCGGGACGGCGAGCTGCGTGACTGGCGGTCGCTCACCGCGGCTGCCCACGAGGCCGGCACCCTCGTGACCGCCGCCGCCGACCTGCTGGCGCTCACCCTGGCCACCGCGCCGGGGGAGTGGGGGGCCGATGTCGCGGTCGGCACCACGCAGCGGTTCGGCGTGCCGATGGGCTTCGGGGGCCCCCACGCGGGGTACATGAGCGTGCGCGCCGGGCTCGAGCGGTCGCTGCCCGGTCGCCTCGTCGGGGTGAGCGTCGACGCCGAGGGTGCCCCGGCATACCGGCTGGCGCTGCAGACCCGCGAGCAGCACATCCGCCGCGAGAAGGCTACGTCCAACATCTGCACCGCCCAGGTGCTCCTCGCCGTGATGGCCTCGATGTATGCCGTGTACCACGGCCCCGCGGGCCTCGCGGCGATCGCGCGCCGCACCCACGCCCACGCCCAGACCCTCGTCGACGGCCTGGTCGATGCCGGAGTCGAGGTCACGTCCAGGCAGTACTTCGACACGGTGACCGTCGCCGTGCCGGGGCGGGCCGACGAGGTCGTGGCCGCCGCGGCGCAGCGTGGGGTGAACCTCTGGCGGGTGGATGCCGACACGGTGTCCATCAGCGTGGACGAGACGACGGACCTGCGCGACCTCGACGCGGTCTGGGCGGCCTTCGGCGTGCCCGGTCGCACCGAGGTCGCCCTGGCCGACCTGGCCGAGCTGACATGGCCCACCGAGCTCATCCGGACGAGCGAGTACCTCACGCACCCGGTGTTCCACAGCCACCACTCCGAGACCTCGATGCTGCGCTACCTGCGCCGGCTGGCCGACCGCGACTTCGCCCTCGACCGCGGCATGATCCCGCTCGGCTCCTGCACGATGAAGCTCAACGCGACCACCGAGATGGTCTCGGTGACCTGGCCCGAGTTCGCCGACCTGCACCCGTTTGCGCCGGCACACCAGACCGAAGGGATCCGTGAGCTCATCGCAGACCTGTCGGCGTGGCTGTGTGAGATCACCGGCTACGACGCGGTGTCGCTGCAGCCGAACGCCGGGTCGCAGGGCGAGTTCGCCGGGCTGCTGGCCATCCACGCCTACCACGAGGCCAATGGCCAGTCGCAGCGCCGCATCTGCCTGATCCCCGCGAGCGCGCACGGCACGAATGCCGCGAGCGCCGTGATGGCCGGCATGAAGGTGGTCGTGGTCAAGACGGCCGTCGGCGGCGACGTCGACATGGACGACCTTCGGGCCAAGATCGACCAGTACCGTGACGAGCTCGCGGCGATCATGGTGACGTACCCCTCGACGCACGGGGTGTTCGAGGACACCATCACCGAGCTGTGCGCCCTGGTCCACGACGCGGGTGGCCAGGTGTACGTCGACGGCGCCAACCTCAACGCCCTCGTCGGGCTGGCCCAGCCGGGCAAGTTCGGTGCCGACGTGTCGCACCTCAACCTGCACAAGACCTTCTGCATCCCGCACGGCGGGGGCGGTCCCGGTGTCGGACCGGTGGCGGTGCGGGCCCACCTCGCTCCGCACCTGCCCAACCACCCGCTGGCGGCCGAGGCCGGCCCGGCGAGCGGGGTCGGGCCCATCTCGGCGGCGCCCTACGGCTCGGCCAGTATCCTGCCGATCTCCTGGGCCTACGTGCGGCTCATGGGCGGAGCGGGACTGACCCGCGCCACCCAGGTTGCCGTGCTCAACGCCAACTACGTGGCGACCCGGCTGCGGGAGCACTACCCGGTGCTGTACTCGGGCCACGACGGCGTCGTCGCGCACGAGTGCATCCTCGACCTGCGTGAGCTGACCAAGCGCAGCGGCATCACGGTCGACGACGTCGCCAAGCGACTCATCGACTACGGGTTCCACGCACCGACGATGTCATTCCCGGTGGCGGGCACCCTGATGGTCGAGCCGACCGAGAGCGAGGACCGCTACGAGATCGACCGGTTCTGCGACGCCATGATCGCGATCCGCCACGAGATCGCCGAGGTCGAGGCGGGTGAGGTCAGCGTGGCCGACAGCATGCTGCGCAACGCGCCGCATACCGCGAAGGCGTTGGCGGGCAAGTGGGAGTACCCCTACGAGCGCTCGGACGCGGCCTTCCCGGTGGGCGTCGCCGCGGCGGACAAGTACTGGCCGCCGGTCGCCCGGATCGACGGGGCCTACGGGGACCGCAACCTCGTCTGCAGCTGCCCACCACCCGAGGCGTTCGAGGGCTGACCACGCCGAGTCGCGGTCAGGCTGCCGGTGACGCCTCGTCGGCGACCCGCAGCCTGACCGTGGACCCGCGTTCGGTCTTGTCGACCACCACCTGCGCGGCGATGCGCGTGCGCAGCTCGGCGACGTGGCTCACCACGCCGACGGCCCGACCGCCTTCGCGCAGCCCGTCGAGGACGTCGATGACCTGCTCGAGGCTGTCGTCGTCCAGCGTGCCGAAACCCTCGTCGACGAAGAGGGTCTGCAGGTCGAACCCACCGGCCTCCTCACGCACGGCGTCGGCCAGCCCGAGCGCCAGCGCGAGGGAGGCCATGAAGGACTCGCCGCCCGACAGCGAGCTCGTCTCGCGGGCCTGGCCGGTCCACAGGTCGAGGACCTCCAGGCCAAGTCCGCTGCGGGCGCCGCGAGCGGCCAGGCCATCGGTGTGGCGCAGCTGGTAGCGACCCTCGCCCATCGTCGTCAGGCGCTCGTTGGCCAGGGCCACCACCGTCTCGAGGCGCGCGGCCAGCACGAAGGCCGACAGCCGCATGCGCAGGGTGTTGGCGGCGCCGGTGCCCGCGACGACGTCCGCGAGCTCCCGGAGGCTCTCGTGCTCGGCCTGCGCGCGACCGACGGCAGCACAGCGCGGCACCAGGCTCGTCGCCACGCGGTGCAGGCTGTCGAGGGTGCGGCGCGTGAGCGTCTCAGCAGACGCGGCCTCGAGGAGCGCGGCGCGGGCGTCAGTGCGGGCCGTGGCCAGGGCAGGCAGGTCAGGTTCCGGCGCGTCGCGAGCCGTCTGGAGCGAGGGGTCGTCCACCACCGCTCGCGCGGCCGCCCACGCCTGCTCGTAGGCGTCGCAGCGGGCACGCAGCTGGCTGCGCTGGTCGCTCGACATCAGGGCGGAGCGAACCTCGGCAATGGCGTCGAACCCGTGCTCGGCCAGGGCCGCGGTCAGCAGAGCCTGCACCTGGTCAAGCTCGGCGTGGGCTGCGGTCACCCGCTGTTGGGCCTCGAGCTGCTCCCGGATGGCGACGCTCACGGCCTCGTGCCGGGCCATGGCGGCATCCACGGTGGTGGTGGTGGTGGTGGTGGTGGTGGTGGTCTCGCCGCCGGCGCAGGGGCACTGGAGCCGGTGGTTCTCGAGGCACTCGGCGACCCCCGCAGCCTCGGCGGCATGGTCACGCGCCGCCGCCGCCAGGGCTGTGGTCACCGCGGTCAGCTCGTCGTGGAGTGCGGATGCCCGTGCGGTCTGGGTGCGGGCGACCGCCGTGGCGTGCTCCACCGCTGCCTCGAGGGCGGGGATCGTCGCCGCACGGGCCAGCAGGTCGGCATGGTGGGCTCGCGCGCGCTCGAGTGCGGAGGCGAGCTCGTCGAGCGGGCGAGCCTCCTGGGCGAGCTGGTGCTCGCGCTGGGTCATGGCCGCGGTCAGGCCGGCGACCGACTCGGCCACCGATGACGCGTGTCGCGCCGCGGCCTGCCACTGCGCGTCTGCGTGGCTCACGTCGTCGGCCGTGACGGGCGCCGACGTAGTGGCTGGAGCTGGGTGCTCGAGGGACCCGCAGACCGGGCAGGCATCTCCGTCGTGCAGGCGCTCGGCGAGCTCGGCCGCGAGCCCGTCGAGCCGCGCCTGGAACAAGCCGTTGGTAGGTGTCGCGAAGGTCTTGGGAGCTCTCGCGCGCCGCCGCCAACGCCTCGGTCAGGGTGGCCAGCTCCGCTGCGGCGGCCAGCTGGTCGGCCCGCAGGTCGTGAGCCTGGGTGAGGTCGGCGACGGCCCGGGCGCTGGCCTCGCCGGAGCGGTGCGCGTCGCGAGCCCCCACCAAGGCCGCGTCAGCCTCGCGCTGGCTCGACTCTGCCACGGCCAGGGACTGCTGCACCAAGGCCTGGTCGGCGCGCAGGCCCCGGGAGACCTCGTCAAGCTCGACGTGGCGTCGGTGGTGCTCCAGCGCGCTTGCCTCCCGGTGGCGGGCCTCGGCGAGCGTGCGGGCCCCGGACTCGAGCAGGGGGAGCATCGCCTCGAGCTCCGGCTCCGGTCGATCGGCCAGTGCCAGCGAGGCGGTGCCGCTCTCGGCGGCCGCCAGCTGTGCCGTGGCGAGGTCCGCTGCCGCGCTCGCACGCTCGAACGCCTTGAGGTCGCCGCTCAACGCGAAGGCGCGACCCGCGGCGTCGAGCCTCGACACGGCTGCGACCTGGTCGGCTCGGCCACTCTCGAGGGCCGTGACCCTGGCCTGGGCCTCGGCCAGTCGGCGACGGGCGCCGGCCAGCTCTTCGCCGGTCGTGTGGGCCGTCGTGGCGGCGGCGTCGGCAAGTCGTGCCGCGTCAAGCTGCGCCAGTGCCTCGGCCGCGGCGCCCTCGAGGCGGGCCCGGGCATCGTCGAGCCGCGCGGGAAGCTCGTCGAGGGGGACCTCGGACCAGTCGGAGTCGGCGGCCAACTGGGCCGCAGGCGAGGCAGCGAGCACCTCGCCGAGCAGCGCCAGCTCAGCGGCGAGGGCGGCGCGCTGCCGATCGACATCGAGCGCGGACTCCTTGCGCCGCAACGCCAACCACTCCTCGACCCCCGTGAACGGCGCGACGTCGAACAAGCGCTCAAGCAGCGTTCGGCGCTGCTCGGGGCTCGCGCTGAGGAAGGCGGCGAAGTCGCCCTGGGGGAGCAGCACAACCTTGCTGAACTGCTCCAGCCCCAGGCCCAGGACGTCCTGGATGATCTCGGCGATCTCGTCGTGGCGGGTGCTGAGGGCCTGCCAGTGGCCACCTCGGTGCTCCGACAGGACAGCCCTGGCTGGGACCTTCGTCTCGCCGGTGCCACGCGACTTCGGCCGCAGGAACTCTGGTGAGCGCTCGACCCGCAGCCGGCGCGTCCCCACGGTGAACTCCAGCGACACCTCCGGCACCGTCGCCCGGTCGGCATGGTCGCTGTGCAACCCCTTCTTGGAGCGAGCGCCGGGGACGTCGGCGAACAACGCGAACGCCACGGCGTCGAGCAGGCTCGTCTTGCCCGCGCCGGTGGCACCACGGATGAGGAACAAGCCCGGTGTCGGCCACGCGGTCGAAGTCGACCTCAACGGTGCCGGCGAACGGGCCGAACGCCGTGATGCGCAGCCCGTGCAGCCTCATGCGGCGCCCGCCTCGGCGTCGTCGCCCAGTCCCTCGCCCAGTCCCTCGCCCAGTCCCTCGCCCAGTCCCTCGCCCAGTCCCTCGTCGTCGGACCGGGCCCGGCCGGTGCGCACGGCCTCGAGGGCCTCGGCGAACCGGGCTCGTTCACCCTCGTCCGCGAGGTGGCCCGCGCGCACGTGACCCAGGAAGTCGCAGCACACGTCGAGCTCGCTGGGAGCGCTCACGCGGTCGGCGTAGCTGCGGACCGGGATCGGAGCACCTTGGGGATCGAACTGGAGCACGAGCGCGTGGGGGAAGCGCCTGCGGATGCGCTCCATGGCGCCGAGGGGGCGCACCGGGTCGGTCAGGGTCACCTGGCACCAGGACTGCTCGTGCCGGCCGTATGCCGGGTCGGCGAGCAGGTCGTCGAGGTCACCGCGCAGGACGGCGAGGGGCCGGGGGACCGGCGCGTCGACCGGCTCGGCACGGACACCGCGGTCACCGACGTCGACGAGCCACGAGCCCTTGGTGTGGTTGACCTCGCTGAAGGACAGCGCGAGGGGGGACCCGCTGTACCGAACCGTGTCGCCCACCCGTTGGCGGCCGTGGAGGTGGCCGAGGGCAACGTAGTCCGCGCCGGCGAACACCCGGGGGTGCACGGCGGAGACGCCACCCACCGAGATGTCGCGCTCGGACTCGCTCGTGGCGCCGCCGGTGACGAACGCGTGCGCCATGACCACCGAGCGTCCGCCCCGGTGCACCCGGTCGGCGGCGACGCGATCCATCGCGGCCTTGAGGACACCCGCGTGGGTCCGCTCCTGTGCCAGCAGCGGCCCGGCGGCGACCGAGGGCTCGAGGTAGGGCAGGGCGTAGACCGCCACGTCACCCACCAGGACCGGGCTGCCGATGGAGGCGATCGAGGACCGGATGTGCAGGCCGGTGCGGGCGAGGAGCTCACTGGCGAACCCCAACCTGATGGCCGAGTCGTGGTTGCCGCTCGAGAGCACGACCGTGGCACCGGCGTCGCGCAGGCGCGTCACGGCCTCGGAGAGCAGGCGGACGGTGTCGGGGGCGGGCATCGCCCGGTCGTAGACGTCGCCAGAGACCAGCACGGCGTCGACCGACTCGGCGCGGACGGTCTCGACCAGGTGGTCCACGAACTGCGCCTGGGCGTCGAGCAGCCCGACCTGGTGGAAGGACCGCCCCAGGTGCCAGTCGGAGGTGTGGAGGAACCGCACCCCTGCAGGCTAGGAGAGCGCACCGACAGGACCGCTGATTTCCCCGGCGCGCCCCGGGCCGAACGCGCGTCGTGTGGACAGTCGCGCAGACAGTGGCAGGCAGGGCCCCGCGTGTGGTTGGGTCGGACCACGGACCCACCAACCACGGGGGCGCCGGCATACCGATGCAGCTGCAGAGGAGGGGTCTTCGTGGGGGAAGAGGTCACCGCACAGAGCTATACGCGGGAGCAACGCCAGCGTTACCGCGAGAAGGTGCGGCAGAACCTCGACGTGTTCGAGCGGATGCTCTCCCAGAGCAGGTTCGAGTTCGACCGGCCGATGACCGGCATGGAGATCGAGCTCAACCTCGTGGACGAGACCTACCGCCCCAAGTTCGCCAACGCCGAGGTCCTCGAGGAGATCGCCGACCCGGGCTACCAGACCGAGCTCGCGCGGTACAACATCGAGCTCAACGTGCCCCCACGACCGTTGCCGGGCGATGCGGCGATCGATCTCGAGGAGGAGATGCGCGGATCGCTCAACGCGGCGTCGGCGGCCGCCGAGAAGCGCGGTGCCCACATCGTGGCGGTCGGCATCCTCCCCACGATCATGCCCGAGCACTTCCAAGGCGACTGGATCAGTGCGAACAACCGCTACACCGCCCTCAACGACTCGATCTTCTACGCCCGCGGCGAGGACATCTACCTCGACATCGAGGGTCCGACGGGGGAGCGGGTGGCGACCTACTGCGACTCGATCGCACCCGAGTCGGCCTGCACGAGCGTCCAGCTCCACCTCCAGGTCGCTCCCACCGACTTCGCCGCGCACTGGAACGCCGCGCAGGCCCTGGTTGCCCCGCAGATCGCCCTGGCGGCCAACTCGCCGTTCTTCTTCGGCCAGCGGCTGCACGCCGAGACGCGGATCGAGCTCTTCAGCCAGGCGACGGACACCCGCAGCATCGAGCTGAAGAACCAGGGCGTGCGCCCTCGCGTGTTCTTCGGCGAGCGCTGGATCACCTCGATCTTCGACCTGTTCGAGGAGAACGTGCGGTACTTCCCGGCGCTGCTCGCCGACGTGACCGACGAGGACCCGGTCGCCAAGCTCGAGAGCGGCGAGGCGCCCAACCTGGCCGAGCTGCGACTGCACAACGGCACCGTCTACCGCTGGAACCGGCCGATCTACGACATCGTCGACGGGACGCCCCACCTGCGCGTCGAGAACCGTGTGCTGCCCGCTGGTCCGACCCTCATCGACGTCATGGCCAATGCTGCGTTCTACTACGGGGTCATCCGCAAGCTCGCGGCCGACGACCGGCCGGTGTGGACCAAGATGAGCTTCGCCGTGGCCGAGCAGAACTTCCGCAGCGCGGCGCGTGACGGCATCGAGTCGCGGCTGTACTGGCCGGGCTTCGGCGAGGTGGGCGCCGACGAGCTCGTCCTGCGCCACCTGCTGCCCCTGGCGCACCAAGGGCTCGAGGACTGGGGGGTCTCGCCGTCTGTGCGTGACCGCTACCTCTCGGTGATCGAGGGCCGGTGCAAGACGGGCCGCAACGGTGCGACGTGGCAGACCGATGCGGTCCGCACGCTGCAGGCGCGCGGCCTCGACCGGCAGAGCGCCCTCGCGGCGATGCTCGAGGTGTATGCCGGTCACATGCACAGCAACGAGCCGGTCCACACCTGGCCGTTGCCCTAGTCGAGACAGCACCGGGGCACGGTCGGCTGTCGGACCGGTGTCGTAGCATGACCGCCTGACCCCTTGACGGCCTTGACGGTCATGACGACCCTCGCGGCCGACCACGTTGACGCAGAGGAGCGAGCCGTGACCCCGCGCACCAGGACCGCCCCCGACGTCGACGCCCTGACCGATGCCGTCCGCGTACGGGTGCTCGCCCGCCAGGCCGAGCTCCGCGCCCAGGGTCGAGATCTCGACCTGAGCGAGGTCGAGGAGCTCGCCGACCGCATGCTCGCGGCGTTGCCGACGGTCCACCCGCTCGACGAGCCACTCGGGCCGTTCTACGACACCGCCGGCCTCGTCGCGTGGCTGGGCATCTCCCGCCAGGCCTTGTTCGACCGCGTGCGCCGAGGCACCGTGCTGGCCTGCCGCACCTCGGACGGGCACCTGCTGTACCCCTCTCTCCAGTTCGGTCGCGCCGGTCAGGTCCGGCCAGGCGTCCAGGAGGCCGTGGGTGCCTTCACGCGGCGTGACATCGACGGCTGGACCGTCGGAACGTGGCTGACCACACCCACCGCCGTCTTCGAGGGTCACAGCGCCGTGGACTACCTCGTCGTGCACCGTTCCTCGGCCGCGGCGGTCCGGTGGGTCGCCCAGTGCGCCGTCGAGGACGCGGCCCGGTGGGCGGCCTGAGTGGCCGCGCGCGACACCACCGCACAGCGCCTGCCGCCAGCTTCGCTGACCGGTTTCCCCACCTACGAGATCACCGCCCTGACCGACCTCTTCCGGGCACACGACGCGCGTCGCTCACCGTGGTGGTTCGGCAACGACGGCGGTGGTCGGTTCGACCTGCAATCCCCGCGCGGCACGTGCTACGCCGCGCTCGACGCCGAGAGCGCGCTGCGTGAGCGGCTGGGGCCGGTACTCGGCGGCCGCACCCGGCTGCCCGAGTCCGCGCTGGTCGACGTGGTCGTGTCACGGCTGAGGCTGCCCGCGGCGCGCGACGTCGCCGACGTGCAGTCGCGTCGTGCGGTGCGGTTCGGGGTCACCCGCGAGCTGGAGAGCATGGTGCCGTATGCCGTGCCCCAGACGTGGGCTCGCGCCCTGGCCGCGACTGGGTTCGGGGGAGTGAAGTACGGCCCGCGGTTCACTCCGGGGGAGTGCAGCGCGGTCGGGCTCTTCGGGCCCGAAGGCGCTGCCGGGTGGCCTGAAGACACCGATCCCGTTCCAGCAGAACAGGTCTCGCCCGATCTGCACGCATGGCCCACGCCTCGACGGGCCGACGTGACCGTCGTGCGGCCGCCACGCACGCGCACCGTGAGGGGCTGAGGGGATCCCCCGAGGTGCGGCGCGGCATACGCCTCAGTCGTGCGCGGCGGTGACCGCCGGTCCGTGGTTCCACACCCGGATGGCGGGCACCTCGCGCTCGAACTGCAGGACACTGACGGACCCTGCGTCAAGGAGCAGCTGGGCGCCCATGCGCGGCTCCTGACGCATGAAGACCGTGGCGAGGACCCGCAGGCAGTGGCCGTGGCCGACGAGAGCCACGTCGCCGTCGGCCATGGCTGCGACGGCACGCTGCACCACCCGTGATGCGCGGGCCGCGACCTCCTCCACGGTCTCACCCGGAGTCTGGCCGGGCGGGACGCCGTTCTCGAACACGGTCCAGTCGTAGCCCAGCTCGGCACGGATCTGTGGTGTGGTCAGACCCTCGTAGCCGCCGTAGTCCCACTCGAGCAGGTCGTCGTCGAGCTGGGGCGTGAGCCCGGCAAGGGCCGCGCTGCGACGGGCGCGCTCGAGCGGCGACGCGAGTGCCAGGACGAAGTCGTACGACCCGAGCAAGGCGCCCGCAGCCCTGGCCAACTGCTCACCGTGCTCGGTGAGCGGGATGTCGGTGCGGCCGGTGTGGCGCCCGGTCTTGGACCACTGCGTCTCACCGTGGCGCAGGAGGACCAGACGACCGGTGGGCACGGCAGGCGTGCGTGGCTGAGAGGTCACCGGCTCAGCATGGCAGAGTGGGCCGGTGACCTCCTCGCCGTTGCGGTACCGGTTGCTCAACGTCTTCGCCCAGCCCGACGACCCGTTCTCGGGCAACCCGCTGTGCGTGTTCGAGGACGGCTCGGGTTTGTCCGAGCACCACCTGCAAGCCCTGGCCCGGCAGTTCAACCTGTCGGAGACGACCTTCCTCGTAGAGCCCCAAGGCGGCGCAGACGTCGGAGTGCGGATCTTCACCCCCCACTACGAGATGGCGTTCGCCGGCCACCCGACGCTGGGCAGCGCAGCCGTGGCACGCGAGCTGGCCCGCGGCGGTGACCTCGTGAGGCTGTCGATGCCGGCGGGGGTGATCCCGGTGACGGCGGACGGGCCCGACTGGACGCTCACGGCCCGACCCGGTGTCGTCGGGCCTGCGTACGACGTCGCCGACATCGCTGCCGCGGTGGGTCTTCGCGCGGACGAGCTCGTCGGACCGGTGCACGAGGTCAGCACGGGCAGTGCCCAGGTGATCGCCCAGGCCGCCTCGGTCGAAGCGATCCACCGTGCCGTCGGCGACGCCGCGCTCATGCGCCGGTATGCCGGGATGGGCACCAGGGGAGGGGAGACCCTGGTCTACCTCTGGTGCGAGACCGGCGACGGCACCATCGAGGCTCGCGCCCTGTTCACCCAGGGCAGTGCCGCGATCGAGGACCCGGCAACGGGCTCAGCCTGCTCGAACCTCGGCGCGTGGCTGGCCTCAGTGGGCCGATCGGGGGAGTGGTCGGTCGCCCAGGGGTCCCAGGTGGACCGTCCCTCGACGCTGCGACTGGCGGTCAGCGACGACGGAGTCGTGACGGTGGGTGGGCTCGTCCGCCAGGTCGGTTGGGGCGAGGTCGAGCTGTAGTGCCCAGCTACATCGCATTCCTGCGGGCCGTCAACGTCGGCAAGCGCCAGCTCAAGATGGCCGATGCGCGAAAGGTCCTGGAGACCAACGGTTTCAGTGGCGTCGAGTCCTACATCCAGACGGGCAACCTGCGGGTCACGACACCGATGCGCAGTGTGACCAAGGTCGAGGCAGAGATCGGGCGCGTCCTCAGCGCACATGCGGGTTTCGAGATCGTGGCCATCGTCCGGACCCCCGCGGAGCTGCCGGCGCTGGTCAGGACGGTCGACGGCATACCGGAGTCCGTGACCCACGAGAGCAGCCGTTACGTGAGCTTCTGCCTGAGCGCACCTGCGGTTGAGCGCACAGACCAGCTGCACACGTGGGATGCCGCCGGTGAGCATGCTCGGGTGATCGGCAAGGATGTGCTCATGGAGTTCGGGGTGCCGTTCAACGAGGTGAAGCTCACCGGTGCCCGCATCGAGAGGATTCTCGGGGTGCCCGGCACTGCGCGAAACCTCACCGTCGTCCGCGCCTTGGCGCAGAAGTGGGGAGCCTGATGGCTGAAGAGACCGGTGGCACCGGACTGGGACATCGCTCGGTCAGCATGGAGCGCGTGTCCAAGGGTGTCTACGAGGTGACCAACGTCCGAGGCGGGACGATCCGCATCGGCGGCGGCGACGGCGAGGAGTTCACGCCGGTCGAGCTGCTGCTCACCGCGATCGCGGGGTGTTCGGCGGTCGACGTCGACTTCATCACGAGCAAGCGCGCCGAGCCGGAGTCGTTCGTCGCGACCGCGTCGGGCGAGAAGCTGCGTGACGACGCGGGCAACCACCTCGGCGACCTCCAGGTGCGGTTCTCGGTGACGTTCCCGGACGGTGACGCAGGCGACCGGGCACGGGAGATGCTGCCCAAGGCCATCGCCATGTCCCACGACCGGCTCTGCACGGTGAGCCGCACGGTCGAGCTCGGCACCCCGATCGACACGGCTGCGGCGCCGGACTAGGTCCTCGCCACGTCGTAGTGCAGGAAGACCACGCCGTCGATCAGGCGCTCCTCGCGCAGGTCGAGCTGGAGGCGATGGTTGCGGGGGAGCGCAGGGGTCCCGCCGCCTACCGAGACCGGGGTGAGGAACAGGCTGACCTCGTCGACGAGTCCGGCCTCGAGCGCGACGGCAGCAAGGGTCGGGCCGCCGATGCTCAGGTCGGCTGGGGCTTCCTGCTTGAGGCGCTGGACCGCCGCGACGTCGAACTGCCGCAGCAGCTCGGTCCGCGGGGTGTCGACGTCAGCCAGGGTCGTCGAGTACACCGACTTGTCAGCCGCCTGCCAGATGCGGCGGTAGTCCGAAGTGACGGACGACGGGTCGTCCTCGGCGTCCGCCTCGGCCCAGAACCGCATCACCTCGTACATGCGCCGCCCGTAGAGGTAGGTCCCGACGCTGCGTTCGCGGTCGTTCACGAACGCGTGGACCGCCTCGGTGGGAGCGGCCCAGTCGAACCGCCCCTGCGCGTCGACGACGTAGCCGTCGAGCGAGGCGATGGCCGAGTAGCGCAGCCTCGCCTGCGGCATGGGCTCAGGCGACCTTGCTGCGCGCCGACTCGAAGGCGCGCACGCAGGCCCGCACGTCCTCCTCGGAGTGCCCGGCCGACAGCTGGACCCTGATGCGTGCCTTGCCTTGGGGGACAACGGGATAGGAGAACGCGATGACGTACACGCCCTCGTCGAGCATGACCTCCGCGACCTCGGCGGCCTGGCGCGCGCCGTCTTCGCCGGGGAACATGACCGGCGTGATGGGGTGTTCGCCGGGCAGCAGGTCGAAGCCGGCGGCCGTCATGAGCTCGCGGAACAAGCGCGGTGTTGGAGCGCAGCCTCGAGCGTGCCTCCTTCGAACCGGCCGCGATCTCGAGCGCCTTGAGCGACCCCGCGGCAACAGTGGGTGCGACGGCGTTCGAGAAGAGGTAGGGGCGCGATCGCTGACGCAGCAGGTCGACGATCTCCTGGTGGGCGCTGACGTACCCACCGGACGCGCCGCCCAGGGCCTTCCCGAGGGTGCCGGTGAGGATGTCGACGCGGTCCATGACCCCGAACCGCTCCGGCGTGCCACGGCCGCCGTCACCCACGAACCCGACTGCGTGGCTGTCGTCGACCATGACCATGGCCTCGTACTCGTCGGCGAGGTCGCAGATCTGGTCCAGCGGTGCGAGGTAGCCGTCCATGGAGAACACCCCGTCGGTGACGATCACGGTGCGTCGGGCCCCCGCCGTCCGCGCCGCCTCCAGCTGGGTGCGCAGGTCCGCCATGTCGGCGTTGCGGTAGCGGTACCGCCCAGCCTTGGACAGCCGTATGCCGTCGATGAGCGACGCGTGGTTGAGCTCGTCGGAGATGATGGCGTCCTCGGCCCCGAAGAGCACCTCGAACACGCCGCCGTTGGCGTCGAAGCAGGACGAGTAGAGGATCGTGTCCTGCATCTGCAGGAAGTCCGAGATGGCGTGCTCCAGCCGCTTGTGGAGCTCCTGGGTGCCGCAGATGAAGCGGACGCTGGCCATGCCGAAACCCCACTCCTGCAAGGCCTGTGCGGCGGCGGCCTCGACCTCGGGGTGGTCCGAGAGGCCGAGGTAGTTGTTCGCGCAGAAGTTGAGCGCCTCGTTCGTTCCCGTCGTGATGTGGGCGGACTGCGGTGAGCTCAGCTCGCGCTCACGCTTGTAGAGGCCGGCCTCCTCGATCTCGCGGAGGGTGGTCGCCAGACCGTCCTTGACCGTTCCGTACATGCGTTCAGCTCCAATCCATGATGACCTTGCCGCACTGGCCCGAACGGGCCGCGGCGAAGGCGTCCTGCCACTGCTCGGCCGGGAAGCGGTGGGTGATGACCGAGGCGATCCGGTCACGCAGCACCGCCGAGTTCCCGAGCATCGAGCTCATGGCGTACCAGGTGTCGTACATCTCGCGCCCGTAGATCCCCTTGATCGTGATCATGTGCGTGATGACGCGGCCCCAGTCGATCGGGAACGGGTCCTTCGGCAGGCCCAGCATGGCCACCCGGCCACCGTGGTTCATGTTCGCGAGCATGTCCTCGACGGCGCTGGGGACACCCGACATCTCCAGACCCACGTCGAAGCCCTCCTTCATGCCGAGGGTGTCCATGGCCTCCCGCAGGTCGCTCGTGGCCGCATTCACCACGAGGTCGGCCCCCGCGTTCTTGGCGAGGTCGAGGCGGTAGTCGCTGACGTCCGTCACCACCACATGGCGCGCGCCCACATGGCGGGCCAGCGCCGCTGCCATGACCCCGATGGGTCCCGCACCCGTGATGACCACGTCCTCGCCTGCCATGGGGAAGGAGAGGGCAGTGTGCGTGGCGTTGCCGAGGGGGTCGAACACCGCCGCCAGGTCGGGGTCGAGGTCGTCCGGCTGCACCCACACGTTGGAGGCAGGCAGCACCACGTAGTCGGCGAAGGCACCGTCGCGGTTGACGCCGATTCCCTTGGTGTGGATGCACATGTGGCGCCGACCTGCGCGGCAGTTGCGACACGTCCCGCACACGATGTGGCCTTCGCCCGAGGCCCGCTGGCCCACGCGCACCGACTCGACGTCCTCGCCGACCTCGACGACCTCGCCGTAGAACTCGTGTCCGATCGTCATCGGCGGGTGCACGGTCGAGGCGGCCCAGTCGTCCCACTGCTCCAGGTGCAGGTCCGTCCCGCACAGGCCCGTGCGCAGGACGCGGATCTTGACGTCGGTGGGTCCGGGCTGGGGCTCAGGGACGTCCCTGAGCTCGAGACCGGGGCCAGCATGGGTCTTCACGAGAGCGCGCACCCGCCCAACATACTGGGCGGGCATAGGCTCGACGCATGGCCCGCTACCTCGACGTGCATCCGGTGGATCCGCAGCCCCGTGCCATCGCCCAAGCGGTCGAGCTGGTGCGCGGGGGAGGCCTGCTGGCCTATCCCACGGACTCCGGCTATGCCTTGGGCTGCGCCCTCGGGAACCAGGAGGGCAAGGACCGGATCGTGCGCATCCGTCAGCTCGACGCGCGCCACCACTTCACGCTCGTCTGCCGCGACTTCGCCCAGCTGGGCCAGCTCGTGCACATCGACAACTCGGTGTTCCGGGCGATCAAGGCGGCGACCCCGGGCAGCTACACGTTCATCCTGCCCGCGACCAAGGACGTGCCCCGCCGTCTCCTGCACCCCAAGAAGAAGACTGTGGGCGTCCGTATCCCCGACCACCCGGTGGTGCAGGCGCTGCTGGCCGAGCTGGGCGAGCCGCTGCTGTCGAGCACGCTGATCCTGCCGGGTGAGGAGGACCCCATGACCGAGGGCTGGCTGGTCAAGGAGGAGCTCGACCACCAGGTCGACGCGGTGATCGACTCGGGGGAGTGCGGCATCGAGCCGACGACGGTCGTGGACTTCGCCGACGGGGCGCCTGAAGTGGTGCGGCGCGGTGCCGGGGACCCCACGCCGTTCATGTGACCGTTGACCGGCTGAGCAGGGCCCGGAGCCGCACGGCGTCGTGCGGTGCGCGGCCGTCCGCATCGTTGTCGAAGTACACGAAGACGTCGTGGCCCAGGTCGAGCCAGTCGTCGAGCCGGGCACCCCACCGCTGGAGCGATGCGTCGGTGTAGCCGCCGGCATAGAGCCGCTCCTCGCCGTGCAGCCGGACGTAGTGGAAGTCCGTGGTGGAGTCACCCATCTGCGGCCAGCGGCCCGCGGTGTCGGCCACGACCATGGCGACGCCGTGAGCGCGCAGGACCTCACGAGCCGCATCGCAGTCGAACGAGGTATGCCGTGGCTCGAGGGCGTGCCGCAGCGGCTGCTCGGTCTCCGCGCTGGTCAGCGCGCGGCCCTCGGGGACCTTGTCGTCGTGGCGCTGCGCCAGTCGGGCGGCGTCCTGGGTCGTCCGGGGGAGCCGACCCAGGAAGTCGTCGAGGACGGTCGCGTCGAACTCGACGCGCTCAGGGAGCTGCCAGAGCACCGGCCCGAGCATCGGCCCGAGCGCCAACGGGCCGGAGGCGAAGAAGTTCGCCAGCGCCGTGTCCACGCCCTGGAGCCGCTTGAGATGGGTGATGAACCGCCCGCCCTTGACCGCGAACACGAAGTCCTCCGGCACGGCGGCGCGCCACGCGGCATACGACGTCGGTCGCTGCAGGGAGTAGAAGGAGCCGTTGATCTCCACCGAGTTGAGCTGCTGCCCGAGGTAGGCCAGCTCGTCGCGCTGGCGCAGACCGGCGGGGTAGAAGTCGCCGCGCCAGCGTGGATAGCGCCAGCCGGAGACGCCGATCCGGGCCTGCGGCACCTGAGCCACCAGGGCCTACATCTCCTCGTGCGTGTCGGGGTCGCCCCCGAAGAGGCGGCCGTCCGGCCTGGCCAGACCGGTGATCGCCGCCATCTGCGCGTCGCTCAGCTCGAACCCGGCCACGTCGAGGTTCGCCCGCTGGCGCTGCGGTGCCGCGGACTTCGGTAGCGGCATCGACCCGAGCTGGACGTGCCAGCGCAGGATGACCTGACCGGGGGAGACCGCGTGGGCGGCCGCCGCGTCGGCCACGGGCGGCTCGTCGAACGGCGCCTGCCGCTTGCCCAGGGGACTCCAGGCCTGCGTGCGGATGCCGAGCTGGTCGTGGACCTCGCGCAGGTGCTGCTGCGGGAAGTACGGATGCAGCTCGATCTGGTTGAGCGCTGGGGTCACGCCGGTCTCCGCGATGACACGGCGGAGGTGCTCCTCGGTGAAGTTGCTGACGCCCACGGTGCGCACCAGCCCCTCGCGCTGGGCCTCGACGAGGGCCTCCCACGCCTCGACGAAGAGCCCCTGGCTCGGGTTGGGCCAGTGGATGAGCCCGACATCGATCTGCTCGACCTGGAGGCGGTCGGCGGAGTCCCGCAGGGACTGCAGCGCCAGGGACCTGGCATGGAAGCGCCCGGGGATCTTCGTGGCGATCCGGACCTCGTCGCGAGGCACCCCCGAACGCTTGAGCGCCTCACCGACCTCCGCCTCGTTCTCGTAGTTCACCGCGCTGTCGAGGTAGCGGTAGCCCGCTTCGAGCGCGCTCACGATCGCGGCGATGCCGTCCGAGCCCCGCAGGGGGTAGGTGCCGAACCCGATGGCAGGCACGAAGGAGCCGTCGTTCAGCTGGTATGCCGTGGTGTCAGGTCGCATGCCCTCCACCGTAGGGCTGTGGCCGGTGAGCCACGACCCGGGGCGGCCCGGGGCGGCATACCGGCTCGTCTTGAATGCGAGACCAAAGCAGCCCCTTTGCCATCGCCCCGCCCCGTGCGGGCCCGTTTGATGAAGGGCATGACATCACCACAGACCACGCGACTGAGGTCGCAGCTGTTGCGGCGCAAGCCCTCTGGGGACCGGGCGCCAGCGCAACCCGGGCCGGCGCTCGCGCGGACGATCGGCACGTTCCAGCTGACGATGTTCGGGGTCGGGGCCACGGTCGGCACCGGCATCTTCTTCGTGCTCCAGGAGGCCGTGCCCCACGCCGGCCCTGCGGTCATCGTGTCCTTCCTCGTCGCAGGCCTGGGGGCCGGCTTGTCGGCGCTGTGCTACGCCGAGCTGGCCAGTGCGATCCCGGCCAGTGGCTCCACGTACTCGTACGCCTACCACGCCTTGGGCGAGCTGGTCGCGATGGTCATCGCGGCCTGCGTCATGCTCGAGTACGGGGTCTCCGGCGCGGCGGTGGCCGTGGGGTGGTCGGGGTACTTCAACGAGCTGCTGCACAACCTCTTCGGGTTCCAGCTGCCGGACGCGTTGTCCTACTCACCAGTTCCGTTCGAGGACCACACGACCGGTCTGGTGAACCTGCCAGCCGTGGTCCTGGTGTTGCTCTGCATGGTCCTGCTCGTCCGAGGGGCCAGCGAGTCCGCCCGGGTCAACACGATCATGGTCGTCATCAAGCTGGCGGTCCTGGGGATGTTCGTGATCATCGGCCTGACCGCGTTCAACCGCGAGCACTTCGCAGGGTTCTGGGCCGCGGGTCCCGCCGGGATCAGCGCGGCCGCCGGCACGATCTTCTTTTCGTTCATCGGCCTGGATGCCGTGTCGACCGCGGGAGAGGAGGTCAAGGAGCCTCAGCGGGCACTCCCGCGCGCCATCATGGGCGCCCTCGTGGTCGTCGTCACGGTCTACGTGCTCGTCGCGGTGGCCGGAGTCGGCAGCCAGCCGGTGGCGCGGTTCTCCGACCCGGCACAGCAGCACGCCGGCCTTGCGGTGATCCTCAAGAACATCACGGGCTCCGAGGTGCCGGCGACCATCCTCGCCGCGGGTGCGGTCATCTCGATCTTCTCCGTCACCTTGGTGTGCCTCTACGGCCAGACGCGGATCCTGTTCGCGATGGGGCGCGACGGCATGTTGCCCGACCGTTTCGCGAGCGTGAACCCGCGCACCTTGACTCCCTCGTTCAACACCGTCGCCGTGGCCGTCGTGGTGGCCCTCATCGCCGGCTTCGTCCCCTCCGGATACCTGTGGGACACGATCTCGATCGGGACGCTGTGCGCCTTCGTCGTCGTCGCCCTCGGGGTGGTCATCATGCGCAGGCGCAGCCCGGACCTGCACCGCCCGTTCAAGGTGCCGGGGTACCCAGTCACGCCCGTGCTGACGATCGCCGTCTGCCTCTACATCATGAGCGGGCTGGCTGCGGTGACCTGGGTCATCTTCGGCTGCTGGCTCGCGCTCGTGGTCGCCTTCTACCTCGTGTGGGGGCGGCACCACTCACGGCTCGAGACCCACGCGGATGGCTCGATGGCAGCCCCGGCTCCGGGGGAGTCGCGGTGACAATCCTCGCCGGATACGCACCGGAGAAGCGCGATGTCTCGGCGATCGCCCTGGCAGCGGCCCTCGCGCGTCCGAGCGGTGAGGAGGTTCTCGTGGTCAGCGTGGTCCCCTCCGCGTGGACCATCCCCACGATCGGTGGATCCGACCGGGAGTTCGCGCGATGGTCGCGCCAGCGCGGGGCCAAGGCCGTCGCCGAGGCCACCATGGCCATCGAAGACATCTGCCCGGACCTCGATGCCACAGTCGTCATGGTGGACGGCCGGTCGGTACCCGGTGCCTTGCTGTCCGAGGCGAGTCGGGTGGGGGCTAGCGTGATCGCCGTGGGATCGGGACAGGGCGGATCGTGGGGCCGCGTGGTGCTGAACTCCACAGCCGACCGACTGCTCCACTCCTCGACGGTGCCCGTGGCCGTTGCATCTCGTGGATACCGTTCCGGCTCGAGCGATTCGGGCGCCGCGAGCGACTCAAGCGGGGTCACGAGCGGGATCTCTCGCGTCTCGTTCGCGTTCCGGGGTGACCCGCCGTCGGTCAGGGCGTTGGCGGCCACGGCCGACTTCGCGGCCCGGCTCGGGGCCCGACTGCGCGTGGTGACCTTCGGCGTGCGCGGCCGGACGATGCATCCGCCGCGGGTCAGCGCAGCCGAGGACATGGTCCTCGCGGAGTTCATCGCCCGATCCGAGTCGGCCCAGGCTGACGCGGTGGCCAGCCTGGGCGACGCCGCGGCTCCGGTCGAGGACCGCGTCGTCGCCGTGGGTCGGGACTGGGCGCAGGCCCTGGATCGCGCCGGCTGGCAGGCCGGTGACCTGTTGGTCGTGGGGTCATCGGAAGCAGGTCTCATGACGAGGGTGTTCCTCGGGTCGAGCGCGACGCGGATCGTGCGTCACTCACCAGTCCCGGTCGTGGTCGTTCCGTGAGACTGATCCGCCTGGCGGACCGCCCCGTCACCGCTTGGCGCAACGGTGGCGGGCAGACCCGAGTCGTGGCGCAGGGGGCCAGCCGAGGCCGACCTCGACCTGTTCAGCTGGCGCCTCAGCGTCGCGCAGGTCGACCGGTCGGGGCCGTTCTCGGCCTACCCGGGGGTCGAGCGCCAGCTCATCCTGGCCGGTGGCGAGTCCCTGACCCTCATCGTCGAAGGTCGGCGGCAGGTCCTGCGTCCGGGCGGCGTGACGGCGTTCGACGGGGGAGCGCGGGTGTCATGCGAGGTGACGGGCGGCCCGGTGACCGCGGTCAACCTGATGACCCGCCCGGACCGGGTCGTCGCGCAGGTGCGGATCGAGGACGCAGCGGCCGGACTCATCGTGGGATCGTCGTCGGCGTCGGGGTCATTCGGATCGTCGGAGGTCCTCGTGGTCGCCTTGACGCGGCATACGACGCTGGGCGGTGGAGGCGACGCGCTCGACCTTCTGGACACCGCCTGGCTCCGCGCGGGCGAGCAGCGTGAGGTCCGCGGTGGCGCGGTGGCCGTCATCACCGTGCGGCCTCAGTAGGTCTGATCCTCGACCTGCGCGCTCGGGGCATGACGTCGCAACGAGTCGATGCCGTTCAGGGCCGCGGCCTTCGTGAGGTAGCCGTTGCTCATGGCGATGACCTGACCGTTGGCGGCCTTGAGCCGGAAACGGAACGTGCCGGCGTCGTCCCTGAACAAGCTCCAGCTTGCCCGCCACGGACCTCAGCTCCCGTCGAACCCCCGGTGCTCGAACCCACCGGCCTGGGCCCTCACTGAGTAGGACTCCTCGGAGCGGATTCGGTGACGTGACCTCAGTCCTGCGGCACGAGTACGCCGCCGCGCTTGTACGCGCGCAGCAGCGGCGTCGCCGTCACCCGATCGGCGCCTGCGCCCCAGTAGTGGTCTGCCAGGAGGGTGCGCAGGCCGTCGAGGTCGGCGGTGGTGACGTCGACCAGGAGCTGGTCGTCCCCGGCCAGGAACGCGCAGTAACGCACCAGCGGCGACGCCACCAAGGCCCGCCCGAGCTCGGGCGCTCGTGAGGGGTGGACCCGGATCCAGACCAGGGTCTCCACGGGGAGTCCGACCAGCGCTGGTTCCACCACCGCGCGGATGCGGAGCACGCCGCGGGTGGTGAGCTGCTCGATCCGGCGGCGGGCGGTCGCGTCAGAACAGTCGAGAAGGGCGGCGACGGCCTGCAGGGGCGTCCGGCCGTCGGCAACCAGGGCATCCACGAGCGCACGGTCCACCGCATCGAGGTGCAGGCCGGGCTGGTGCCCCGTCGGCGCCAGGTTCGTGCCGCCGAGAGCGCGGAGCTCCTGGTCGGCGAGCAGGCCGGGGGACCATTCGGCCACCGTCCGGTAGTACTCCAGCGCGGAGGCGGTACGGACCTCCTCGACTCCGTCGAGGGTCGGCAGGTCCTCGAGCACGAAAGGGGCGAGGTCGGCGTAGTCGAGCATCACCTCGACCACGACCTCGGGGCCTTGGCCCACGGCATAGACGAAGACCGTCTCGGGCCGGGCGGCCAGACGTTCCGCCACTGACGCCACCATGCCGGGACGGCAGCGCACCCTGACGATGTGGGTCGGGTCGGTGTTGGGCAGCCCGACCACCTGGACCGTGCGGTCCTCCAGCAGCGCCGCGCCGCGTCGCGCCACCGTGCGCACCGGCTCGCCCAGCGCTTCCGCGATCTTGCGCCACGACGCCCGACCGTCGACCTGGAGGGCGCCCACGATGCGCAGCGACAACGGGTCAAGGGCTCGGGTCGACACCGCGTCAGTATCGGGCACCGGATGCCTCCTCAGTGGCTCGTTTCGCTATCGCCGTCCCTGTGGCGGCCCATTCAAGAATCCACGACATATCTATTGACGCATTCAGTCAATCAGGTGTTCAGTATGGCTCAAACCTTCCAACGCCACCGACACATCGGCGTGTCGCCGCCACCGCGACGCGTCCGCCCGAGGAGCTCCCGTGGTCGACAGCCTGACCGAGGCCACCGCGCGCGACCTGGTCCGCGGCCAGCAGTGCGGCGAGTTCAGCGCCCGCGAAGTCCTCGCGGCCCACCTCGAGCGCATCGACGACGTCAACCCGATCGTCAACGCGGTGGTGACCCTGGACCGCGACGGTGCGCAGCGCGCAGCGAGGGACGCAGACCGCGAAGCCGCGGTGTGCCGTGCCGCGGGTGAAGCGCTCGACCTACTCCATGGCCTCCCGATCGCCTTCAAGGACTCGCATGCGACTGCTGGACTGCGAACGACCTACGGCTCACCCCTGTATGCCGACTACGTGCCGGCGCAGGACGACGAGATCGTCCGTCGCATCCAGGACGCCGGGGCGGTTCGGGTGGGCAAGACCAACGTCCCCGAGTTCGCAGCCGGGTCCCACACGTTCAACGAGGTCTTCGGCGCCACCCACAATCCGTATGCGATCGGGCGGACGGCCGGCGGGAGCAGCGGTGGTGCCGCGGCGGCGCTGGCGGCGCGGATGCAGCCCATCGCCGACGGCAGCGACATGGGCGGATCCCTGCGCAACCCGGCCGCGATGTGCAACGTCGTGGGGCTCCGCCCGACCCCCGGACTCGTGCCCGACCCGACGGCAGGCGTGGGCTTCTCGCCCCTCACCGTGTCTGGCCCGATGGGCCGCACCGTGGACGACGTCGCGCTGCTCCTCGCCGTCATCTCGGGCGCGCATCGCGCCGACCCACTCTCGTTCAGCGGCCGCGGGCTCCCAGCCGGACCGGTCGTGCCCGCTGACCTTCGCGGCCTACGCGTGGCCTGGGCTCCGACCCTCGGCGACCGGGTCGTCGTCGAGCGACAGGTGCTCGATGTCCTCGAGCCGGCGGTGAAGACCTTCAGCGAGCTGGGCGCAGATGTCGAGCCCGGTTGCCTCGACCTCGATGGAGCCGACGACGTCTTCCGGATCCTCCGTGCCGCAGAGTTCGACCTGCTCTGGGCAGACCAGCTCGCCCTGCACCCCGAGGCCTTCAAGCCTGACCTGGCCTGGAACATCCGTCAGGCGAACGGCCGCACCGGCCGCGAGGTGATGCGGGCGTGGGCCGAGCTCACGCGACTCCAGCGGGCAGCGCACGCCTTCTTCGACGCCTACGACGTCCTGCTGGCCCCGGTCAGCCAGGTCGCGCCGTTCCCCGTCGAACAAGCCCTGGCCCCGGGTCATCGAGGGTGAGGTCCAGGACACCTACCTGGACTGGATGGCCGCCAGCTACCTGATCACCCCCCTCGGCACACCGGCGATCTCGGTGCCCGCGGGGTTCACCCCCGAAGGCCTTCCCGTCGGTCTGCAGATCGTGACCCGAGCCCGCACCGACTCCACCCTTCTGCGCATCGCCGCCGCCTTCGAAGCAGCCACCGGCCACGGTCGCTGCACGCCCCGTCTCCAGGAGGTCACCTCGTGAACACCCTCGTCCGCCCGCCCGTGCTGGCCAGTCCGACGCGGCTCGCCATCACCGCCATCCCGATCGTCGGGTTCCTGGCGACACCGTTGCTGCCCTTCGTCAACCAGCCACGCCTGTGGCTCGGCGTCCCGTCCGTGCTCGTGTGGACCGCGCTCTGCGTCATCGGCACGGTCGTCGCCCTCCAGGTCGTCGAGGCGAGCTACCTGCGCGACGGGGGCGTTGCCGCCGACGCCGCCGAGCTGGCCGGTGCCGAGCTGGCCGGTGCCGAGCTCGCCGCCGAGCATGCCGCCGAGCGTGCCGCAGCCGACGAGGGGGTCGTCCGATGACCCTCACCATCTGCATCGTCGTGGGCATCGTCGGCCTCGGCGCGCTCGGTATGACGGGTCGGCGCAGCACGTCGATGGCGGAATGGACCGTCAACGGTCGCGGCTTCCAGCGCTGGACCTCCTGGTTCCTCCAGGCGGGAGACTCGCTGACGACCTTCAGCTTCCTTGGCCTCGCCGGCATCGCCTTCGGTGGCGGCGTCATCGGTGTGTTCGCACTGGCGTACCTGTCGATCTCCTCGATCGGTCTCTACTTCTGTGGCCCACGGATGCGCCAGCTCGGCCAGGACCGCGGCTATCTCACCCAGGCCGACTTCTTCGCCGACCGTTTCTCGAGCCCGGCCCTGGGCAGGGTCAGCGCCGTGGTCGGCGCAGTCTTCCTGCTGCCGTACCTGCAGCTGCAGATCACCGGCCTGGGGCTGGTCGTGGAGCTCGCCACGGGCAGCGAGTCAGGGCGCGGCCTGTCGATGGTCGTCGCCAGTGCCCTGGTCGTCATCTTCGTCGCGTGGTCCGGCATTCGGGGCATCGCCAGGGTCGCCGTGGTCAAGGACGTGCTGATGCTCGCGGCCCTGCTGATCGTGCTCGGCGGCGTCGTGTTCGGCATCGCCGGCATACCGGACACGTTCGCGCACATCAAGAGTGTCGGTCCCCAGCTCCTCGACTTCAGCCAGACCGGCTGGGACACGACGTTCTTCCTCACCGCCGTCATCGTGACCAGCATCGGTGCGGGGCTCAACACGTTCCCGCACCTGTGGCCGCCGGTCCTGGCCGCCAAGACGGGTGCGGTGCTGCGCAGCAACTACAAATGGCTCGCGCTCTACCAGCTGATGCTGTTCGTACCCATCTTCGTCGGGCTTGCCGCCACCAAGGTCCTTCCCGCCGACAAGGCGCCGAAGCACGTGCTGCTCAGCGTCGCGAAGCAGACCTTGCCGTCCTGGCTCGTGGCGGTCGTCGCGATCGCGGGCGCGTCAGCTGCCATGGTGCCGGCCGCCGCGATCGCGATGGGCATCTCCTCGCTGGTCTCGAAGAACCTGATCCGGGTGCGACGCGAGTCGCTCCAGCTGACGGTCAACCTTGCGGCCGTGGTCGGCGCCATCGCGCTCTCGCTGGTGCTCGGCCTGGCCAACTTCGACATCGCCTCGTTGCTCCTGCTCACCTACGGCGGTCTGACCCAGATGGCACCGGCCACCCTGATCGGGCTCGGGAAGCGCGTCAACGTCGGCGCCGTCCCCGTCATGCTCGGCATGGTCGTCGGTGTGGTCACGGTCGCCTGGATCACCTTCTTCGAGATCCCGATCGGCAGCTGGGACTCCGGGCTCATCGCGCTCGCGCCGAACCTCGCCGTGCTCGCTGTCGCTGAGCTCGTGCGGCGGCGTATGCCGTCGAAGGCCACGGTCGAGGAGCGACCGGCCCCTGCCACGGTGGAGGTGTGAGCCAAGTCCGCACCCGCCTTGGCGCGCCCGAGCTGGTCGATCTCGTTGTGGACCCGAACTCCTGCGAAGGCTGGGACACCGCTGCTGACTACTCGAACGAGCCTGAGGGGTACCGTCGCGACCTCCAGCGGGCCGCCGCACGGTCCGGCGTCGACGAAGCGGTCCTGACCGGCCGGGGAATGGTGGCCGGTCGACCCGTGGTCGTGGTCGTGGGGAGTTCGCGTTCCTCGGCGGGCGATCGGTCGCGCCACCGCGGCGCGGGTGGTTGCCGCCCTGCGCCGGGCAACGGCCGAGGGCCTGCCGGTGCTCGCCTCGACCGCGTCGGGCGGAACCCGCATGCAGGAGGGGACTCCAGCGTTCTGGCAGATGACCGAGATCACCCGGGCGGTGATGGCGCACCGCCGTGCCCGGCTGCCCTATCTCGCGCACCTGAGACACCCCACCACCGGCGGGGTCTATGCCTCGTGGGATCGCTCGGCCAGCTCACCTTCGCCGAGCCAGGAACCCTCGTGGGGTTCCTGGGCCCACGGGTCGCCGCCCGCCTGACCGGGACCGCCTTCCCCGAGGTCTCTTCAGCCAGTGGGTCATTGCGAGGGTCGCCCCCGGCGCACGTGAAGACCACCGGCGCCGCCCCGTACAAGTCACCGATGGGCGTGATGCGGGCTTGTGCGTCTTCTATTTGGGTGTGCTGGTTTTGGTGGCCGGTGATCACGAGCTGGCCGATGACTGTCTTGCCGTCTTGGTCGTATACGGCGATGGTCTGATCCTGTTGCGCGGCCCGCGAGCTCTGCCAGGCGATCGCGTCTTGTGGGCTCTTGAATGTGTTCAGTGCGTCTTGCCCGTTGGCCGTGTTGAGTTCTGCCTTCTTGACGTAACCGGTCTTCCCGTTCGTCGCGACCGCGGCAATCAGGTCGGGTTCGCCGGCGGGGGCCGCGGCGTCCAGATCCGACCCGTACGTCATCCCGGCCTGGTTCTTCGCATACTGGTGTGAGCGGGTGACTTGTACGCGGCTGCCGGGTTGCCGGGCGAGCCCAACAGAGCGCAGCACCGACCTAGGAGCGAGGTCGGAGCACCTCGCGGGCAATCGCTGGTGAAGTCGGCCGCCCCAGGCCCCCGGGTGTCGACGCCCCACATACGCCTGGGCGGGCGTGGCTAGTCGGCAGCAAGACTCGCCAAAAGGTAGCGGTCGTCGCTGACGCTGCGCCCCCAGTACGCCGGCTCGCTGAGGCGCGTCAAGGATGCGGAGCGTCCAGCTTCTTCCACTAGCCGAACGGTCTGCTCGGCCGACAAGCCGCCACCATTCGACCAGTGGCCCTCAACCAGCAGCAGCCGGCCAGCTGGTGTCAACAAGCCGGAGCCACCGCGTCAGTGCGACGGTCGGGTCAGGCATCGCCCACAGGACGTGACGGCACAGAACCACGTCGTACGTCGCCTCCGGGAGCGACGGGTCGAACGCGTCTGCCTGGGTGAAACGGACTCCTGCAATGCCATCCGCTTTGCGTTCGGCCAACTCAATCATTCGTGGAGAGAAGTCCAGGCCGTCGACCTGGTACCCGGCTTCGGCGAGCAAGACCGACAGCGTGCCGGTTCCGCAACCTAGGTCTGCGATGCGAGCCGGAGGCTGGGGCAGAACGCCCAGGAGAAGCTCACGCCACATTCGTCGTACGGCTGGGTCGTGCAGGCCGTGATCAGCCGACTGGTCGAAGGCGTCGGCTTCTGCGTCCCACAACGCGATCTCGTCAGCGGTAGCCATACAGGAGACACTACGAGACCCAGCCCTTCGCTGAGCCGATGCTGAAACAGGTCACCCTGTCGGCGCGTGACGTATGCCCGTCGGCCCAACGTTCAGGTCAGGCGGCCGGGGTAGTGCGGATCGTTCACCAGATGACCTCCCGCACCTGCGCGTTCGAGCAGCGGAGCGCTCGGCGGCGCTGACGACAAGTTCGCGATCTCGTGCCCACAGCGGTCCGCCGCGGGCTGGAGGCGGGTGCATCCCACAATGAAGCTGAGGAATGGCAAAGTCGCAGCAGCGACTGGTCTTCGGGCTCTAGGTTCGGCTTGACGCGCTCCGCAGGGGAACGCCGCGTACGGGGGAGTTCAGAACCAACGACGAATGTCTCTCATGTCCGTGTCAGCTTCCTCACCCGCCCGTGACTACATTGGCCTCCTGGATTGTCTTCGTCCTGATTGGCTTCGTGCTTCCCCTGGCTGTCGCCTGGATCGCTATTCGCAAAGGTCACTCGCCAACTTCGTTGGCCAGCGGCATGCGTACTAACCGCCGGATATGCACTCACTGAACTCGCCCTCTTCGGCCATTGGCCCCGCTCGCTTTGGATCGGTGAGGGTGTGGGGGCTGTCGGAATGCTGCTCATGGGCGTGACGTCTACGATCGACGCTGTTAATAGGAGTCGTTCCGGCAATATGGACGGATCATGAGTCGCCCATGGTCTGTACTGGTGGCTGGTTCCATTGGGGTGCTGGGGGAGCCCCGTCGACGATGGGCAGCTGATCACTCAGAAGCTCCCGGGCGCCAGCGCTCGGCGCTAGTTTCAACCAAGATCGGTGAACTGCTCGCCCCTTGGTTTCGGCGTCATGATCGGGATCCGGTGGGCCAAATGGTAGCGAACAGGCGGTTATGGTTTCATAGCGCCGATGGGGAACCCGATTTTGTGGTGGGCACGAGTGGGTGAAGATATCAAGAGGCTCTTGATCGGAGTCGCTATTGCGCTTCCCTATGCGGCGATGTTCGTTCTCGCAGTTGCGAATGTTCGACGGGACGGCGTGTTCAGTCGTTGGTCCGTCATGGTGGCATTGCTCCTGGTGGTTTTTCTCGTCACCATCTGGCGAATTCTAAAGAATGGTCGTGCGCGGAGGGGGGAGGATTGACCCTCGTTCCGGGGATGCAACCTTACATAATGTTGATTATCGGCGTTCTATCGACGTTCAGGGTAGGCCGAGGGCTCTGCCCCACAGCAGCCTCGAGCCGGCTCACACCTCTTGGATGCGGATGAGATTGCCGGCAGGGTCGCGGACTGCGCAGTCCCTGACACCGTAAGGCTGCTTCGTCGGCTCCTGGACGATGTCGGCGCCGCTGGCCTGAACCCGTTCGAAGGTGTCGTCGAGGTTGCCGGTGGCGAGCAGCATGGTGGCGTAGGTGCCCTTCGCCATCATCTCGATGATGGTGCGGCGCTCATCGTCGGTGATACCGGGATCGACGGCCGGCGGCACCAGGACGATGGACGTGGCGGGTTGGTTCGGCGGGCCAACGGTGATCCAGCGCATCCCGTCGAACCCGACGTCGTTGCGGACCTCGAAACCCAAGGTGTCGCGATAGAACGCCAGGGCTGCCTCGGGGTCGTCCTGCGGGAGGAAGCTGGCGTGGATGCTGATGTCCATGCGCTCACGCTAGCTGTCCCTCGGTGGCCCGCGCTTCTCGATTCCTGATCGGTCTGGTGACCTGCTTGGTGACGCACGGCGGCACCCCGGCCACCGTGCGCGTCGCCCTCTGACGGTAGGTGCTGGGCGGCATACCGACCAGCTCGGTGAAGCGGGTGCTGAAGGTTCCCAACGACTGGCAGCCAACCGCGAAACAGACTTCGGTGACGCTGAGGTCGCCCCGGACCAGCAGAGCCATCGCGCGCTCGATCCGCCGGGTCATCAGGTAGCCGTAGGGCGACTCGCCGTACGCGCGTCGAAACTCGCGGCTGAGGTGCCCGGCGGACATGTGCACGCCGCGCGCAAGGGCCTCGACATCCAGCGGCTGCGCGTACTCGCGATCCATCCGGTCGCGCACTCGCCGCAACAGCGCGAGGTCGCGCAGGCGCTGGGCCTCGGCCGGGCTGGTGGTCATGTCTGAGATCGTGTCACGAAGACGCTGACGACGCCCAACACTCCGGTGCCCGAGCCACTCCCCTGTCGAGGTGGTTCTGGGGTCGGCCGCAGCTCACGTCTGATCAGCCGTCGGGACCAGGTTCCGGCTGGCCGCGAGAGCAGCGTGACGGCGTAGGCGGGACACCGAGGTGGCCTCCACCTCGTACCGGCTCAGCGTCGCTGCGCCAGCTCGGTAGAAGCGTCGGCGCAACGCACCACGCACCTCGATGCGGGCTCCCGGCTCCAGGTTCCGGGCGCTGCGACGCGTTCGGGCAGACCAGCACGCGACATCGACGGTGTCGACGCGCGTGCTGGAAGTCCCGCCGCCGCTGCGTGGCACCACGACCCGCAGCGCAACCATCAGATCCCCGCTGGGTAGCTCGCGTTCCTCAGCGGCGGCGCTCACCCGACCCACCAGACGGACCTCATTTGCCCACTCCCCTGAATCCTCCATGCCGCCCAGCGTCCCTCGGCCGGCATCCGCGCCTCCCCCGCGGACCGCTGGCCTGTGGACGCTCGGCCGTCGAATGGCCCCCTGTGGACAGCTGCGCTCATCCTGCGATGCAGTCCTCAAAGACGGGTCGGGTCACTGGCCTGCACGCCTCACGAAAAGCACCCCGCTCGCTTGCCGCGTCTTCACCGCCCAGGCCGGGTCTCGGAACAGTCTCTTGGCCAGACCGCTGGTCGGAGGAACCAATGCGCACCCAGCTGGCGCGAGAGCCGCCGAGACATCTCCCCGGCCAGCCAGGGTCCGCTCTGCGGCGCCGACCCTGGCAGCACCGTAGAGGTCGTTGCGCGAGTCGATGGATACCAGGACATCCGGCCGCTGCAGAATCACGTAACCACCGAGCACATACGTGTTGAAGAGCTTGCAGCCCGAGGGGATGTCGGCCACCGCCTTGGCCGGGTAGATGGCCGGGAGGGGCTGGCCGATGTGAGTGAGAGCCGGCAGCGCCAACGCCAGGGTCGCCGCCACCGCCACCGCGGCGCCGGGGAGAAGGACCGCTCGTCGGCTGTGGATGTAGCCAAGAACGGCTCGGTGAGACCCCGACGCCGCAAGGGTCGGCAGCGCCATCAGGGCCAGGAGAGGCAGGAAGCGGATCGCGACGATCGCTGCCACTGCCAGAACACCCACGCCCGCGACAGAGACCACGTCACGTCGACGCGCGGCGAGGACCAGGGCCGAAAGCCCCAGCGCAAGCATCACCAGCTGGGTCGGGTCTGCAGGGTCCAGGTGTTGCCACTCGAGGACCACACCGGTGGACGCGCTCTTGACCTGGGCCGTCTGGGCGAACAGGCCAAGGCCCAGCGGGTTGACCACCGAACCCGCCAGGGCTGCCGCCGTCGCGGCCAGGCACCACTTCCAGCGCTCCCAGCTGCGGGTACGGCAGAGCTGCACCACGGTGCAGGTTCCCGCGATGCCGACGCCGAGTAGAGCGCCGGCATGGAGGTTGACCCACGCGGCGCAGAGAACCCCGATCAGGACGGTCGACCGCCCGGGATGCTGGTCGTCGACGACGCGGCGCAACAGCGCGACGAGCAGCAGGACGGTTACATAGTCGACCAGCTGTGGCCGGGCGGAGAGCCACGCGACGAGGAGCGGCGCGACCAGCCACAGTGACGCTCCGGCAACGCCCGGAGACGCGCCCAGCTCACGGGCGAGCAGGAGCACGAGGCCGGCCGCCGCCATCACGAGCACGGCGCAGGTGAGCGCCACCCCGACCAGCCCGGCCAGCCGATACGCCACCGCAATGAGGACGTCGTATCCCCACGAGTTGAGGGTCCAGTGCGCCCCGTGCACGGTCCACGAGAACGGATCCACCGTGGGTATGCCGCGCTGCTCGATGGTCGTCAGACCTGTGCGAATCTGCCAAAACGTGTCGGACTCGGCCATCGTCCCGGTCCGAAGGAGCGCCACGGGCAGGAACGCAAGCCATGCCCACAGCCATGCCCACAGCCAGGGCCGGCGCCACCCGCCGGTCTCGCCCGGCTGCGTCGCCGCTGCTGGGCCGAGGTCCAGTGGGGCATCGACCGGCTGGACCACGCTCGGCAACCTATCTCATCCATTCCCACCGGGCCTGGTCTTCGGGTGGGCCGCGGCAGGGCGGTGGGCCGCGGCAGGGCGGTGGGCCGCGGCAGGGCGCAGGGGCGGCGAGCGGGATGGCAGACTCACGCCATGGCTCGCTTGGAGGTGCTCCGTCCCATCACCGATGCCGATGTCCCCCAGGTCCTGCGGTTCAACGCCGAGCACGTCGAGCTGCTCTCACACCTCGACGAGGACCGGCTTCGCCTCCTCCTGACCTGGACGAGTCGTGCCGACGTCATCATCTGCGATGGCGCGGATGCCGGGTTCGTCCTGGTATTCGAGCCCGGGACGGCCTACGACTCGGCCAACTACCGTTGGTTCTCGGCCCGGTTCGGCACGGAGTTCGCCTACCTGGACCGGATCGTGGTCGACGAGGCCTTCCGCCGCCGCGGGCTCGCCAGCGCCGTCTACGACGTCGTGGAGGCGGCGGCCGTGGACCGGGGGCGGCTGGTGCTGGAGGTCAATGTCGACCCGCCGAACCTCCCGTCGCTGGCCTTCCACGAGCACCGCGGGTACCGCGAGGTGGGCCGTCTCGGGGGGCCCGGCCACCAGGTCAGCCTGATGGCCAAGGACCTCTGAGCGCCCTCCCGACATCATCTGGTTGGCCCCCCGCCCTCCCACGAACGAACGAGACCATTCGTGACCGACCGCGGCTAGGGTCGTTCACGATGCAGGGGCCGTCGCAGCAGACGGTTTGGGGACGAAGCGGGGAGTGATCGTTGGCTCGGCTCAGTCGGTCCGTGGGGGTAGCGGGCACGGTGATGGTGGTGGTGGTGCTCGCAGGGGGCGCACCGGCATACGCCGTCACCGTGCCCCCGACGACCACGACCACGTCGACCACCTCGACGACCACGAGCACGACCAGCACGCGCACGCCGTCGACGACGACGACGACCGCCACCGCCGGGTCCGGAGCCAGCGCGGGTCAGGCGGCAGCACCGCCGGGGGCGGCCGGTGAGCAGACCCTCAGTCCTGCCGAGCTGGCGGCCCAGATCGCCCAGGGTCAGTCGCTGGCCGACGACCTCACTCGATCCAACGCCAGCATCGCCGCAGCCGCGACCAAGCTGGACCGGCTCTCCGTCGAGGCCAACACGCTGCTCCAGCAGCTCGCCGCGGCCCGCGACGCCGAGCGCACCGCTCGCGAGGCCGCACGCCGCGACGTCGAGCTCTTCAACCAGCTGAGCGACCGACTCGCTGAGGATCGCCGGGCGCTCGGCCAATGGGCGTACCAGGCCTACGCCGGGACTGGAGGGTCGCTGGGCGACATGAGCGCCCTGCTCGACACCCTGACCCAGCCGGCCGCAGACGCCACTGACGGAGCGGCCCAGCTCAGCTACCTCAGTGACCAGCGCACCGCCGCGTTCGAGCGCGTCCGCGACCACGCCCAGCTGCAACGCCAGATCGCGGCCCAGGCTGTCGAGGCGAGCGCGCAGGCCGCCGTGGCCTCCAAGCAGGCGGCCGCCGCCAAGTCCGAGCTCGATGTCGTGATCACCCAGCAGAAGGCCCAGCTCGACGCCACCCGAGCGCTGCATGCGGCCCAGGTCGCCAAGGTCGGCCCGATCAACGGCCTGCTCCTGGGCAGCGGCGACCCGACCGCCCGCAGCGTGGCCCGCGCGCTCAGCCAGGCGGTCCTCGTGCCCGGGGTGTCGAAGGACGGCTCGGTGAAGGCGTGCAGCAAGGACGACGGCGAGTACCCGAACGGGCACATCCCCGCGTCAGCACTCTGCCCGCTGTACGGCGACCCGGCGCAGAGCCTGCGACCCGCAGCGGCCGCCGCGTTCAACGCCCTCAGCGTGGCCTACCAGCGCGACACGGGTTCGCCCTTGTGCATCACCGACTCCTACCGCTCCTTCGCCGAACAGCTGTTGGTCAAGGCGGAGCGGGGCGCGTGGGCGGCAACGCCCGGCACCAGCGAGCACGGCATGGGACGGGCCGTGGATCTGTGCGGTGGCGTCGAGAGCTTCGGCTCCCCCGCGCACCTGTGGATGATGCAGAACGCCCCTCTCTACGGCTGGTTCCACCCGGCCTGGGCCGAGCCCGGCGGCGCGCTTCCCGAGCCCTGGCATTGGGAGTATGCCGGGTAGGCACCACTCCCCCGGCGCACCTCTTCGCTGGGCTCGAATACCCAGTCGTCCCGGGTGGCGTTGTGCCACGCTTCAGCCATGACGACAGCTGCGGCCCCGACGACGGCGGCTACCTGGGAGGGCAACGAGCACTACCGGCGACCGTGGTACTGGTACGACTGGGCCAACTCCGCCTACGTCACCACCACCGCGACGGTTCTGTTCGCCCCGTACCTCACGGCGGTCGCGGAGAAGGCCGCCTGCCCGCACCTGGCCACCGGCGCCACCTGTGAGACCAATCTGCAGGTGCTGGGCCTGGGCATCTCCCCCGGCTCAGTCGCCCCGTTCACGATCACCGCCGCGACGATCGTCTCGGCCGTCGTCCTCATCTTCGTCGGCGCCATCGCTGACCGGTCCCCCAGGCCTGCCCGGGTGCTCGGCCTGTTCGCGTGGGCGGGCGCGCTTGCGGCCTGCCTCATGGCACTGGTGCAGGGCACCAACTGGCAGCTCGGGGTGCTCCTCCTGATCGTGGCCAACCTCTGCCTCGGGGCTTCGCTGGTCGTGTACGACTCGATCCTGTGTCGCATCGCCAGTCCTGACGACCGCGACACGGTGTCATCGCGCGGATGGGCACTCGGCTACCTCGGCGGCGGCCTGTTGCTCGCGATCAACTTCGTGATGCTGGCCAAACCGAGCCTCATCGGCGTGGACAAGGCGGGCGCGGTTCGCCTGAGCATGCTCATGGCGGGCCTGTGGTGGGCCGGCTTCACCCTGATCCCGGTCCGCGGCATGTGGCGGTTGCGCGGCGTCGAGCGGCCGGAGGTGGCACGGACCGCCGGCATCGTCGGCGGCAGCGTGCGGCAGCTCGTCGACACCTTCGCCGAGCTCCGGCTGTTCCCGCAGACCCTGCTCTTCCTGGTCGCCTACCTGTTCTTCAACGACGGGATCCAGACCGTCATCGGCCAAGCGAGCCTCTACGGAAACAAGCAGCTCGGGTTCTCCGAGTCGACCATGCTGGGCCTGTTCCTCATGGTCCAGTTCGTGGCTTTCGGCGGTGCGCTGCTGTTCGGTGTCCTCGCGCGGTGGTTCGGCGCCTGGCGCACTGTTCTCGGCGGCTTGGCGCTGTGGATCCTTGTGGTCATCGCCGCCTTCTTCGTCCCGGACCGGCAGCTCGTGGCGCTCTTTGCGCTCGGTGTGGCCATCGGGCTGGTGCTGGGCGGCACCCAGGCCCTGAGCCGCTCGCTCTACAGCCAGCTGATCCCGCGGAACCGCGAGGCCGAGTTCTTCAGCCTGTACCAGGCCATGGAGCGCGGCACGAGCTGGTTCGGCACCCTGACGTTCGGGTTGGTGTACCAGTGGACCCACTCCTACCGCCCTGCGATCGTCGCCCTGGTCGTCTTCTTCGTCGTCGGCGGCGCCTTGTTGGCGCGTGTGAACATCAGGCAGGGCATCCTCGACGCTGGCAACGAGGTGCCCGCCAGGGTCTGAACCGCGTGCCCGAGGTCCGCTCCCGGCTGTGATCCGCACCTCACTGGGCCCCTTGCCCCGCACGCGATGTGATCTGCGTCACAATAGCCAACATTTCCGGTCGCCAGAACGTCGGAACATTGCACGGGTCTTTGGCGTTATGCCCAGTGAATCCCGCGCTCCCACCCGAGCGGGCAGGGAAACCAGCACGTTGGGAGAACCCCTCATGGCAGAACGTACCCTTCGGGGCAGTCGTCTCGTCTCACACAGTCTCGAGACCGACGAGCACGTCGTCCCCAGTGAGCGGCAGATCACGGCCTATGTGTGCCCGCAGGGCCACCGGACCGAGCTGCCGTTCTCGATCGAGGCTGAGATACCAGCGACGTGGGAGTGCCGTTGCGGGCTCGACGCACGCCTGGTCGACGGCCCCGAGCCCGAGGCCAAGCAGGTCAAGCACGTGCGCACCCACTGGGACATGCTGCTCGAGCGGCGCTCCATCCCCGAGCTCGAGGAGCTGCTCGAGGAGCGCCTGACCCTCCTGCGCGAGTCGCGTGGCGAGAAGCCTCGCCGCAAGCGCACCGCCTGAGCCGTTCCGGTGCCACGAAGGCCGCCTCCCCGAGGGGAGGCGGCCTTCGTCGTGCCGTGCGGGTCGCCGTGCGGGTCGCCGTGCGGTGAGCCTCCTCCAGACCTAGAGAACCTCGCCCTCGATGACGTCAGGTCCCGAAGTCCCCTGTCCGCTCCCCCGTCCGCCGAGGATGCCGCCGAGGAGCCGCCGGGCCACGACGGCTTCGAGCACCCGGCGCGCGATCGGTCGGGTCACCGGCAGGATGAAGAAGAATCCGGCGATGTCGGTGAGGAAGCCCGGTGTGAGCAGCAGGGTCCCACCGACCAGCACCAAGGCCGCGTCGGCGAGCTGGCGGCTCGGCATCTGGCCGGTCCGAAGGGCGCCGCGCAGAGCCGCCCAGGCCTTCGCCCCCTCGCGGCGGACCAACCAGGCGCCCAGCGCGGACTCCGCCAGCAGGAGTGCGAGGGTCTGCCATCCGCCGATGACCTTCCCGACGGCGATGATCGTCGCGATCTCGAGCACCGGCACGACCAGGAGCAGGATGAACACCGTGGCCAGCCAGCGCGGTCGCCGGCGCCGCGCGTACGGGGTGCGGCCTACAGCCGGTGCCATGTCGGCTCCCGGTCCGACCGGGTGGCGGACGCCCTGGCCGAGACCTGCTGCGGCACCCGACGCAGCTGGTCGGCACGGTGGTGCAGCCCCCAGAGGGTGATGCGCTGGAGCGACTCGCGCATGATGTCCCCGCTCATCTTCGAGTCGCCGATCTCGCGCTCGACGAAGGTGATGGGGACCTCCTTGACTCGAAGGCCGTGGGCGATCGAGCGCCGGGTGAGGTCGACCTGGAAGCAGTAGCCCTGGGACGCGATATCGCGCAGGCCGATCACCCGCAGCGCCGACGACCGGTAGGCGCGGTACCCCGCGGTGGCGTCGTGGACCGGCATACCGAGCAAGGCCCGCGTGTAGAGGTTGCCGCCGACGGACAGCGCCTTGCGGTGCAGGGGCCAGTTGACCACCGAGCCGCCCCGAACCCAGCGGGAGCCGATGACCAGGTCCGCGGTCTCCAGCGCCTCGAGCAGGCGGTGGAGCTGCTCGGGCTGGTGGGACCCGTCGGCATCCATCTCGACGATGGCGTCGTAGCCCTCGTCCAGACCCCACTGGAAGCCCGCCAGGTAGGCCACCCCGAGCCCCTGCTTGCCGGGGCGGTGGAGGACGTGGACCTGCGGGTCGTCAGCGGCGAGGCCGTCGGCGACCGCGCCCGTGCCATCCGGGGAGTTGTCGTCGACCACGAGGACGTCAGCGGCAGGTACCGAGGCCCGGATCCGGCCAACCACGAGTGGCAGGTTCTCCCGCTCGTTGTACGTGGGGATGCACACCAGCACCCGCACGATGGGAGCGGTGGTGGACACCTCGTTCGCCTCAGACACCAACGCGTTCCTTTCGTGTGGCCACTGGTGGAGCAACGACCCTAGCGGGCCTGCGACGCAGCCACAGACCAAGGGCGAGCAGTGCTGCGGCTGCCGCCGCCGCGGCATACTCAGGGAGCGCGCCGATGCGGTCCGAGGGCGTGATCTCGGTCCGCACCACGGGCGCCCCGAGCCGCGCCGCCTGCGTGAACAACGTCGTCTTGGCGGAGTAGGTTCCGTCCGGGTTGATGAAGCCGCTCACCCCCACGGTCGAGACGTGCACGATCGACCGTCCGTGCTCGATCGCGCGCAGCCGGCTGATCGCGAACTGCTGCTCGGACTCGGCGGTGTAGCCGAACGTCGCGTTGTTGGTCTGGACGGCGAGGATGCTCGCGTCCCGCCCGGGCTGCAGCGTGGAGTCCCGCATGAGGTCGTCGTAGGCCACCTCGAAACAGATCGTGGGGATGATCCAGTACGGCTGCTGGCCGGGCACCGGCACCTCGAACCCACCAGGGGCCGTCCCGCGCGTGAAGTCCCGCGAGACCAGATCGACCTTGTCGCTGAAGTTCCGGAAGAAGCTGCGGTAGGGGATGTACTCGGCGAACGGCACAGGGTGCTGCTTGACGTACCGCGCCGGGGCGGCGCCACCGGGGCGGTAGAACAGGCTCGCGTTCGAGACGTACCGTCCGGGGCCGTCGAGCACCGCCCCGACGAGCACGGGCGCCCGCGCAGTCTGCACCGCGAGTCGGACCTGGGCCGCGGCGTCGAGGTTGATGATCGGGTCGATGTCGGAGGAGTTCTCGGGCCAGACCACGAGCGAGGGGGGCGTCGTCTCGTGCTGGGTGGCGGCGACCGTCGCCCGCACGTGGTTGTCGAGGACGGCCCGGCGCTGCGCGTTGAAGTCGAGCCCGGCGTGGGGAACGTTCCCCTGGACGAAGAGGACGGAGACCCGGCGCCCGTCGGTGGGCAGGCTGGTGGACAGCGCCAGCGCGAGCGGCGCGGCCGCCAGGACCGCGAGGGCGACCGACGCCGACCGGTATGCCGCGGGCCCCGGCCGGCGGGGGCGACCGACCAGGTGCGAGGCGGCGAGGACGGCGGCGTGCAGCAGGGCGCCGAGGGCGGCGACGGCGAAGGTGATGCCGGGGGCCCCGGCAAACCGGGCCAGCGGAGCCAGCGGGCTGTCCGCCTGGCTGAAGGCCAGGCGCGCCCACGGGAAGCCACCGAACGGGGTCGTGCTCCGGGCCCACTCCTGAAGGACCCACATCACCGGCACCACGGCATACCCGAGGGACCGCAGCCGGGACGTGAGGAAGGGGGCCTGGACCGCAGCGGTCACGGCACACATGGCCGCGAGGTAGAGGGCTTCGAGCGAGGACAGGGCCACCCACGGCAGGTTGCCGACGTAGACGCCCGACCACGACAGCGTCGGCAGGAAGAAGCCCAGGCCGTGACCGAGACCGAGCAGCAGCGCCAGCCGCCACCGCACCCCCATGACGCAGGCCGACAGCAGGGCGACCCCGAGCGGTGCCCACCACCAACCGTGGTGCGTCGGAAACGCCTGGGCCGTGACGAGTCCGGAGAGCACCGCGAAACCCAGGCGAGACCCCGCGCGGAGCGAGCTGATCGGCTTGGGCACGGCACCACGGTAGGACACAGCACGGCCCGCGCCGCCGTTGGGACCAGCAGGACGATGGCTGGAGGTCAGCATCCTGCTGTTGTCTACTAAGCGGGCGGGCCGGGCCGCCGTCCACCACTGCCCGCAGAGGGGACGTCAGATGGGTCGGACATCACGGCTGGTGGGCGGTGGCTGCGCGCGCTAGCCACCGCGCAGTGCGTCCTTCTCTGCTCTGAGAGCCCCCTTGCAGGTGGTCGTATCGGTGAGACAACCGAGGGCCAACTTACCCCCGCTTCGCTGTCTGTCAACCCCGTGTTCACGTCTGGTGGCTCGCTGGGGCGTGGATCTGTGGTCAGACGAAAACCGTTGCGCTGCAAGGCAATCTGTCAACCCTCGGCGTGTCGCTGGCGACACGCCGAGCGGGCCGTCAGGGAGCCGCCGGCCGCGGCGGAACCACGACGACTCCGCGCGCTGTCGTCGCCACGACATGGGGGTCGAGCACGTCGGCCGCGGACTCGCCTCGCTGTGGCGCCCCGCGACCCACCACCCGCACCTCGAAGTCCATCTCGCGGCTCCGGGTGCCCACGCGCACGAGCGTCGCGGAGATCTCGATGACGTCCCCCGCGCGCACGGGCGCCAGGAACTGGACGTCGGAGTACGAGGCGAAGAGTCCCTCGTCGCCGTCGGTCCTGATGCACATCTCGGTCGCCACGTCGCCGAACGCCGCGAGCGAGTACGCCCCGTCGACGAGGTTCCCCGCGTAGTGCGCGTGGGAGTAGGGCACGTAACGGCGGTGGGTGACGGTGGTTCCCACCGTGGGGGTCGCTGAAGTCATCGCTTCTCCTTAGCGCCAGGGCCCGGGGCCGCCGAGGTGGTCGAGGTGGCCGAGGTGGCCGAGGTGGCTGAGGTGGCTGAGGTGGCAGGGTTCGCGAGCTCGTGGGCAAGGTAGCTGGCCACCTCGCCCGGGGTGGTGCCTCGGCCGAAGATGCGGTCCACGCCGAGGCGCGGTGCGGAGCCTTCCTCGAAGCGGGGCCCGCCGACCACCAGTAGCGGCACCTGCCCGGCGGGGTAGGCCTCGCGGAAGGCCGCGCTCATCGTCGTCGTGTTGTGGATGTGGGCGTCCCGCTGGGTGACGACCTGGCTGACCAGCACGGCGTCCGCGCGCTCGGCCCGGGCCCTGGCCACCAGCTCGGGCACGAGCACCTGGGCGCCGAGGTTGACGACCGTGATCTCGCGGTAGTACTCCAGCCCCTTCTCCCCCGCGAACCCCTTGATGTTGAGGATCGCGTCGATCCCCACGGTGTGGGCGTCGGTGCCGATGCAGGCGCCCACGACCACGAGCTTGCGCCGCAGGTGCCGCTTGATGGCCTTGTTGACCTCGCCGGGGCTGAGGAGCGGGAACTCGCGCTCGACGACCTCGACCTCGCGCAGGTCCACGAGGTGGGTGGCACTGCCGTAGACCACGAAGAAGGTGAAGTCGGGGCCCATGGGCTTGGCGTGGACGAGCAGCGCGGGGGCCAGGCCCATCTTGGCGGCCAGCTGGAGCGCGGCTCCCTCAGCGCGCTTGTCGTGCGGCACGGGGAGCGTGAAGGACACCTGCACCATGCCGTCGCCGGTCGTGTCACCGTAGGGACGCACGATGTCGGGCTGTCGGCGGGCGGTCACCGGGACTCTCCGCTCTCGAGCAGGGTGATGGCCGGGTTGTCGTACCCGGGAGCGCGTTGGACCACGCCGTCCAGGCCCTTGCCGGCGTTGGCGGGTCGCTTCATCAGACCGAAGGTGCCGTCAGCGATCGCCTCCAGCAGCGGGGCCCGGCCGGGCTCGTCGGTGATGCGGGTCAGCAGGTCGATCGCCTCGCCCAGGACCTGGCGGGCACGGTTCTGGATGAAGCCGTCCCGGGGCGGGTGGAAGTCCTCGGTCAGCCCCCCGGCGGCATTGAGCACGTACCGGACGTTCTGCAGTGCGAGGTCGCGGTCGGACAGGAACGGCGTGACGACGGCCTCGGTCATCATGCCGACGAGCAGGATCCCCTGACCGGTCATGGCGCCGACGAGGTTGAAGAACCCGTCGAGGAGGTAGCCGCGGAAGACGTCTCCGGTCATGTGCTTCGTGGGCGGCATCCACTTCAGGGGCGCCTGCGGGAACAGCTGGCGGGCGAGCAGGGCGTGCGCCAGCTCCATGCGGAACGAGTCGGGCAGGTCCGGGTTGATCTCGAAGGCGTGACCCAAACCGAGCTGCCAGTCCTCCAGCCCCGCCTCCTTGGCGAAGTACTCGTTGAGCAGCTGGCTCACCGTCACCGTGTGGGCGGCCTCGACGGCGTCGGCGGTGGTGAGGTAGTTGTCCTCGCCGGTGTTGATGATGATCCCGGCGCGCGCGTGGATCTGCCGGCTGAACCGCTGGTCCACGAAGGTGCGGATCGGGTTGATGTCGCGAAAGAGGATCCCGTACATCGAGTCGTTGAGCATCATGTCGAGCCGCTCGAGCCCGGCCAGGGCCGCGATCTCGGGCATGCACAGCCCACTGGCGTAGTTCGTCAGCCGGATGTACCGGCCGAGCTCCTTGGACGTCTCGTCCAGGGCGGCCCGCATGAGCCGGAAGTTCTCCTGGGTGGCATACGTCCCGGCATACCCCTCACGAGTGGCGCCCTCGGGCACGTAGTCGAGCAGCGACTGGCCGGTCGAGCGAATCACGGCGATGATGTCCGCCCCCTCGCGGGCGGCGTTCTGGGCCTGGGTGATGTCCTCGTAGATGTCACCCGTGGCGACGATGAGGTAGATCCAGGGTCGCTGCTTCGGGTCGCCGTGGCGCTTGATCAGGCGGTCGCGGGTGGCCCGCTGTCGGTCGATGGCCCGTATGCCGCGGGACACCTCCCGTCGCGCGGTGGTCTGGGCGCGGGTGGCCTCCTTGCCCTCGGGGAGCCGGAAGGACACCGAACCGCTGGCGGCCTTCTGGGCGAGGGTGAGCAGGTCCTCGGCCTCGCCGCGGCGTAGCGCGTCGAACACCGGGGTGGTGATCCCGTGCTCGAGGCCGACCTCGCTGCGGACCCGGTCGACGAGGTGGTTGACCCACGGGACCCGGTCGTGGTCGGCGCCGCTCAGCCCGGCGAGGCGCAGCGTCGCGCGCTCGACCGAGACCGTGGTGTGGCTTTGGGCCAGCTTCACGACCGGTCGACCAGCCTTGCGGGCCAAGGTGCGGGCCCGGCGTACGTCGCCCGGGTCGAGGTCCAGGAGCGGTTTCACACGAGAAGACACGCGGCAAATCTAGCAGCGAGGGAGAGGATTTCCTGAATGTGTGGCATATGGCCGCAAATCCTTGCTGTGTCAGGCGGCGAGCGCGCCGGAGTCGAAGACGGTCCGACCCCGGACGACGGTGCGCTGGCAGACCGGGAGCGGTGCGCCCGCCGAGAGGTCGGGCAGCCCGGGCGTGCCGGAGCGTGGATCGGTCGACCACGTCTGGATCCGGTCGTCGGGAGCCTGCACGACGAGGTCCCCGACCCCCCACACGGCGAACGTCGCGGGGAGACCGAGGTCGAGGTAGCCACGGTCGTCGAAACCGGCCGCGCGCCAGCCGCCGCGGGTGTGGGCGAGGAACGCCGAGCGGGCTGAGATCCGCTGCGACTCCTCGTGGTGGCTGACGCAGGCGCGCACTGCCTCCCAGGGAGCAAAGGGCGTCACCGGCGAGTCCGACCCGAGCGCGACCGTCATCCCCGCCGCGAGCATGGAGGCGAACGGGTTCATCGGGTGCGTGCCCTGGACGCGGTCGGCGCCCAGCCGGGCGGCATACATCCCGCCGGGGCCACCCCAGGCGGCGTCGAACGCGGGTTGCACGCTGGCGCTGACGCCTAGTCGCACCAGTCGCTCGATCTGCTCGCGGGTGATCATCTCGAGGTGCTCGAGCCGGTGCCGACCGCGCAGGACGGTCGACGTGCCGACCAGGGCGGCGGCGGCCTCGAAGCCCTCGACCGCCGTGGCGACTCCTGCGTCGCCGATGACGTGGAAACCAGCCTGGAGACCCGCCAGCGAGCACGCCGCGACGTGGTCGCGCACCTGCTCGACGGTGAGGTAGGCGTTGCCGCGCTGGCCCGGGGCGTCGGCATAGGCGTCGTGCAGGTGGGCCGTGCGGGAGCCGATCGAACCGTCGATGTTGAGGTCGCCGGCGAGCCCGCGCGCCCCGCGCACCAGGGCCGCGTCGCGCGCCTGCGCGTCGTCCTCGACGAGCTGCGCCCAGTACCCGATCGTCTGTGGTCCGTCGCCCCGCTCCCCCGCCGCGAGCACCTCGGCGAAGTCGTCGGTGCCCGAGAGCACGCGGCCGCCGTTCTCGTGGACCAGGCCGATGCCCGCCGCGGCGGCGGTTCGCAGCGCGAGGTCGATGTCCGCCTGGCGCTGCGCCGGGGTCACCGCCGTCGTGAAGGCCTCGCGCGCCGCGTGGTGGGCATCTCGGGTCACCAGGCCCTCGCCCTCCCACCCGGGCAGGTCCCGCGCGCCACTCGCGGCAGCCAGCGCCGAGGAGATCACCGCCGAGTGCCCGTCGATGCGTGGCGAGTACACGACCCCGCCGTATGACGCCCGGTCGAGCTCGGCCCCGGTGTGGGGGCGTCCCTCGGCCCACCGCTCCTGGTCCCAGCCGTGGGCGAAGACCGGGCGGCCCTGGTGGGCGCGCACGGCGTCCTCGACCCGGCTGAGCGCCTCGGCGAGGCTGCGGGTGCTGCCGAGGTCGACACCCCGCAGGCTGGCCCCGGTCTGCGACGTGTGGGCGTGGGCGTCGACGAACGCTGGGGTGATGAGGGCTCCGTCGAGCTCGACGACCGCGTCGACTGCGTCGACGTGGACAGCCGCCGCGTCGTCCCCGCCGATCCAGGCGATGGTGCCGGTCGCGTCGTCGACCACCATCGCGTTGGCGAACGGGTCGAGGGGTGAGTAGACGAATCCGCCGCGGTAGAGGGTGCTCACGGGCCCAGTCTGCTACTCGTCCAGCCGGCCCTCGAACAGCCCCCTCACCGCCGCGTTGGCGCGGATGAGGTCAAGCGCGTATGCCGCGTGCCCGGGGACGTAGCCGTTCCCCACGAGCATCCGCACGTCGGCCGCAACCCCTTCGGCGCCCAGCGCCGCCGCGGCGAAGTTCGTGGCCATCGAGAAGAAGATGATGGTGCCGCCCTGCGCCGTCGACAGGATCGCGGGCTGCTCGCACCCAGGGACGTCCACGCAGACGACCGTGATGTCGGCGGGGCCACCGGCCGCGGCCACCGCCTCGGAGAGGCCCAACGGGCTGCGGGCATCGGCGATGACCACCTCGTCGGCCAGACCGGTGCCCTCGAGCAGCCGAGCCTCGCGCTCGACCGGGACGACGGCGATGCGCCGCCCCGCGCCCGCGTCGGCCGCAGCGGCGAGCGAGAGCGACCCGGACTTGCCCGCGCCCCCCAGCACGGCCACGGTCGGCGCGGTGCCGGCCGCGGCATACTCACGCACGATCCTGGCCACCAACGCCGGCGCCCCACAGACGTCCATCACCATGAGGGCGAGGTCGGGGGCGAGGTCGTCGGGCAGGTGCGCCGCGATCGACCGGCCGAACAGGATGGCATGGCCCTGCGCGGGCACCCGCTCGGAGCGGCCGTCCCAGCGGGCCAGGCCGTCGGTGATGACGAGCGGCGTGAGCGAGAGCGAGACGAGGGTGGCGACGCGGTCGCCCGGCGTCAGACCGAGCGGCGACTCGGGGCCCACCTCGTCGACGGTGCCGATGAGCATGCCGCCGGACCCGGTGACCGGGTTCTGCATCTTGCCCCGCGTCGCGACGATGTCGAGCACCTCGGCACGGAGCGCGGCGCCGTCTCCCCCGTGCTTCTCGGCCAGCTGGCGGTAGGAGGCCGCGTCGAGGTTGAGGGTCTCGACGCGGACCCGGACCTCGTCGGGCCACAGCTGGGGTGAGGGGTCGAGCCGGCGCGCGGCCTGGGGCAGCGAGGGTGGCACGGGGTCGACGACCCGGTGCAGACCCACCGGCGAGGACGGCGTCGCAGACACAGAATCTCCCATCATTAGCGAAATATCGTGCAAATCTTGCGGTGCCGGGTCGATTTCATCGGAACCTGTCCCGTATCCTGCCATGCATGAGCACCGCGATCGAGCAGCCCTACGTCTACCGCCACCGCGAGCTGGTGGAGCCCGACTGGACCCGCTTCCCCGGATGGCGCGACGTCACCGCGCAGGACTGGGCCAGCGCCCAGTGGCAGCGCGCCCACTGCGTCAAGAACGTGCGCCAGCTCCGTGAGCTGATGGGCGAGCTGCTGAGCGACGCGTTCTATGCGGACCTCGAGCGCGACCAGGCCGAGCGCGCCACGATGTCGATGCTCGTGCCGCCGCAGATGATGAACACCATGGTCCCGGCCACGGTCGAGCCGCTTCCGGCCGCCGGCGCCGAGTTCACCCGCGCGTTCTACGCCGATCCGGTGCGCCGCTACATGCTCCCGGTGTTCTCCGACCGCCGCACCGACTGGCCCTCCCACCCGCACTCCACCCGGGACAGCCTGCACGAGCACGACATGTGGGTGGCCGAGGGGCTCACGCACCGCTACCCGACCAAGGTGCTGGCCGAGCTGCTCCCCACCTGCCCGCAGTACTGCGGCCACTGCACCCGCATGGACCTCGTGGGCAACTCGACGGCCGTGGTCGACAAGCTCAAGCTCACCGGCAAGCCCGCCGACCGGTATGCCGCGATGCTCGGTTACCTGCAGCAGACCCCCCAGGTTCGCGACGTCGTCGTCTCCGGCGGCGACGTGGCCAACATGCCGTGGAAGAACCTCGAGGGGTTCCTCGACAAGCTGCTCGAGATCGAGAACATCCGCGACATCCGGCTGGCCACCAAGGCCCTGATGGGACTGCCCCAGCACTGGCTGCAGCCAGACGTGGTCGAGGGCGTCCACCGGGTCTCCACCAAGGCCCGGGCCCGGGGCGTGTCCCTCGCGATCCACACCCACGTCAACAACGCCCAGTCGGTGACGCCGCTCGTGGCCCTGGCGTCCAAGACGATGCTCGAGGCGGGCATCCGCGACGTCCGCAACCAGGGTGTGCTGATGCGCGGCATCAACGACTCGACCGAGCAGCTGCTCGACCTCTGCTTCGCCCTCCAGGACGACGCGATGATCACGCCGTACTACTTCTACATGTGCGACATGATCCCGTTCGCCGAGCACTGGCGGCTCTCGCTGGCCGAGGCGCAGCACCTGCAGCACTCGATGATGGGCTACCTGCCCGGGTTCGCGACGCCGCGCATCGTGTGTGACGTGCCCTTCGTCGGCAAGCGCTGGGTGCACCAGGTCGACAGCTACGACACCGAGCGCGGCATGTCCTTCTGGCGCAAGAACTACCGGACCTCCATCGAGGGTGCCGACACCGACGCCCTGTCGCGCGACTACGTCTACTACGACCCGATCTACACCCTCCCGGAGGCCGGCCAGGCGTGGTGGCGTGCCGAGGGTGACCACGAGGCCAACCACGGGCGGGCGGTCGTCGCTGCGGCGGCGTCGCGCGAGGCGTCCTTGGTGTGACGCGGCATACGCGGGGCTGCGTCGGCGGCGGTCTCGGCCTTCGCTAGGTTGCTCCCCGTGACTGCTATCGCCCTCCCCCGCACCCGCGTCCTCGCCGACGTCATCCCCGGCGGCCTGGTCCGCGACTCGGCCCTCGTCCTCGGCGGTGCCGGGCTCGTCGGCCTGCTCGCCCAGTTCTCCATCCCGCTGTCGTTCACCCCGGTTCCGCTGACGCTGGGCACGTTCGCCGTGCTGCTCACCGGCGCCGCACTCGGGCCGCTGCGAGGCCTGCTGAGCATCGGTCTGTACCTGCTCGCGGGCATGGCCGGCGTGCCGTGGTTCGCCGGGCACGCCAGCGGCTACGGCTTCGCCTCGTTCGGGTACCTCATCGGGTTCGTCCTGGCCGGTGCACTGGTCGGCGGCCTCGCGCAGCGCGGCGCCGACCGGACCCCGCTCAAAACGGCCGGCACGATGGTCCTCGGCAACCTGGTCATCTATGCCGTGGGCGTGCCGTACCTCATGGCGGCGACCGGCATGGACCTGCAGACCGGCCTCGCCAAGGGCGTGGTGCCGTTCCTCGTCGGGGACGGCCTCAAGATCCTCGCGGCGGCCGGCCTGCTCCCCGGGGCCTGGGCCCTCGTCCGCCGCGTCGAGTCCCGCTGAGCGGCACCCCGGCCACGACGGCCCTGACCCGCCTGGGTCTGGCCTTCGCGCTGCACCCCTACGAGCCCGACCCGGCTGCGGCCTCCTACGGACTGGAGGCCGCAGCGGCGCTGTCGGTGCCGCCCGCCCAGGTGTTCAAGACCCTCCTCGTCGACGGCGAGGGTGGTCTCGCGGTCGCGGTGGTCCCGGTCGACCGCCAGCTCGACCTCAAGGCGATGGCGGCGGCACTGGGTCGCAAGAAGGTCGTCATGGCTGCGCCTGCCGACGCCGAGCGCGCCACCGGCTACGTCGTGGGCGGCATCTCCCCCATCGGCCAACGCAAAGTGCTGCCAACCGTGGTCGACGACTCGGCCACCGGGTTCGACCGGGTCTACGTCTCGGGTGGCCGCCGCGGCCTCGACATCTCGCTCGCCCCGCAGGACCTGGTCGCCGCCACGAGAGCGCGGCTCGCGCCCATCGGCCGCTGATCGCGAGCCGACCAAGCCGGTCTACTCCCAGGCGGTCGAGAGCACCACGGTCGTCCGCGTAGCGACGTTCGCCGTCGCGCGGATCCGGGCGAGCAGGTCCTCGAGGTCGCCAGGGGTGCGCACGCGAGCCTTGAGGATGTAGTTCTCCTCGCCGGCGACGGAGTGGCACGCCTCGAGCTCGGTGACCTGGCGCAGCCGGTCCGGGATGTCGTCGGGGGCTGCCGGGTCCAGCGGGGTGATCGAGATGAACGCCGTGAGGGGCAGGTCGAGCGCCGTGTGGTCGACCACCGCGGCATACCGCTTGATGACGCCCCGCTCCTCGAGCCGCCGCACCCGCTGGTGGACGGCCGAGGTGGACAGCCCCATCGCCTTGCCCAGGTCGGTGTAGCTCATCCGCCCGTCGGCACGAAGGAGGTCGACGATGCGACGATCGAGGTCTTCCACGACGCCACCCTACTGAGGTCAGGGGCCCAGGTGGCACCATGTCCGCCATGTCGGAATCTCTGCACGGGCGTCTGATGCTGCTCGACTCGGCTTCGCTGTACTTCCGGGCGTTCTTCGGAGTGCCCGACCAGCGCGACGACCTGTCGGAACCGCCGACCAACGCGATCCGCGGGTTCCTCGACATGATCGCCTCGCTCATCACGACGCACCAGCCGACCCACCTCGTGGCGTGCTGGGACAACGACTGGCGCCCGCAGTTCCGGGTGGACGCGATCCCGACCTACAAGGCCCACCGCCTCCTCGACGGCTCGCTCGAGGAGGAGCAGACGCCCGACGACCTCGCGGTCCAGGTGCCGGTGATCCGCGACGCGCTCGCGGCCCTGGGCATCGCCCGGCTCGGTGCCGACGGCTACGAGGCGGACGACGTCATCGGGACCCTGACGGCGCGCCACAAGGGGTCGATGGCCGTCGACGTCGTCACTGGCGACCGCGACCTTTTCCAGCTCGTCGACGACGCCGCGGCCGTGCGCGTCATCTACACCGCCCGGGGCGGGGTCCGCGACCCCGACCTGGTCGACGAGGCCTTCCTGCGGACGAAGTATGCCGTCGCGAGCGGACCCGCGTACGCGGACATGGCGGTGCTCCGCGGCGACACGAGCGACGGGTTGCCCGGTGTCGCCGGGATCGGGGAGAAGACGGCAGCCAAGCTCATCGAGAAGTACGGCTCGCTCGTCGCCCTGCGCGCCGCGGTCGACGGCGGGGATCCGGAGATCAAGGGCGCGCAGCGGGCCCGGCTCGAGGCCGGCGCGGCCTACCTCGACGTGGCCCCGATGGTCGTCCGGGTGGCGCCCGACGCGCCGGTCGCCGAGCAGGATCTGACCCTGCCGACCGAGGTGGCCGATCCGGTGCTGATGAGCCGGGTGGCGAGCCAGTTCGGCGTGACGAGCTCGTTCAACCGCGTGCTGTCGGCGCTGCGGATCGAGTGACGGTCGCAGCCGCGCAGGCTCAGGCGCGGTGGGCGTCGGCCGCCGCCTGGATCCTGGCGACGTAGTCGACCCACCACTGCCGGTCACCCTGAGCGTCGTGGTCACGCCCCGCCTGGCCGTCGATCGTCTCGCGCAGGATGTCGGCGTGCCCGGCATGCTGTGCCGTCTCGGCGACCACCCGCACGACCAGGTGCCCGAACGTCGTGTGCCGCTTCTCCGCCGACCACCAGTCGACCTCGGCGGGCTCGTCCAGTGGCAGCTCGGCCAGGGCGGCGTCGCTGACCACCCAGGCCTGGCGGTAGAGGTCCACGATGTACTCCCGTGACTGGTCTGCGGTCGCCCACATGTCGGCGCTGTCCCACACGGAGCCGTCCTCGTTCCACGGCAGCACCGGCGCGTCGCGCCCGACCGACTCGACGAGGTAGCCGAGCTCCACGCCGGCAAGGTGCTTGACCAGGCCCAGCAGGTTGGTGCCACTGGGGGTCAGCGGCCGGCGCAGGTCGTAGTCCCCCAACCCGTCTAGTGAACGCAGCAGCCCGTCCCGTCCCTGCTGGAGGTAACGGTGCAGGTCGGCGCTCAGGCCGGTCGGCGATGGGTCGGTCATCGTTGCTCAGTCCAATCTGTCGGCCGCGACCACACCACGCATGACGGCATCGATCGCGGTACGAGCCGTGGCGCGCAGTGTCGGCTCCGGTGCCGCGTCGCCGATCTGGCCGAGCAGGTCGACCACCTGCTTGCAGCGGCGCACGAAGTCGCCCGCGGCCATGTCCGACCCCCGCAGCACCTCCTCGAGCCGGCGGCCACCTGCCCAGCGGTGCATCATCCAGGCCATGCCGGCGTCGGGGTCGCCGGTGAGCGGTAGCCCGAGGTCCCGTTCGCGGTCCTCCAGCGCCGACCACAGCACCTGCATCTCGTGGACCGCCTCGGCCACGTCGTCGGTGGGCATCCTGGGCGAGGGGTCTGCCTCGTCGCGACGCGGCTCGTGGATGAGCGAGGAGACCACGGCCGCGAGCCCGGACGCGTCGAGGCGCTTCCAGACCCCGAGACGCAGACACTCGGCCGCCAAGAGGTCCTTCTCGGTGTACAGCCGTCGCAGGTTCTGGCCCTGCTCGGTGACCTCGTTGCCGTCTGGTGACAGATAGCCCATCTCGGCCAACAGGGTGCAGATCCGGTCGAACGTCTTGGCCACCGAGTTGGTGCGGCCCTCGACCTTGCGCTGCAACCCGACGGTCTCGCGCTTGAGCCGCCACCAGCGCTCCGCCCACCGGGCGTGGTCCTCGCGGTCCGGACACTGGTGGCACGGGTGGGCCTTGAGCTTGCGACGCAGCTCGGCGATCTCCTGCTCGTCCGCGGACGCTCCGGTATGCCGCGCCCGAGCCTGCGGGGGCGGGTCGTGGGGCACGGCGATCCGCAGCGACGTGGCGAGGTCACGGCGCGCCTTGGGGCTCTTGGCGTTGAAGTGCGGAGGCACCTTGACGTGAGCGATCGCCGTCACCGGCGTGGGCACGTCGACGAGCGTAAGGCGGCGCAGCTGGCGGTCCTCGGTGACCACCGTCGGTGCCGCGTCCTCGCCCCGGTAGGACTTCGACGGCTGCACGACGACCGCATAGCCGCCCTTGCGGCCGGCTGGGATCCTGATGACGTCGCCGATCCGCAGCGCCTCTAGCGAGACGGCCGCCTCGGCGCGCCTGCTCGCAGAGCGCAGCTTGGCGCCCTCCTTCTCGAGGCGGGCGATCGCGTGGCGCAACGCGGCATACTCCCGGAAGTCGCCGAGGTGACAGACCATGGCCTCGGCGTACCCCTCGAGGCCCTCCTCGTTCTTGCGCACCGCCCGGGCGAGCCCGACCACCCCGCGGTCGGCCTGGAACTGGGCGAACGACGTCTCGAGGATCTCGCGGGCGGTGTCACGCCCGACCTGCGCCACGAGGTTGACCGCCATGTTGTAGGTCGGGCGGAAGCTCGATCGCAGCGGGTAGGTCCGGGTGGAGGCCAGGCCAGCCACCGCGAGCGGGTCCAGGCCGCGGTTCCAGAGCACCAGGGCGTGGCCCTCCACGTCGATGCCGCGTCGTCCTGCCCGACCGGTGAGCTGGGTGTACTCGGCGGGGGTGATGTCGGCGTGCGTCTCGCCGTTGAACTTGACGAGCTTCTCGATCACCACGGTCCGGGCCGGCATGTTGATGCCCAACGCCAGCGTCTCGGTGGCGAACACCGCGCGGATCCGGCCGGCCGTGAACAGCTCCTCGACGATCTCGCGGAACGTCGGCAGCATGCCGGCGTGGTGGGCGGCGAAGCCGCGCGTGAGGCCGTCGACGAAGTCCCAGTACCCGAGGACGCCGAGGTCCTCGTCGGCGAGCGCCGAGACGCGCTCCTCCACGGTGCGGCGGATCCGGTCGCCCTCCGCCTCGGGGATCAGCCGGATGCCGTCACGCAACAAGCTGGGTGACGGCGCCTTCGCAGCCCACCCGGCTGAAGATGAAGGTGATCGCCGGTAGCAGGCCCTCGCGATCGAGCCGCTGCACCACCTCGGAGCGGGTCGCTCCCCCACCGGGACGCCCTGGACCACCCCGGCCGTTCTGGCCGCCGTGGCCTCCCTGGCCGTTCCGGCCGTTCCGATCGGGTCGGTCCGATCGGCTGTCCGATCGGCTGTCCGATCGGCCTGGTCGCGAGTGGTGGCGTGCTCCGCTGTCCCAGCGACCCCGGTCCTCCACGGTGCGGATGGTCTGCAGGAGCTCGGGGTTGACCCGGGTGGCATCGACTCCGGTCACCGGGGCGGACGTCTCGTCGACGAACAGGTCGTACATCCGCTGGCCGACCATCATGTGCTGCCACAAGGGCACCGGGCGGTGCTCCGAGACGATGATGTCCACCCCGCCGCGCACCTCGGCCAGCCACGCGCCGAACTCCTCGGCGTTGCTCACCGTCGCCGACAGCGAGACGACCTGGACGTCCTGGGGCAGGTGGATGATGACCTCTTCCCAGACCGCGCCCCGGAAGCGGTCGGCGAGGTAGTGCACCTCGTCCATGACGACGAAACCCAGGCCGTGCAGGGTCGAGGACCCGGCATACATCATGTTGCGCAGCACCTCGGTCGTCATGACGACGACCGGCGCCTCGCCGTTGATCGACGAGTCGCCGGTGAGGAGGCCGACGTTGGCGGCGCCGTGGCGACGCACCAGGTCGTTGTACTTCTGGTTCGAGAGGGCCTTGATGGGCGTGGTGTAGAAGGCCTTCCGGCCGGTGGCGAGGGCGAGGAAGACCGCGAACTCCCCCACGATCGTCTTGCCCGCCCCGGTGGGCGCCGCGACGAGCACGCCCCGGCCTCGCTCCACCGCCTCGCAGGCCTGCTCCTGGAAGGGGTCGAGCGGAAACGCCACGGTGGCTGCGAAGGCGGCCAGCTGGCTCTGGCCGTATGCCGTGCGGCGGGAGCTCGCGGCATACGACTCGGCGGGCGTCGGCATGGGACCGAGCCTACGTGGCGGGCGGCGCCAGCACCGTCACCGCGCCGGGGACGGTCTCCAGGGTGAGGGGCAGTGGACCGAACCGCTCGCCGTCGGCGTAGGCCACGATGCCGGCCGCTTCGAGCCGCACCTCGCGACCGCGCAGGATCTCGACTGCAGGATGGTCGACGTGGGCGCCCTTGAAGACCTTGGGGAAGACCTTGAGGAACTCCAGCGTGCTCACCTCGTGGAGGATCACCACATCGGCCAGCCCGTCGTCGAACCGGGCGTCGGGCGCGACCCGCATGCCGCCCCCGTAGGACGGGCCGTTCGCGACCACCACGAGCATCGCCTTGGTCTCGTGGCGCTCTCCATCGACCGTGACGACGTACGGGATCGGCCGGAAGAGCGGCAGCTCGCGCAGCACGGCGAGGTTGTAGCGCATCTGACCCTTGGGCCAGGGCCAGGTGTTGGCGCGTTCGTTGACGACCGAGTCGAAGCCGGCGCCCAGCACGCCGGCGTACCAGTGCCGTTCCCCGTGCTGGTCGGTGTGCCGGACCGCGTCGATGACGCGGGGGACCCCGGTGGTGACGAGGTCAGCCGCCCGCACCGGGTCGTGCACCGGGAGCCCGAGGCCCCGGGCGACGTCGTTCCCGGTGCCGGCGCCGATGATGGCCAGGGTCACCGCGGACTCGGCCGCCAGGTTCACCCCGAGGTGGACCATCCCGTCCCCGCCGACCACGGCCAGGACGTCGAGCCCCTGGGCGATCGCGCCGAGCGCGCGGTCGCGGGCCGCGGCATACGATTCGTCGGACAGCTCGAGCACCTCGTGGCCGGCGGCACGCAGCCGCTGGGCGACCTCGATACCTAAGGACATGCCACGGTTCTTGCCCGACGTGGGGTTGACGACCAAACCGACGCGTTTGTGCACGCGCGGAGGTTACAGGCTCGACGCCTCGTCGTCGGAGACCTCGACCCACTCCGGGCGGTTCTTTCCCCGGCTGCGCTCGATGAGCTTGCTGACCCCGATGGCCGCGAAGTAGAGGCCGACCAGCGGGATGGCCAGCAGGAACATCGTGAACGCGTCAGGCGTCGGGGTCGCGATCGCCGAGACGACGAAGATCCCGAACACTGCTGGTCGCCACGCCCGCAGCATCGCCGAAGCCGGCAGGAGGCCGATCGCGTTGAGCGCAACGAGCAGCACCGGCATGAGGAACGACAGGCCGAACGCGAGGATGAAGCGCGTGACGAAGGAGAAGTAGTCGCTGACCTGCTGGATGTTGGAGGCGCCGGGTGGGGTGAACCCGTACAGCACCGCCAGCACCTTCGGCAGCACGTAGTACGAGAGCGCACAGCCCGACAGGAACAAGCGGCACGATCGCGGCGATGAAGGCCAGCGAGATCCGGCGCTCCTTGCGGGTGAGCCCCGGCACGATGAAGGCCCAGATCTGGTACATCCAGACCGGGCTCGACGCCAGCACCCCGACGAAGATCGAGATGCTCAGCTGCTGGGAGAACGCCGCCGTCGCGTTGCCGAAGTTGAGGCTGATGACACTGTGCGGGTGGGCGGTCTTGTAGTCGTTGAACGGCGCCGAGAGGGCCGCGTAGACCTGCGGGTAGACGACCCACCCCCCGACGGCCCCGACGAGCACCGCGAGCGCGGAGATGACGAGCCGGCGGCGCAGCTCACGCAGGTGGTCGCCCAAGGACATGCGGCCCTCAGGGTTTCGGGCACGCCGGAACGCCATCGTGGACTGCCGCAGGGTGGTGATGGGTCAGGAGATGCCGGAGGAGTTGCCCTCGCGCGGGCTGGCGTCCTCGCGTGCCGGGGTGGTGCTCTCGGGGGCCGGGGTCCGCACAGGCTCGTCCTTGACCGGCTCGTCCCGGACGGTCTCGCCCTTCACCGTGTCGGCGCTGGCGGCGCTCTTGCCGTCGTTCTTCATCTCGCCCACTTCGGCCTTGAAGATGCGCATCGAGCGGCCGAGGCTGCGTGCGGCGTCGGGCAGACGCTTGAAACCGAAGAGGACGACGACCAACACCAGCAGGATGATGATGTGCCAGCCCTCGAATGCGCCCCTGAGCATGGTGTGCCTTCCTCTCGGCCGCGCCCGAAGCGGGACGCGATCTGGTGCCCACAGCCGCGGGCGCAACGCTTGGTCCCGCGGGAGCGGGCCCTGACACCTGTCAGTCTACGGTGCGCGCCCAGCCAGGGCGGTGGGCCGCCCTCCGGGCGCGCCGTTGCTCCCTCAACGTGCCGCGGGTGACCTCGCGTTCCCGACGCAGCTGGCGCGGGTCGCCGAAGACGGCGAGCTCGGGAGCCGGACCCCGCTCCCCCAGGCGGTCGGCCTGGACCTGCAGCGCGTCGAGGGTGGCCGAAGCATGGCCGAGCTCCTCGGTGAGGTCCTTGAACTGACCCCAGACGCCCCACAGGCGGCGCGCCAGGTACGCCGCCGCGATGACCACGAGCAGCACCCAGATGAGAACCCACGACCACACGGCCTGCACCCTACCCGCCCGAACCTTCGTATGCCGCGAGGGCGGCCCGGGCGCCCTCGCGCACCGCCGTGGCCAGCGAGGCTGGCTCCAGGACCGTGCCGAGGCCGCCCAGCCGCCACATCAGGCGGCGCAGCCAGAGGGTGTCGGCGGTGCGGAGGGTGACCGTCTGCACCCCGTCGGGAGCCGTGTGCACGGACTCCACGGGGTAGTAGTCGCTCACCCAGGACGCACCGGGCTGGAGCCGGAGGGTCACGAGCGTGTCGTCCGGACGGGGGGTGAAGGTGCCAGCGTCGAGGTCGCGCAGCTGAGCCTCGGGTGGCGGGGTGCCGTCCTCGTCGAGGACCTCCAGGGACTCGATCCGGTCCATCCGGAACAGGCGGGTGTCCTGGGCCCGGTGGCACCATCCCTCGAGGTACCAGCGCGACTCGAGGTTGACGACGCGCATCGGGTCGACGTCGCGCTCCGTGGACTCGTCGCGGCTGGGGACGAGGTAGCGCAGGTGCACGCGGCGATGGTCCTCGATGGCGCGACGCGCGTCCGTGAGCAGGCTGGCCTCGACGCCCTCGTCGATAGCGACCTCGACGCGTGCCGCGGCGTCCGCACTCGCACCGGTGGCCTGTTCGAGCTTGGCCATGGCGCGTTCGATGGCGTCGCGCTCGCCCAGGCCGGGGACCGTGGCCAGCGCCCGCAGGCCCACCATCAGGGTGAGCGCCTCGTCGCGCCCGAGCCGCAGCGGCCGCGCGATGGTCTCGGCGTTGGTGACGAAGACGCGCCCGCCCTCCCACTGGGCGTCGATGAGCTCGTCGGGCATCTGGCCGTAGCCGCAGAGGTAGAGCAGCCGCAGGTCCGTCTCGAGCTGGGTGACGCTGATGCCCAGCTCGGCAGCGGCGCGGTCGAGGTCGATTCCCTGACGGTTGACCAACCACGGCACCATCGTCAGCAGGCGCGACAGCCGGGCGGTCGCGGTCTCGGGCGTGCTCACGCCAGCCTCCCGTCGCTCGGTGCGAGGGCGGCCGCTCCACGAAGGCGCGCCACGACCAGGGCGCCCACCTCGTCGGGGGCATCGACGACGACGTCCGGGCCGTACCCGCTGACCTCGTCGGCGAACGCGTCCGCGTCGGTGAACGGCACCTCGAGGGCGGTCCACCCGCCCTGCGTGGCCCCCTCGTGACCGCGGCGGCGCAACGCCTGACCGCGGCCCTCCCGGACCCGCACCGTGGCGGTCCGGGTCTGCTGGTCCCCGACCGTCGTGCGGATCATCTCCTGCGCGCGGTGGTCGGGCGGCACGGCATACCCGCCGGGCTTGCCGACCGGCCGCACGTCGTCGACGATGCGCGACAACCGGAAGACGCGGGGGGCGTCGCGGTCGAGGTCGAACCCGGTGAGGTACCAGCGGCCGTGCCACGAGGCGAGCCCCCAAGGCTGGACGCGCCGGGTGCGGGTGTCGCCCTGACCGGCGGTGCGGTAGCCGAAGGAGATCGTCTGCATGCCGACGACGGCGTTCTTCACCGGCTCGAACGCCGCCTCGCGGGTGCCGAGCCGGGGCTCGATGCCGACGAGCGACTCGCTGTCGCGCTCGATGTCGATGGCCTTGAGCTTGCGCAGGGCCTGGGCTGCGGGGCCGGCCAGGGAGGCGTGCGCCCAGGTGCGGCTCGCCAGACCGAGGACGGCCAGCTCGTCCGCCTCGAACTCGATGTCGGGAAGGGCGTAGTCGCGCTGGTCGATGCGGTAGCCCAGCTCGTCGTCCCAGACATTGCCGATGTCCTCCGTGACGAGCGGGATGCCGAGCTCGCGCAGCTCGTCCTTGTCGCGCTCGAACATGCGGTCGAAGGCCTCGTCGCTGGCGGCCGAGCCGTACTGCGGCACGATCTCGCGGATCTTGGACTTGGGCAGGGGACGGCGCGTGTAGAGCAGGCACAGCACGAGGTTGAGCAGGCGCTCGGTCTTGGCTGCTGGGCCGGTGGGGGAACTCACGGCCCCGACGCTACCCGAGATGCTCCGGGCCTCCCGTGGCTAGTCTGCGTGTCGTGATGCAGTGGCGCGATGGGACGGTCCAGGCGGTGCTCGGCCGGTGGCCGGGCGCCGTGGAGTATGCCGTGCGGCTGGCTCCCCGCCCCGACGCATCCGGGGACGAGGGCACGGTCCGGGCGCTGGCCTACACCGCCCTCGTGGGCGAGCCGCAGGTCGGCGACCGGGTCCTGCTCAACGCCTCGGCCCTGCTGCGGGGTCTCGGCACCGGAGGTCTCGCCTTCGTCGTCGCTGCCCCGGACCGCTTGCCCGCCGACCCCGCCGTACCCGCGGGCCACATCATCAAGGCGCGCTACACGCCCCAACAGCAGATGTTCATGGCCGTCGACGAGCAGGACAGTCCGCACCATGCCGTGATGACGGGGGCCGTCGCCTCGGCCGGCGACCTCGAGGGCCTGCCGGTGGTCGTGGCCGACCTGCACTCCGCGCTGCCAGCCGTGCTCGCCGGCATCAGGGCCGACCGACCGCGCGCCCGCGTCGTCTACGTCATGACCGATGGGGGCGCCCTGCCGGTGGCGTTCTCGCGCAACGTGGCTGGGCTGCGCGAGGCCGGGTGGCTGGCGGGCACCGTGACCGTGGGCCAGGCCTACGGCGGCGACCACGAGGCGGTGACGCTGCACTCCGGCCTGCTGGCGGCCAGGCACGTCATGAGGGCAGACGTCGCGGTGGTGATCCAGGGCCCGGGAAACGTCGGCACGGGCACCACCTGGGGCTACACCGGGGTGGCGGCCGGAGAGGCACTCAACGCCGCCGTGACCCTCGGTGGCCACGGGATCGCGGCACTGCGGGTCTCAGGCGCCGACCCGCGTGAGCGGCACCGGGGCGTCTCGCACCACAGCGTCACGGCATACGGGCGGGTGTGCCTGGTCGCCGCCGACGTGCCGCTGGCCGCCACGGGCGACGAGTTCGGTGCGGTCGTGGCCGAGCAGGCGCACGCCCTCGTGCGCGAAGCGGCAGGCGCGCTCACGGTCCGCCAAGTCCCCGTCGACGGACTGGAGGGGATGCTGCGCAGCACGCCGGTCCCGCTCTCGACGATGGGCCGTGACCTCGACGGGGACTACGCGGCGTTCCTCTACAGCGCAGCAGCCGGGCGGTATGCCGCCCGGCTGCTGTCAGAGGGAGTCTGAGACGACTCGGCGAGACCGGCTCAGCGCACGTCGACCAGGTCGACGACGAAGATCAGCGTCTCGCCCGGCTTGATGGCGCCACCGGCACCACGCTCGCCATAGGCCAGGTGCGACGGGATGGTCAGCTTGCGCCGGCCCCCGACCTTCATGCCGACGATGCCTTCGTCCCAGCCGCGGATGACCTGGCCGACACCGAGCCGGAAGTCCAGGGGCGCGCCGCGGCTCCACGAGGCGTCGAACTCCTCGCCGGTGGAGTGCGCGACGCCGACGTAGTGGGCGGAGATGGTGTCGCCGGCGCCGGCCTCGGCGCCGTCGCCCTCGGTGAGGTCCTCGATGAGCAGCTCGGTGGGAGCGGCGTCACCGGGGAAGTCGATCTCGGGCTTGGTGGTGTTGGGGTCGAATCCCATGGGAGGTCCCTTCGGTGGAGTGGGCCGCGACTCAGTACGCGGCGAGGATGTCGACGACGAACACAAGGGTGTCCGTGCCGCTGATCTTGGGCGGGCTGCCAGCGGCGCCGTAGCCGTCCGCGGGCGGCACGACGAGCAGCACCCGGCTGCCGACCGGCTTGCCGACGAGCTGGTCGTCCCACGCCTTGATGACGTGCTTCTGGCCGATCACGGTCTCGAAGTACCCCTGAGGGCTGTTGGCCGAGGAGTCGAAGGTCTTGCTGTCCTTCCACAGCGCACCGGTGTAGGTGACGCGGATGGTCTGGCCGGCCACGACCTTCGGGCCGGTGCCCTCGATGAGGAGCTGGCCCACGGTCTTGGTCGGCGCCTTGGCGCCCTTCGGGACGGTGATCGTGGCGGCCTTGCCGTCCTGCATCTGCACGGTGGGCAGGCCGGCGGCCGGCTTCACTGCCTTGCCCTCGGCCGACTTCAGCGGCTTCTGGGTCGACAGCAGGTCCATGAGGAAGAGGACCGTGTCGGTGCCCCCGACCTTGATCTGGGCGTTGCCCTGGGTGCCGAACGCGTCCTTCGGCGGCATTGCTACGAGGATGCGCGAGCCGATCTTCTGGTTCGCCAGGCCCTTCTTCAGCCCCGGGAGCAGGTCAGCCGAACCGAGGTTGATGCCGAGGTTCTGCTTGCCGAAGTTCGTGTCGAGCAGCGCGCCGTCCTTGGCGTTGAGGAGCACGTACTTGAGGCTGACGATCTCGTCACCCTTGACCGTGGCCCCGGTGCCCTCCTTGACGACGCGCGTCGTCGTCTCGGTGACCGACAGGGGCTTGGGCTTCACGGTGACGGTCGGCGCGGTGGTGTCGCTACCGCCCGAGACGCTGACCTGGGCGAGCGGGGAGGCCTTCGCGGCGGAGGAGCCACCGCTGCACGCGGTGAGCACCAGGGCGGCCGCCGCTACGGCAGCGCCGAGGGCATGGAAACGTCGTGTCTGCACGGTGAGGGTTACTTTCGCCGGGGGTTGGGGATCACCGCCCACCATAACTGGAGAGGCTGGCAACACCGATTCGCGTCAGCCGCGCATGCCCTCGATGAGCCGCTCGACCCGTACGTCGACGGCGGCGAAGGGGTCCTTGCAGAGCACGGTCCGCTGCGCCTGGTCGTTGAGCTTGAGGTGCACCCAGTCGACCGTGAAGTCGCGCCGGTGCTCCTGCGCGGCCTTGATGAAGTCGCCCCGCAGCTTGGCGCGGGTCGTCTGCGGCGGGACGTTCTTGGCCTCGAAGACCTCGGGATCGGTGCACACCCGAGCGGCCCGACCGTGCTTCTGCAGCACGTAGAACAACCCGCGCTGGCGGTTGATGTCGTGGTAGGCCAGGTCGAGTTGCGCGACCCGGGGGTGCTCGAGCGGCAGGTCGTGCTTGGCCATGTACCCGGTGATGAGCTTGTGCTTGATGACCCAGTCGATCTCGGTGTCGACCAGCGACAGGTCGCCGGTGTCCACGGCTCGCAGGGTGCGCTCCCACAGGTCGAGGACCTGCTTGTGGATCGGGTCCTCGAGGCCCTCGCGGTCGGCGAACGCCTGGGCCCGCTCGAGGTACTCGGCCTGGATCTGCAGGGCCGACAGCTCGCGGCCGTTGCTCAGGCGGACCGTCTTGCGCCCGGTCATGTCGTGGCTCATCTCACGGATGGCCCGGATGGGGTTCTCCAGGGTGAGGTCGCGGACGACCACGCCGGCCTCGATCATCCGCAGCACGAGGTCGGCCGACCCCACCTTGAGCATGGTCGTCGTCTCGCTCATGTTCGAGTCACCGACGATGACGTGGAGGCGGCGATAGCGCTCGGCATCCGCGTGGGGCTCGTCACGGGTGTTGATGATCGGCCGGCTGCGGGTGGTCGCCGACGAGACGCCCTCCCAGATGTGGTCGGCCCGCTGGCTGACGCAGAACGTCGCGCCCTTGGACGTCGTGACGACCTTGCCTGCGCCGCAGGTGATCTGGCGGCTCACGAGGAAGGGGATGAGCACGTCGGACAGCTGCTGGAACTCACCTGCCCGGCCCACGAGGTAGTTCTCGTGGCAGCCATAGGAGTTGCCGGCCGAGTCGGTGTTGTTCTTGAAGACGTAGATCTCGCCCTCGATGCCCTCCTCGGCGAGCCGGTCCTGGGCGTCGGCGACGAGGCCCTCGACGATCCGCTCCCCCGCCTTGTCGTGGACGACGAGCTGGCGGACGTGGTCGCACTCCGGCGTGGCGTACTCGGGGTGACTGCCGACATCGAGGTACAGCCGGGATCCGTTGGACAGGAAGACGTTGGAGGAACGGCCCCAGGAGACGACCTTGCGAAAGAGGTAGCGCGCGACCTCGTCTGGGGTCAGTCGACGCTGCCCGTCGAACGTGCACGTGATGCCGTACTCGTTCTCGATCCCGAAGATCCGGCGCTCCATGGACCCACTCTAGGCGCCTCTTGGCTCCGGCTGGCGGTGCAAGGCCGGCATGGGAGGATGTCGCCATGCCTGACGCCCTGTCCGCTTCTGCGGGGTCCCGGACGGCCGGACCGGCCGGTCCGCAGATTGGCGACCTGACCCGGCATACCCAGTCCATCCTCGAACGGGCGCAGGCGTATGCCGACGCGATGCGGGCCGAGACGGAGCAGACCCTCGCGGAGGCCCGCAGCGAGTCCGCCAGGATGCGCGACGAGGCCCAGGCGCTGCTCACCGACGCCGAGCAACGGCACCGGGCGGCCAGCGCCGACCGCGACCAGGCAGCGCGCGCTCTCGACGAGGCCGGCCGCGAGGCCCAGTCGCTGGTCGCCGACGCGGCCGAGCACGCCTCGATGCTCACCCAGTCCGCCAGCCGGACGAGCGAGGACGCCGTCGCCGAGGCTCGCGCCGAGGCTGCGGCCGTCCTCGACGCGGCCCGCATCGAGGCGGAGCGTCTCCAGGGAGCCGCGCGCATCGAGTACGACACGGCGATGGCCAAGTATGCCGACCACGAGCGCGAGCGCGACGCCGCCTTCGCCGCCAACGTGGCGAAGATGGATGCCCACTACGCCGACCTGGACGCCCGCGCCAAGGAGTCCTTGGCGCAGGAGCGCGCCACGATCGGTGCGGAGGCGATGGAGCTGCGCCGCCAGGCCCAGGCCGAGGCCGACCGGGTCACCGCCGAGGCCGCGGGGCTGCACGAACGCGCCAGTCGCGAGGCCGAGGAGCTGCTCGACCAGGCTCGTACCGAGGCCCAGGCCACCCTCGACCGGACCAGCGCTGAGGCAGCCGAGCTGATGCGCCAGGCCGAGGACCACCTGGCCTGGAGCCAGACGACGGTGCGCGGCATCCTCGAGGAGGCCGAGCTCGAGGTGTCACGCCAACGCCACGACGTGCACCAGCAGCTGTCGGCGCACGTGCGCGAGCGTAGGCAGGTCATCCAGAGCGCCCTGGCGCGCTCGGCCCACCGGGTGCGCGCCGACACCGAGGCGGCCACGTCCACGGCCGAGCGCACCCGCGCGCAGGCCGAGGCCGTGTTGGCCGCCGCCGAGGCCCAGGCGGAGCGCACTCGCGTCGCGGCCCGCGCCGAGGCCGACCAGCTGCGGGCTTCGGCAGCCGAGCTCGAGACCGCCGCCCAGGAGCGCGCCGCCCGTCGGCTCGACGAGGCCGAGAAGGCCGCCCGCCTCATCAGGGAGCGCACGACCGAGGAGCTCGAGCGGCTCCAGCGCGAGACGCATGCGTCGCACAAGCAGGCCCGCGACGAGCTCGTGCGCACGACCGCAGAAGCGCGATCCGACGCAGACCGGATCCGCGAGGAGGCCCGTGCCATGCTGGAGCGTGCGCGAGCCGAGGTCGCCTCGCTGGCCTCCCGGCGTGAGGACATCACGCGGCAGCTGGGCAGCCTGTCGGGCGTGATCGACGCGCTGGCAGTGCCGGACCACGTCGACAGACCTGACCTCCACGAGAACGACACCACCACGCCCGCACCGACCGACGAAAGACATGATCATGAGTGAGTCCCCCGCCTTCCGTAGCGTCCTTCGCGGCTACGACCCCGCCCAGGTCGACAAGTGGCAGGCCGAGCACGCCGGGGCCCTGGAGCAGGCCCGCAAGGAGGCCGCCGAGCGCACCGTCGAGGCGAGCCAGCTGCGTTCCGCGCTCACCAGGGCCCAGGAGGAGCAGGCCTCGGCCGCGGCCGCGCTGCGGTCCGTCCGCGAGGAGCAGGCGTCCGCCGCGGCGCCGACCTACGCCGGTCTGGGCGAGCGCATCGGCGCCATGCTGACCCTCGCCGACGAGCACGCCGCAGACATCCGGAGCCAGGCGCAGGCCCAGGCCAGCGAGATGGTCGGCAGCTCGAAGCTCCAGGCCGACCAGACCCGAGCCAGCGCCGACCGCTACGCCGAGGAGGTCCGGAGCAAGGCTGACGCCGACGCCGCCCGCGTCGTGGAGAAGGCCCGTCAGGAGGCCGACGCGATCCTCGACGACGCCGACCGCGAGGCCTCCGCGCGCCGCGAGGAGGCCGAGGCGGTCTACGAGCACCAGCGTGCCCGCGCCGCGGCCGCGGCTGCCGACTTCGAGGCGACGCTCGGCCAGCGTCGCGACAAGGCCGCAGCCGAGTTCGCGAGCCAGATGGCCGCACACGAGGCCGCACTCGCCCAGGCCGAGGAGCGCGCCACCACGCTGTCCGCCGAGAGCGAGCGGGCCCACGCCGAGGCTGCGGCCGAGAGCCAGCGCACGCTCGAGTCGGCACGAGCCGAGGCTGAGGCCCTGGTGGTCGCCGCGCGCGAGAAGGCCGAACGCATCCGCCGTGACTCCGAGCGCGAGCTGTCGGCGGCGACCGCGCGGCGCGACAGCATCACGTCCCAGCTGAGCAACGTGCGCCAGATGCTCGCCACGCTCGGCGGCGGCGCCATGGTCGACTCGATCGACGAGCACGGAGCGCTTGCGCCGGATCCGGCTGCCGAGTCGGTGGTCGACGCCGACCAGGCCGACGAGACCGAGGTAGCGGGCACCGACGACCAGGGCGACCACGCCGAGGACCAGGCGGGCCAGGCTGAGGGCCACGAGGGCCACGCGGACCAGACGGACCAGGCGACGGAGGAGCAGCCCGAGCCCGCGGAGCAGGCCAAGGGCACGGCGCGCAGCCGCGCCTGAGCCCGATGTCGTTCCTGGTGCTCGGTGGCACCGCTTGGCTCGGTCGCGAGGTGGTGCATGCGGCGATCGAGCGCGGCCAGTCGGTCACGGTCCTGGCCCGCGGCGAGTCCGGGCCCCTGCCGGACGGCGTGGAAGCGGTCCGCGCCGACCGCGGTGACCCCGGGGCATACGAGCAGGTCGCCGGGCGGCGTTGGGAGGCCGTTGTCGACGTGGCGCGGCAGCCGAGCCACGTCGCCGGCGCGCTCGATGCGCTGGGCGACCGGAGTCGGGCGTGGGCGTTCGTGTCGTCCTCGTCGGTGTACGCCCGCAGCGACACACCCGGCGCCGATGAGACCGCCGAGCGGCTGCCGCCCCACCACGAGGACGATGCGAGCTGGGAGACCTATGGCGGCCGCAAGGTCGCGTGTGAGGACCTCGTCCTGGACCGCGTTGGCGACCGGGCGCTGGTGGCCCGCAGCGGGTTGATCGCGGGGCCGGGCGACCACACCGACCGCACCGGCTACTGGCCGCTGCGGTTCGCCCACCCCGCATCGCCGGATGGCGCGGTCCTGGTGCCCGACAGCACGGTGGCGACCCAGGTGATCGACGTCCGTGACCTGGCCGCGTGGCTGGTCGAGAGCGTCCTGGCGGGCGCCGTAGCCGTCGCCAACGCGACCGGACCGGTCGTGCCCCTCCCTGAGCACCTGGCCACGGCACGCGCCGTCGCCGGCCACCGCGACGACGTGGTGTCGGTGGCGCCAGACTGGCTCGAGGCCCGTGGCGTGCAGGCGTGGGCGGGCGAACGCAGCCTGCCGTTGTGGCTTCCCGTGCCGGAGTATGCCGGCTTCATGGCGCGTCGCGCCGAGGTCGCCGCGCGCTGGGGCCTGGTGGCCCGGCCGCTGGCGCAGACCCTCGAGGACACCTTGGCGTGGGAGCTGCACGCCGGGCCCGGTCGCCCTCGGAAGGCGGGCCTCTCCCCCGCCGACGAGGTCGCCCTGCTCCGCGCCGCCCGCGCCTAGCCCGACGCACGGGTTCCAGCATCCGGACAGGGCATCCACACCTCGGTCAAGTAACGGCATGTTTGGTCATGACAAACACCGCGTTACCTTCGAGAGGAAGCCGTCATGGCCACGCTGCGACTGGGCGACGACGCCCCTGACTTCACCGCCGAGACCACCGAGGGCGAGCTGAGCTTCCTGGACTGGAAGGGCGACGGCTGGGCCGTGTTGTTCAGCCACCCGGCCGACTTCACCCCCGTCTGCACGACTGAGCTCGGCCGCGTCGCCCAGCTCAAGGACGAGTGGGCCGCCCGCAACACCAAGGTCATCGCGGTGTCGGTCGACGCGGTCGAGGACCACCACGCGTGGAAGACCGACATCGAGGAGGTCTCCGGCGCAGCCGTCGACTACCCGATCGTGGCCGACAAGGACCGCAACGTCGCCGAGCTCTACGACATGATCCACCCCGGCGCCGGCGACACCTCACCGGTCCGCTCGGTGTTCCTCATCGACCCGGCTGGCAAGGTCCGCCTGTCGCTGACCTACCCCAAGAGCGCCGGCCGCAACTTCGACGAGATCCTGCGCGCGCTCGACGCCCTGCAGGTCAACGACTCCGGCCCGTTCTCGACGCCCGCGGACTGGAAGGTCGGCGAGCGCATCATCGTCGCACCCAGCGTGTCGACCGAGGACGCCCAGGCCCGTTACCAGGGTGTCGAGGTCGTCAAGCCCTACCTGCGCTACGCCGAGGCGCCGACCGCCTGAGTCAGCTCTCTTGAGTCAGCTGTCTGAGTCGCCGACGTCCTGCGGGCGCTGGGTCTGCGGGTTCGTGGACTCGTCCCGCGGCGACGCCTCGCCGGTGAGGGTGTCGTGCCGGCCCGGACCCGGGTCGTCCTCGGCCGGGGCGTCGTGCGTCGGGTCGTCCTTGCTCAGCAGTGCGGTCAACAGCGCGCCGCCGATCCGCCGGAACGTCCGCCGGGGCCGCTCGCGGTCGAGCACGGCGACCTCGAGCTGGGATGCCGTGAGCTGGCGGGCCGCTCCCCCGGCGGGGTCCTGCCCGAGCAGGTCCACGGCGAGCGAGAGCGCGTCGGCGAGCGACAGGCCGGGGCTCCAGCGGTCCTTCAGCCCCGACTCGATCGGCTCGGCGGCTCCGCCCATCGCCACGAACCCCAGCTCGTCGGCCACGGACCCGTCATAGGTCAGCCGGTAGATCTGGTCCTCGTCGGCCCGGTTGCCCACCTCGGCCACGACGATCTCGACCTCGTACGGCTTCGACTCCTGGGTGAACACCGTGCCCAGCGTCTGGGCGTAGGCGTTGGCCAGACCCCGTGCCGTCACGTCAGTCCGGTCGTAGGAGTAGCCGCGCAGGTCGGCATACCGCACGCCGGCCACCCGGAGGTTCTCGAACTCGTTGTACTTCCCGACGGCCGCAAAGGCGATGCGGTCGTAGATCTCGGACACCTTGTGCAGCGCCCGCGAGGGGTTCTCGGCCACGAAGGCGATGCCCTTGTCGTACCCGAGCACCACGACGGACCGGCCGCGCGCGATCCCCTTGCGGGCGTAGTCGGCCCGGTCCTTCATGAGCTGCTCGGGCGAGACGTAGAACGGCATGCTGCTCATCGAGCACCTCCCGGGTTGCCCTGGCGGGCGGCGATAACAGCCTCGACCACCGCACGGAGCTCGTCGTCGGCCACGAATCGGACACCGTCGGCGGCGACCAGGGCCACCGTCGGCCAGATGCGCCGACCGACGTCGGGGCCACCGGTGGCCGAGTCGTCGTCCGCGGCGTCGTAGAGCGCCTCGACCGTGACGCTCACGGCCTCGGCGGCAGACAGGCCGGGCCGCCACACCTTCTTGAGCGCCCCGCGCGCGAACAACGAGCCCGACCCCACGCTGTGGTGGTCGTGCTCCTCGTAGCAGCCGCCGGTCACGTCGTAGGAGAAGATCCGACCCACCGCGCGGTCGAGGTCGTACCCGGCGAACAGCGGGACGACGGACAGACCCTGCATCGCCATGCCGAGGTTGGCGCGGATCATCGAGGCCAGCCGGTTGGCCTTGCCCTCGAGCGACAGCAGGGTGCCCTCGATCTTCTCGTAGTGCTCGAGCTCGACCTGGAACAGCTTCACCAGCTCGATGGCCAGCCCAGCCGTCCCGGCGATGCCGACGGCGGAGTACTCGTCGCCGGCGAAGACCTTCTCCATGTCGCGGTTGGCGATGATGTTGCCCATCGTGGCGCGACGGTCGCCAGCCATCACGACGCCGCCCTCGAACGTCGCCGTGACGATGGTCGTGCCGTGCGGTGCCTCGAGACTGCTGCCGGGCGGCAGGGTGCGCCCAGAGGGCAACAGGTGCGGGGCGTGCGCCCCGATGAACTCGGTGAACGACGAGGACCCCGCAGACAGGTATGCCGCGGGGAGCTTCCCCGCGCCGCCGGCAGTGGTCACTGGCCGCCCTTCTGGACGAAGCCGCGCACGAACTCCTCGGCGTTGGACTCGAGCACGCCGTCGATCTCGTCGAGCACGCTGTCGATGTCGGAGTCGAGGTTCTCCTTGCGCGCACTGGCCTCTGGCGACGCCGGAGTCGGCTCGGGGGCCTCGTCGGGCGCGTCCTCGCGTCGCTGCGGTCGGCTCTGCTCTTGGCTCGGCATTGGTCGTGACCTCTCGCTCGACTGGCTTCTCTGAGCCTGACTGTGACCCTAGTCCGACCCTAACTCGACCCTAGCCTGACCCTAGCCCGACGCAGAGGCCAACTCACGCAACAGGGTCGCTGCGTCCGGACTGCGGTCGAGCAGACTGCCGACACTGGCCTTCGTGCCCCGCAGCGGCTCGAGCATCGGCACCCGCTGCAGCGACGTCTGGCCGGGGATGTCGAAGATCACCGAGTCCCACGATGCCGCTGCGATCTGGTCGGCATACTTCTCCAGGCACTTGCCCCGGAAGTAGGCGCGAGTGTCGACCGGGGGCTCGCGGACGGCCTCGAGCACCGCCTCGGGTGACACGAGCTCCTCGAAGCGGCCAGCGGCCCGGAGCCTGTGGAAGATCCCCTTGTCGGGGCGCACGTCCGACCACTGGATGTCGACCGCTCGCAGCCGCGGGTCGGACCAGTCGAGCCCGTCACGGTCGATGTACCCCTGCAGCACCTGCTGCTTGGCAACCCAGTCGACCTCCCGGGCGGCCTCCCGCGGGTCGCGCTCGAGCCGGTCCAGGACGACCGCCCACCACCGCATGACCTCGGCGGTGTCGGTGTCGAGCTCACCGGCATACCGGTCCTGGAGGTACCGCTGGGCGAGGTCGTGGTAGGTCCAGAGCAGCTGCAGGGCGGTGAGCTTGGTGCCGTCGCGCAGCTCCACCAGCTCACCCAGGGTCGGGTCGTGACTCACGGCGTGCAAGGCGGCGACCGGTCGGGCCAGCGTGAGGTCCTCGTCGATGGCGCGGTCCTCGATCATCGCCAGGACGAGCGAGGTGGTCCCCAGCTTCAGCAGGTTCGCGACGTCGCAGTGGTTGGCATCGCCGATGATGACGTGCAGGCGGCGGTAGAGGTCGGCGACGGCGTGGGGCTCGTCACGGGTGTTGATGATGGGTCGCTTGAGGGTGGTCTCGAGCCCGACCTCGACCTCGAAGAAGTCGCTGCGCTGGCTCACCTGGAACCCGTGCGTGCGCGAGTCCTGGCCGATGCCGACCCGTCCGGACCCGCACATCACCTGACGGGCCACGAAGAACGGCACCAGGTGCCGCACGATGTCGGTGAACGGTGTCTCGCGTCGCATCAGGTAGTTCTCGTGGGTGCCGTAGGACGCGCCCTTGCCGTCGGTGTTGTTCTTGTAGAGGTTCACCCCCGGGGGGCCCCTGCGAGAGGCGGCGCACCGACTCGGCCATGATCGCCTCGCCCGCCCGGTCCCAGGCGACGGCAGCGCGCGGCGAGGTGACCTCGGGCGAGGAGTACTCGGGGTGGGCGTGGTCGACGTAGAGCCGGGCGCCGTTGGTCAGCACGACGTTCGCGAGGGTCGGGTCCTCCTCGTCGGTGAGCTGGCTCGCGTCGGCCAGGGCGCGGTTCATCTCGAACCCCCGGGCGTCGCGCAGCGGAGCCTCGTCGGCGTAGTCCCACGACGCATGGGCGGCCCGGATCCCCTGCGCCGAGGCGTAGGCGTTGACGACCTGGCCCGAGAGGATCATCGGGTTGGCCGCCGGGTCGCCGGGAACCGAGATGCCGTACTCGGTCTCGACGCCCATCACCCTGCGCACGCTCATGCTGCCACCCTAGGTGAGAGACTGTGCGGCCATGCGGCACTCCCCTCTTGCGATGTACCCCCGCACCGCCCTGCTGGCCGCCGTCCTCGACCTCGTGGCCCGGCATCCGGTGGAGAAGTGCACGGTGGACCAGATCCAGGCGACCCGGGGCTTCGCCTACCCGGATCGTCCGCCGATCTCGTGGATCACCGGTGGCGGCAACCGCTCGGTGGGAGTCACCTACGGCACGGCCCCCGCCCGGGACGGGTACGAGATCCCGTTGCGGATCTACCGACCGCGCACCGTCCGGGACACCGAGACCGACGTGCCCGTGGTCCTCTACTTCCACGGCGGCGGCTGGGTGCAGGGCAACGTCGTGATGTACGACCCGCTGTGCATGCACCTGGCCGAGCAGGTGCGGGCCGTCGTGGTGAGCGTCGACTACCGGCTGGCACCCGAGCACCGGGCGCCGGTCGCGGCTCATGACGCGATCGACGCGACCCGCTGGGTTGCGACCCACGGCGCGGAGCTGCGCGCGGATGGCGACCGGCTGGCGGTGTGCGGCGACAGCGCTGGGGGCAACCTCGCGGCCGTCGTGGCTCAGGCGATGCGCGACGAGGCCCGTCGGGGTGACCTCGGGGCCGGCCCGTCCCCGGTGCGCCACCAGGCGCTGATCTATCCGGCGACCGACATGACCATGTCGTCACCGTCGATCGACGAGCTCGCGCAGGCCCCCATGCTGACCAAGACGAGCATGCTGGCGTTCCGCGCCCACTACGCGCCCGACGGCACCGACTACACCGCCCCCGTGCTGTCGCCCCTCTTCGGCGACCTCACGGGCCTGCCCCCGGCGCTCATCCAGACCGCCGACCTCGATCCCCCTTCGCGACGACGGCACCCGGTATGCCGACGCGCTGCGCGCCGCTGGCGTGCCCGTCCGGCTGACCAACTACCTGCGCGTGCCGCACGGGTTCGCGTCCTACCCCGGGGTGGTGCCCACGGGCGCGCAGCACCGCGCCGAGCTGGTGGGCGAGCTGCGCACCCACCTGGCTGCGCCCGGCATACCGACCAGCACCCTTGGCGGCTAGGCTCGGTCCCAGCCCCTCTGCACGGCCCGGCGTCCCGGTCCGGGGTCCGGTCAGTTCATCGGCAACAGCCTCAGGAGCCATCGTGCGGGAGATCGTCGTCTTCTCCGGAAGCGCGCACCGTGCCCTCGCGGCGCGCATCTGCCAGTCCCTGGGCGTCGACCTGGCGCCAGCCGAGATCAAGCGCTTCAGCAACGACTGCCTCCAGGCGCAGCTGCTCGCGAACTGTCGCCAGCGGGACGTCTACATCGTGCAGCCGCTGGTGCCACCCACCCAGGAGCACCTGATGGAGCTGCTCCTCATGATCGACGCCGCCCGAGGAGCTTCGGCCGCCCAGATCACCGCGGTGATCCCGCACTACGCCTACGCGCGCTCCGACAAGAAGGACGCCTCGCGCATCTCGCTCGGTGGCCGGCTCGTCGCGGACATGCTCGTCGCGGCCGGCGCGCACCGGGTGCTGACCATGACCTTGCACGCCCCTCAGGTGCACGGATTCTTCTCCGTACCGGTCGACCACCTCACCGCCATCGGGGTCCTGGCCGACCACTTCCGGGACGGCGACCTCACCGACAGCGTCGTGGTCTCCCCCGACCTCGGCAACGCGAAGACGGCCACCCAGTTCGCTCGCCTGCTCGGCCTGCCCGTGGCGGCGGGGTCCAAGCAGCGGCTGGCCGACGACCGCGTCATCATCGACTCGATCGTCGGCGAGGTGACCGGCCGACGCGCGATCATCCTCGACGACGAGATCGCCACGGGCGGGTCCATCGTCGAGCTGCTCGACCGGCTGGCCGACCTCGGCTGCACGAGCGCCGACGTCGCCTGCACGCATGGCCTGTTCGCCGGCAAGGCCGTCGAGCGACTGCGCGACCACCCCATGATCGGACAGGTCGTCACGACCGACACCGTGCCGTCGCCGGCTCGCTGGCCCGAGCTGCGGGTGCGGTCGGTGGCTCAGCTGTTTGCCGAGGCGATCCAGCGCATCCATGTCGGCGAGTCCGTGAGCAGCCTCTTCGACGGGGTCGACCCCACGCACGCCCAGCCCCAGGCGACGTTGTTCGACAAGGTGCGTGGATGAGGCGGGTCCTCCCGTCGTTCCTCGTGGACGCGGGTTTCGTGCTGCTCTTCGCCCTGATCGGCCGCGCCAGCCACGTCGAGGGCGTGACGGTGCTGGGCGTCCTCGACACGGCGTGGCCGTTCCTCGTGGGCCTCGTCCTGGGCTGGGCCGCAGCGTGGCTCGTGCGCCGGGACTGGCCGGTCGAGGTCGTGCACGCCACGCCGATCTGGCTGCTCACGGTGGCAGCCGGTCTGGCGCTGCGAGTGGTCTCGGGCGGCGGCGGCGCGCCGCTGTCGTTCGCCCTCGTCGCGGCCGTGGTGCTCGGCGCATTCCTGCTCGGGTGGCGGGCCCTCGTCGCGACCCTGCGGTTCGCGACCGACGGACTCCGAACCTGGGCCGAGCGCCAGGCACGCCAGCGCACGCGCCGCTGACGCGGCCCCGCAGGCGGGACAGCGTCGTCAACGTGACCAGCGTGGCGACGCTCACCACGACCGATCTCGACCCGAACCCGGTAGCGATGCTTCCGTCCCACCTGATGCGGGAGGTGGACCGGGGCCTGCGGCAGGTACTCGGCCTGTAGCGGTTCTCAGACAGCGGCTCTCAGTCAGCGGTTCTCTGACAGCGGTTCTCAGACGGCGGCCGTCAGGCCTCGGGCGACCAGCCGGGCGGTGCGAACAGGTACCCGAGCCGGTCGCGCCACCGACGCGCCGACCTGACCTGGCGCACCATGAGGGCCAGCTCGCCGTACTGCAGCCGGAACGGGTTGAAGGTCGTCACCGGATGCGTCAGGCCGTACGTCGGGCGTTCCTGCTCCTCACAGAAGGTCCCGAACAGGCGGTCCCAGACGATGAGGATGCCGGCGTAGTTCTTGTCGAGGTACCGCGGCTCGCTCGCGTGGTGGACACGGTGGTGCGAGGGGGTGTTGAACACGAGCTCGACCGGTCGCCACAGCTTGGGGATGGTCTCGGTGTGCACCCAGAACTGGTAGACCAAGTTGAGGGAGAAGACGAAGAAGATCATCCACGGCGGCAGCCCCAGCAGCGGCAGCGGCACCCAGAACAGCAGCTCGCCCCAGGGGTTCCACTTCTGCCGCAAGGCAGTCGTGTAGTTGAAGTGGACGCTGCTGTGGTGGGCCTGGTGCATCGCCCAGAGCACCCGGATCCGGTGGCTCGACCGGTGGTAGGAGTACCACAGCAGGTCGACCAGCAGCAGGGCGACGACCCAGGTCCACCACCGGTGCGGGTCGAGGCGCAGTGGCGTCACGGCATACAACGCCGTGTAGGCCACCAGCGCCGCGGCGCGGACCACGACGTTGACGACCACCGACCCCACGCCCATCGACAGGCTCGCCCGAGCGTCCCTGCGTTCGTAGCCCATCAGCGCGCCGGCCGACTCCTCACCATCGTCGAGCAGCCGCAGGGACAGCAGCTCCAAGCCGATGAACAGCACGAAGAAGGGCACGGCGAGGAGAGTCGGCTCGCGCAGCAGGGACTCCATGCGCACTATGTTACCCCGAGTAAGTTACCCACTGCCGTCGAGGAGCGACCTACCTCACAGGTACTGGCCCGTGTTCGCGACGTTGTCGATCGAGCGACCCGGCTCGGTGCCGCTCTTGCCGGTGATGAGGGTGCGGATGTAGACGATCCGCTCGCCCTTCTTGCCGGAGATGCGCGCCCAGTCGTCGGGGTTGGTGGTGTTCGGCAGGTCCTCGTTCTCCTTGAACTCGTCGACACAGCTCGCCAGCAGGTGGTCCACCCGGATCCCGCGCTGGCCGGCGGTCAGGAAGTCCTTGATGGCCATCTTCTTGGCGCGGTCGACGATGTTCTGGATCATCGCGCCCGAGTTGAAGTCCTTGAAGTAGAGGACCTCCTTGTCGCCGTTGGCATAGGTGACCTCGAGGAAGCGGTTCTCCTCGATCTCGGAGTACATCCGCTCGACCGCGGCGGTGATCATCGCGTCGACCGTGGCCTGGGGCGAGCCGCCGTGCTCGGCGAGGTCGTGCTCGTGCAGCGGCAGGTCGGCGATGAGGTACTTGCTGAAGATGTCGCGGGCGCTCTCTGCGTCGGGCCGCTCGATCTTGATCTTCACATCGAGTCGCCCCGGGCGCAGGATCGCGGGGTCGATCATGTCCTCGCGGTTCGACGCCCCGATGACGATGACGTTCTCGAGCCGCTCGACGCCGTCGATCTCGGACAGCAGCTGCGGGACGATGGTCGTCTCGACGTCCGAGGAGACACCCGACCCGCGGGTGCGGAACAGGCTGTCCATCTCGTCGAAGAACACCACGACCGGCGTGCCGTCGGAGGCCTTCTCGCGGGCCCGCTGGAAGATCAGCCGGATGTGTCGCTCGGTCTCGCCGACGTACTTGTTGAGCAGCTCGGGGCCCTTGATGTTGAGGAAGAACGACTTCCCGACCGGCTTGCCCTCCTTCTCGGCGACCTTCTTCGCCAGCGAGGAGGCCACGGCCTTGGCGATGAGGGTCTTGCCGCACCCGGGCGGGCCGTACAGCAGGACGCCCTTCGGCGGCTTGAGCTTGTGCTCGAGGTAGAGGTCGGGGTGCAGGTACGGCAGCTCGACGGCATCGCGGATCGCCTCGATCTGGCTGGCGAGGCCACCGATGTCCTCGTAGTCGATGTCAGGCACCTCCTCGAGGACAAGCTCGGCGACCTCGGCCTTGGGGATGCGCTCGTAGACGAACCCGGACCTGGGCTCGAGCATGAGCGCGTCGCCGACCCGGATCGGCTCGCCCTCGAGCGACTCGGCCATCCGGACCACGCGCTCCTCGTCGGCGTGGGCGACGATGAGGATGCGGTCGTCGCCGAGCATCTCCTTGATCATGACGACCTCGCCGACCCGCTCGTACCCGCAGGCGGCCACGACGTTCATCGCCTCGTTGAGGCGCACCTCCCGGCCGCTGGACAGCTCCGAGGGATCGACGGCGGGGCTGACTGCCACGTGCATCTTGCGCCCACCGGTGAGGATGTCGACCGTCGCGTCGTCGTAGGACTCGAGGATGATGCCGTATGCCGCCGGCGGCTGCGCCAGGCGGTCCACCTCGGACTTGAGCGTGACGATCTGCTCGCGCGCCTCCTTGAGGGTGCGCACCAGCCGCTCGTTCTGGGAGGAGATGGTGGCCAGGTTGGACTGCAGCTGCAGGAGTCTGGTCTCGAGCTCGCGGGAGCGGGCGGGAGCGTCGGCCAACCGCTGGCGCAGGGCCGCCACTTCCTCGGCGAGGAGCTCAGCCTGACGGCGGTCCTCGGAGCGATCTGCGGGGTTGCGGTGGTCGGTCATGTCGGCTCCCTCGGTGGCGAACGACTGGCACCGACCGCGCTCGGGCGGCCGATAACCCAACCTAACGCCGAACTACTCCGAGGTCATGGAGGTTTGAGTCACAGTACGGCGAACGCGTCGGATCTTCTTGTCCGAAGGGACACGTTCCCCGATGCCTTCGGCTGAGAAGTCGCTCTCCTGGCCGAAGCTGGTGCTGTCGGCGCTGACCTCGCCGTCCTCGGTGTAGGCGCCCTTCGCCGGGCGCCGCTTGCGCAGCGGCGGTGTGACCCCGGGCGCGAGTCGGCGCGTGGTGATGAGGAAGCCGGTGTGGCCGTGCATCCGGTGCTGGGGGCGGACGGCAAGCCCCTCGAGGTGCCAGCCGCGCACCAGCGACTCCCACGCCTCTGGCTCGGTGTAGCCGCCGTGGTCACGCATGGCCTCGGCGACGCGCGAGAGCTGGGTCGCCGTCGCGACGTAGCAGATCAGCACGCCGCCGGGCAGCAAGGCGTCGGCGACGGCGTCGAGGCACTCCCAGGGCGCGAGCATGTCGAGGACGACGCGGTCGACGGACGCCGGCTCGACGGTGCGCGGCAGCGCCTCGACCAGATCGCCGACGGTGACCTGCCAGGCGGGATGGTCCTGGCCGAAGAACGCCCTGGCGTTGCCCTTCGCGATCTCGGCGAAGTCCTCGCGTCGCTCGAAGGAATGCACGTGCCCCTGCTCACCGACGGCCCGCAGCAGGCTCATCGACAAGGCCCCCGAACCGACGCCGGCCTCGACGATCCGCGCGCCCGGGAAGACGTCTGCCATCGTGACGATCTGCCCGGCATCCTTGGGGTAGACGACGGCGGCACCGCGGGGCATGGACATGACGTAGTCCGACAGCAGCGGCCGGAGGGCGAGGTACTCGATGCCGGCGGTGTTGCGGACCACGGAGCCGTCCGGAGCACCGATGAGGTCGTCGTGGGCGAGCCTGCCGCGGTGGGTGTGGAACTCGCGTCCGACCTCGAGGGTGATGGTGTGCAGCCGACCCTTCGGGTCGGTCAGCTGGACGCGCTCCCCGACGCCGAACGGCCCACGCCGCAGGTCGGCGCCGACGGGGGGCGAGGACGGCTGGTCGGGGGCGAGACTCATGGAGCGCGAGTCTAGTTGCGGCTCAGCACCTCGTTGACCAGCCGGGAGTGGGCGATCCCGTAGGGGCGACCCTGCGAGGTCACGACCACCGTCGGAAAGGAGGTGGCCTGCATGGCGGCCACCACGGCCATGAGGTCGGCGTCCGGCGGCACCTCGACGACGTTCTCGGCCGGGATCCTGCTCACGGCGGACAGCAGGGGTGCCTGCGGGTCGATGCCCTCGGGGCGACCGTCCCTGGCCGACGGGAAGACGAGGCATGGCACGCCGTGCTCGTCGACGGTGACGACCGCGTCGGGCTGCGACAGCGCCACGGCGACCGGGGTGCCCGGGGGCATCGGCACCGCGCGCTCCATGACGTCAGCGACGCGGAACCGCCCGATGAGCGACAGCGCCTGACCCCGACGGATCGACTCGGTGGCGCCGGACCACAGGACCGAACCGATGACCAGGACCCAGAGGCTGCTCAGGCCCAGGCTCTCGCCGCGGAGCAGCGGGCGCCCGAGGAACCACAGGACCACCAGCGCGGCGACGACGCGACCGCACCAGCCCGCGACGACGGCACCCCGGTTGCGGTCGCCCGTGACCTTCCACACCAGGCACTCCACCACTTGGCCGCCGTCGAGCGGCATACCGGGCAGGATGTTGAGCACCGCCAGCGAGCCGTTGATGATGACGAGCCCCTCGAGCAGGTGAGCGACGACGTCCGAGCCGAACGCGGGGTCGACCGCCGGCAGCAAGGCGAACCCGATGCCCGCGAGCACGGCGTTCGCCGCAGGTCCGGCCGCCGCCACGACCGCCATCCGGCCCGGTGTGGACCGCCCGGGCTCGAACGAGGTGTGGCCGCCCCAGAGCGTGGCGACGATCCGGATGACCGGCATGCCGAAAGCCCTGGCCGTGAGCGCGTGGGCGCCTTCGTGCACGAGCACGCTCACGAGCAGCAGGAGCGCCTGGGCGACCCCTAGACCGATGCCGTATGCCGGTCGCGTCGAGAGCACGGGGCCGCTCACCACCGCGACGATCACCACCGCGATGACGAACCAGCTCGGCGCGAGGAAGACCGGAATCCCGGCCACCCGCCCGATCCGCACGCCGTGTCCGCCGTCGTCCTGGGGCGCGCCAGCGGTGGTCATGCGCCGACACTACGTGAACCGGTCCGGCGCCCGATCCCGGCCCGCGCCATACTTGACCGGTGCCGAAGACCCCGCTGCTGCAGCCGGACGCGACCGAGGCCCTCCGGGCCGCCCTGACCGAGCGTGTGCTCGTGATGGACGGCGCGATGGGCACGATGATCCAACGCGAGGGGCTCGGCGAGCAGGACTACCGCGGAGACCGCTTCGCCGACTGGGAGAGCGACCTCAAGGGAAACAACGACCTGCTGTCGCTCACCCAGCCCGAGATCATCCGTGGCATCCACGTGGCCTACCTCGAGGCGGGCGCGGACCTGGTCGAGACCAACACCTTCAACGCCCAGCGGATCTCCCTGGCGGACTACGGGATGCAGGACCTCGCCTACGAGCTGAACGTGGCCGCCGCCCGGCTGGCGCGCGACGCGGCCGACGCGATGACCGCACGTACGCCGGATCGACCGCGGTGGGTGCTCGGCGCGCTCGGCCCGACCAACCGCACCGCCTCCATCTCCCCCGACGTCAACGACCCAGGCACGCGCAACGTCACCTTCGACGAGCTCGTCGAGGCCTACCTCGAGCAGGCCCGCGGTCTGGTTGACGGTGGCGCCGACGTGCTCATCATCGAGACGATCTTCGACACGCTCAACGCGAAGGCCGCCATCTTCGCGGTCGAGACGCTGTTCGAGGAACACGAGCGGCGCTGGCCGGTCATCATCTCGGGCACCATCACGGACGCCTCCGGACGGACCCTGTCCGGTCAGGTCACCGAGGCCTTCTGGAACTCGGTGCGGCACGCCAAGCCGATCGCGGTCGGGCTGAACTGCGCGCTGGGTGCCGCCGAGATGAGGCCCTACGTCGCTGAGCTCGCGAGGGTGGCCGACACGTTCGTCTCCTGCTACCCCAACGCCGGGCTGCCCAACGCGTTCGGCGAGTACGACGAGCTCCCCGACCAGATGGCCGAGGTCGTCGGCGAGTTCGCCCAGGCCGGGCTGGTGAACCTCCTCGGGGGCTGCTGCGGAACGACCCCCGAACACATCGCCGCCATCGCCAAGGCGGCCGACGGCCAGCCGCCTCGGGTCCCCGCCGAGGTGCAGCCGGCGCTGCGGCTGTCGGGCCTTGAGCCGCTGACGGTCACCGAGGAGTCCCTGTTCGTCAACGTCGGCGAGCGGACCAACATCACTGGGTCAGCGCGGTTCCGCAAGCTGATCCAGGCGGAGGACTACCCCACCGCGCTCAACGTCGCGCGTCAGCAGGTCGAGGCGGGCGCCCAGGTCATCGACATCAACATGGACGAGGGGATGATCGACGGCGTCGCGGCGATGGACCGCTTCGTCAAGCTCGTCGCGAGCGAGCCCGACATCTCGCGGGTGCCGCTGATGGTCGACTCCTCCAAGTGGGAGGTCATCGAGGCCGGGCTCAAGTGCGTGCAGGGCAAGCCGATCGTCAACTCGATCTCCATGAAGGAGGGCGTCGAGCCCTTCGTCGAGCACGCCAGGCTGTGTCGCAAGTACGGTGCGGCGGTGGTGGTCATGGCCTTCGACGAGGACGGCCAGGCCGACTCGCTCGAGCGCCGCAAGGTCATCTGCCAGCGGGCCTACGACATCCTCACCACCGAGGTCGGCTTCCCCGCCGAGGACATCATCTTCGACCCGAACGTCTTCGCGGTGGCCACGGGCATCGAGGAGCACGCGGCATACGGCACGGACTTCATCGAGGCCACGCGGTGGATCAAGGAGAACCTGCCCGGCGCGCTCGTCTCCGGCGGAGTCTCCAACGTCTCGTTCTCCTTCCGAGGCAACAACCCCGTGCGCGAGGCGATCCACGCCGTGTTCCTGTTCCACGCCATCAAGGCCGGCATGGACATGGGCATCGTCAACGCCGGAGCCCTCGTGGTCTACGACCAGGTCGACGCCGACCTGCGCGAGCGGATCGAGGACGTCATCCTCAACCGCCGCGCCGACTCCACCGAGCGGCTGCTCGAGGTTGCCGACGCGTTCAACACCGGTGACACCAAGCAGGAGGCGATCGCCGAGGAGTGGCGCTCGTTGCCGGTCGGCGAGCGGATCACGTACGCCCTGGTCAAGGGAATGGACGAGCACGCCGAGTCCGACACCGAAGAGCTCCGCCAGGAGATCTCGGCCCGGGGCGGCCGCCCGATCGAGGTCATCGAGGGCCCCCTCATGGACGGCATGAACGTCGTCGGCGACCTGTTCGGCAGCGGCAAGATGTTCCTGCCCCAGGTCGTGAAGTCGGCGCGGGTCATGAAGAAGGCCGTCGCCTACCTCATCCCGTTCATCGAGGCCGAGAAGACCGAGGCCGAGGTCGCGGAGAACCGAGCCAAGGGCAAGATCGTCATGGCGACGGTCAAGGGCGACGTCCACGACATCGGCAAGAACATCGTCGGTGTCGTCCTGCAGTGCAACAACTACGACGTCGTCGACCTCGGCGTCATGGTGCCGGCGCAGAAGATCATCGACGCGGCGATCGCCGAGAAGGCCGACGTCATCGGGCTGTCCGGCCTGATCACGCCCAGCCTCGACGAGATGGTCAACTTCGCCGCCGAGATGGAGCGCCAGGGCCTGGAGATCCCGCTGCTCATCGGCGGCGCCACGACCAGCCGCGCGCACACCGCCGTCAAGGTCGACCAGAAGTACCACGGCCCCGTGGTGTGGGTGAAGGACGCCTCGCGGTCGGTGCCGGTGGTCGCCCAGCTGCTCTCCGACGAGCAGCGCCCGGCCCTGCTGGAGAGCGTCACCAAGGACTACGACGCCCTGCGGGCACGGCACGCCGCCAAGTCGACCGAGCGACCCCTCGTCTCGATCGAACAGGCTCGCGAGCGGCGCACCCCCATCGACTGGTCCGGCTACCGCCCGCCCGTGCCCCACCTGGTGGCCCAGCAGGAGAAGGAGCTGCTGCGGCGCCAGTCCGGCGTGCCCAACCGCTCGGTGACCCAGTTCGTCCGGACCTTCAGGGACTACTCGATCGAGGAGCTGCGGCGCTACATCGACTGGGGCCCGTTCTTCCTCGCCTGGGAGATGAAGGGCCGCTTCCCGGACATCCTGCACAACCCCGCCACCGGCGAGACCGCGACCAAGCTCTTCGAGGACGCGAACCACATGCTCGACCGCGTCATCGAGGAGAAGTGGCTGCGCGCCAACGGCGTGATCGGCCTCTTCCCGGCGAACTCCGTCGGCGACGACATCGAGGTCTACACCGACGAGTCCCGCGAGCGGGTTGCCACCACGCTGCACACGCTGCGACAGCAGGGGCAGCACCGCGCGGGCGTGCCGAACCGGGCGATGTCCGACTTCGTGGCCCCCCGCGAGAGCGGGCTGGCCGACCACATCGGCGCCTTCGCCGTCACCGCGGGGCTCGGCGCGCAGGACAAGATCACCGAGTTCAAGGCCGCCATGGACGACTACAGCGCGATCCTGCTCGAGGCGCTGGCCGACCGCCTCGCCGAGGCCTTCGCCGAGCGCATGCACGAGCGCGTGCGGCACGAGTTCTGGGGCTACGCGCCGGACGAGCACCTGCGCAACGACGACCTGATCGCCGAGAAGTACACCGGTATCCGGCCCGCGCCCGGCTACCCCGCCTGCCCGGACCACACCGAGAAGCAGCTGCTCTGGGACCTGCTCGAGGTCGAGAAGAACGCCAACATGGAGCTCACCGAGTCGATGGCCATGTGGCCGGGCGCGGCGGTGTCCGGCTGGTACTTCTCCCACCCGCAGTCCCAGTACTTCGTCGTGGGGCGACTGGGGCGCGACCAGGTCGAGGAGTATGCCGAGCGCAAGGGGTGGACGCTGGCCGAGGCCGAGCGCTGGCTCGCGCCGAACCTCGGCTACCAGCCGGAGGAGTGACCGGCACGCCGCGCGAGCGGTGTCGGTGCCGCGGCATACGGTGAGGGCATGGTTCCAGCCCTATCGCCGAGCCGCGCATCGGACTTCAAGCAGTGCCCCCTGCTCTACCGCTTCCGCGCGGTGGACAAGCTGTCCGCGCCCCCGAGCGCCGCGGCCGCTCGGGGCACCCTCGTCCACGCGGTGCTCGAACGGCTCTTCGACCTGCCGGCCGAGCAGCGCACCCCCGCAGCCGCCGAGGCACTCCTCGGCCCCCAGTGGGAGGCCCTCGTCGCTGCCGAGCCCGAGCTCGCCCAGCTCATCACCGGTGACGAGACGGTCACCGAGGAGTCCTGGTTCGGCGACGCCCAGGCGCTGATCGAGACCTGGTTCGGCCTCGAGGACCCGACCCGGCTGGAGCCGGCCGAGCGCGAGCTCTACGTCGAGACCGAGGTCGACGGCCTGGTGCTGCGCGGGTACGTCGACCGGCTCGACGTGGCGCCCGACGGGGCGATGCGGGTCGTCGACTACAAGACCGGGCGATCGCCGAGCGAGCTCTTCGAGGGCAAGGCCCTGTTCCAGATGAAGTTCTACGCCCTCGTGCTGTGGCGTCTGCGCGGCGAGATCCCACGGCTGCTCCAGCTCGTCTACCTCGGCAACGGCGAGGTCGTCCGCTACACCCCCGACGAGCACGACCTGCTCAGCCTGGAGCGCAACCTCAAGGCGGTGTGGACCGCCATCGAGCGGGCCGCGCTGACTGGCGACTGGCGCCCCAAGACCTCACGACTGTGTGACTGGTGCGACTTCCGACAGCTCTGCCCGGCGTGGGGTGGCACACCGCCACCGCTGCCCGAGGACGCCGCGCAGCGCGCTCTCGATCCGGTGACCTCGGGTCAGGTCGTGCCGGCCGACGACTGACGCGCCCCGTCGAACAGCGCCAGCAGGTCAGCCGGCCGCACCCCGCGAAGGCTCGGCACCTGGACTGCGCCGACCATGAGCGGAACGGGCACCACGTGCGGCACCGCCACGGTCGGCACCCCGGCGGCCACGGCCGACCTGACGCCCGTGGGCGAGTCCTCGATGGCCACGCAGTGTCCGACCTCCACGCCGAGCGAGCGCGCCGCGGCGAGGTAGGGCTCGGGGTGAGGCTTGCCGTGCTCGACCTCGTCACCGGTCACGACCGCGGCGAAGGTGCCAGCCGGAAGCGCACCGACCACCGCCTCGGCCAGCGAGCGCCACGACATGGTCACCAACGCGCTCGGCACCCCGGCTTCCCCGAGTGCGGTCAACAGCTCGACGGCGCCCGGCCGCCACGGCACGTGGTCACGGACCTGGGCGATGACGCGCTCGAGGAGGTCCTCGATGATCTGGACCGGCGCGAGGTCGACCGGCGAGTGGTCACGGATGAACTGCGCCGACACCATGAGGTCGTTCCCCACGAGCTGGTGGGCGTACTCGTCGCTCCAGACTCCCCCGGCCTCCTCGACGATCGCGTGCTCGGCCGTGATCCAGTACGGCTCGGTGTCGACGAGGGTGCCGTCCATGTCCCAGAGAACGGCGGCGGGCAGCATGGCTGAGGCAGTCACGCGGACCAGCCTACGCAGCCTGCCGTGGCTGGTTCGACCGCCTGCGTAGGCTGGACACCGACAGGACCTAGCCGGTCCCGTCAGCAGACCGTCCGGCGACCCAGGGAGAAGCGCGTGATCGAGCTCGAGGACGTCCCAGAGCTGAACGACCCGGTCGTCATCGCCGCCTTCGAGGGCTGGAACGACGCCGGTGAGGCAGCCACGGCGGCCATCGACCACCTGGTCGACATGTGGGACGCCGAGCCCATCGCCGCGCTCGACCCGGAGGAGTACTACGACTTCCAGGTGAACCGCCCCCGGGTCGTGCTCGACGAGGGTCGGCGCCGGATCCACTGGCGGACCACCCGGATCCTGGTCGCCACGGGCGCCGGGCTGGGTCGCGACATCGTCCTGATCCAGGGCATCGAGCCGAGCTTCCGTTGGCGAGCGTTCACCATCGAGCTGATGGAGTTCGCCCAGCAGGTCGGGGCGTCCACGGTGTTCACCCTGGGTGCCCTCATGGCCGACGTCGCGCACACCCGGCCGATCCCGGTCACGGCAACCTCGGACGACGACGACGTGCTGCACCGGTTCGACCTCGAGCCGAGCCGCTATGAGGGTCCGACCGGCATCGTCGGGGTTCTCGCCGATGCCGCGAGCCAGTCAGGGCTGCAGTCCATCTCGTGCTGGGCGGCCGTGCCCCACTACGCGGGCCACTCCCCCTCGCCCAAGGCGACCCTCGCCCTGGTCTCACGCCTCGAGGAGCTGCTCGACGCACCGATCCCCCACGGCGACCTCCCAGAGGCCGCCAAGGCCTGGGAGCGAGGCATCAACGAGCTCGCGGAGACCGACGAGGAGGTCGCCGAGTACGTCCAGTCGCTCGAAGAAGCCCAGGACACCGCGGACCTGCCCGAGGCCAGCGGCGATGCGATCGCCCGCGAGTTCGAGCGCTACCTGCGCCGTCGCGGCCAGGAGGGCCCCGGCTGAGCTCTGGCAACCCGCCGACCAGCAGGGCCGACCAGTAGGGCCGACCAGCAGGGCCGACCAGCAGGGCCTAGACCCGGACTCCGAGCACCGCGTCGATCGTCCGTGCCAGTACGCCGGGGGCGCCGGCATCGGGGCCACCGCGGGTCAGGCACTGCTTCGCCCAGCGGTCGACAGCGCGCAGGGCTCCGGGCGTGTCGAGGTCGTCGGCGACGCAGCGTCGGACTGCCTCGACGACCTCGGTGACGTCCGGCCCGGCATTCACCGACAGGGCGGCACGCCACGTGTCGAGGCGGTCCTGCGCCCGGGTGAGCAGCTCGGGAGTCCACGACCACTCGGTGCGGTAGTGCTGCTCGAGCAGCACCAGCCGGATGGCCATCGGGTCGACCCCGTCGGCGCGCAGCTTGGAGACGAGCACGAGGTTGCCCTTGGACTTGCTCATCTTCTCGCCGTCCAGGCCGACCATGGCCTGGTGGGCATAGGTTCGTGCGAAGGGCCGCTCACCGGTGAGGGCGACCGCCTGGGTCGCGCTCATCTCGTGGTGGGGAAAGATCAGGTCCGTCCCGCCGCCCTGGACGTCGAACGCCATGCCGAGGTGGTCCAGCGCGATGGCGGTGCACTCGATGTGCCAGCCCGGTCGCCCGGCCGGTAGCCCGGCGGCGGTCCACGACGGTTCACCCTCGCGGGCGGCTCGCCACAGCAAGGGGTCGAGCGCGTCACGCTTGCCTGCGCGGTCGGGGTCGCCGCCACGGTCGGCGAAGACGGCCAGCATCTCCGCGCGGGTCCAGTTCGACACCGCACCGAAGCCCGGCTCGGTGGACAGGTCGAGGTACAGGTCGCTACCCGCGCTCGACTCGGGGGTGTCGACCTCGTAGGCCGCGCCTCGCGCGACGAGGGACCGCACTGCCGCAGCGACCGGCTCGATGCTCTCGACGACCCCGACGTAGTGGTCGGGCGGGAGCACCCCGAGGGCCGTCATGTCCTCACGGAACAACGCGATCTCCTCGGCAGCGAGGTCCTGCCACCGCACCCCGTCGCGCCGCGCACGCTCGAGCAGGGGGTCGTCGACATCGGTGATGTTCTGGACGTACACGACGTCGTGACCGGCGTCGCGCAGCGCGCGTCCCAGCACGTCGAAGGTGACGTACGTGGCGGCATGGCCGAGGTGGGTGGCGTCGTACGGCGTGATGCCGCAGACGTACATCCGGGCCGTCGGCCCGGGGTTGACCGCGCGCAGCGCCCGGGTGCTCGAGTCGAACAGCTGGGGCGGGTGGCCGGTGCCCGGCACCTCGGGGATGAACGGGGCAGGCCAGGAGATCACGGACAAAGCCTACGGGGGCGGTTCAGAGCGGCGGCCACGGGATGGCGGGCCACTGCCCCGAGGGCTTCGGGTATGCCGCGTGGTCCAGCAGCGCGCGGCACCGCTGCACCAGCGCGGCCACCTCGGCCGGGCTGATCAGGGTGTCGAGCTGGCCGCGGAGCTCGGACTCGCCATCGGTGGCGGCGTCATGGATGGTCGTGAGCCGAGCGAGCTCCTCGGACGGCAGTGGCTGGCCGGCGAAGCCCCAGAACACGGTCCGCAGCTTGTCGTCCGCGTGCAGGCTGACACCGTGGTCGAAGCCCCGGAGCGCACCACCCTCGCGCACTAGGTGCGAGCCCTTGCGGTCGGAGTTGTTGATGACCGCGTCGAAGACGGCGACCGATCGGGTGGCGGGTGAGTCCTCGTGGACCACGACGACCGGCTGTCCGTCGGCGTCCTCGCCCTGGAGCACCGGAACCCATCCCGCCGGGATCTCGTTGGGCGCGACGAGCGACACGGCATACTCCGGCTCGGTCTCAGGGTCGCCCACCCAGCGTTGGACCGAGCCGAGCCCGTGGGGCCCCGAGCGCAGGACGGTCTCGGGCACGATGTCCCAGCCGCCGGCGGCGCTGATCGCCCACGCCGCCACCTCGCGGGCAGCCAGAGTGCCGTCGGGGAAGTCCCACAGAGGTCGCTCCCCCGCCACCGGCTTGTAGATGGCGAGGGCACCGGGTTCGCCACCCACCCGGACGAGCAGCGCGAGGTTGGACGCGTCGACGAGGCGGCCGAGCACCTCGAGCTCCGCCTCGGCCAGGGACGCCAGCAGCGAGCGAGTCAGCGCTTGTAGCCGTTCGCGCGTGGGCAGATGTGCCCCTCGGGCTCGAGGGGTCCGCCGCAGAACGGGCACGGAGGCCTGCCAGCTGCCACGAGGGACTGGGCGCGGCGGGCGAAGGCGCGCGCCCGGGCCGGGGTGAGCACGACCCGGATGAGCCGTGGCTCCTCGGCCAGCACCTCGGGGTCGGTGGCGCCCACCGGGTCGTCAGGGTCACGATCGAGGCACTCGATGACCACGACGCCCCGGGCCTCGTCCCAGCCCAGGCTCAGCGTGTTGACGCGGAACTCGTCCTCGATCGGGGTGTCCAGCGGTGCGTTGTCGACGACCTCTGTCGCCACGTGGTCGGCGCCTTCGCCGCCGGCATAGCTGTCGAGGATGTCGTTGATGCGGTTCGCGAGGACGGCCACCTGCTCCTTCTCGAGGGAGACGCTGAGCAGCCTGCGCCCCTCGCTCGCCTGGAGGAAGAACGTGCGTTGTCCGGGAGGCCCCACGGTCCCGGCGACGAACCGGTCCGGAGGATCGAAGTCGTTGACCGCCATGATCCGACTCTAACCCCGACCTGCGTCGCTGCTCGCGACCGTCCCACTGCCCCCGCCGACGACGGCGTCCTGCGGGGATTCGCCTTCGGCCGGGCGGAATCGTCCGAGGTCAGGGGCGCTGAGGTTGGCGGCCAGCAGGAACGTGTGGCGGCCGCCGTAGCGGACCGCGGAGACCGAACCGGGGTCCGCCGTGTAGCTCTGGAAGTGCGCCAGCCCACTGCCCGTCGCGTCCGCCAGCACGGCCTTGACGAGGTCACCGTGCGTGACGGCCACCCACAGGGCGCCGTCACCGTGCAAGGCCGCCACCTCGGCGTCGATCCGGCGGACGGCCGCGACGACGCGGGCGGACATCTCCGCCAGGCTCTCGGCGGCATACGTCTCGGAATCGGGAAACCGCGCGGTGAGCGGGTCGTCCTGCACGGTGGCCCACAGCGGGTCCTTGGCGAGGTCGGCCAGCGGCCGGGCCGTCCATGCGCCGTAGGCACACTCCAGCAGGTCGTCCTCGAGGCTCAGGTCGAGACCGGCGGCTGCTGCGAGTGGCCCGGCCGTCTCGACGCACCGCTCCAGCGGGCTGGTGACGATCCGGGCTACCGGCAGCTCGGACAGGCTCGTGGCCAGCTGCGCCGCCTGCCGCTGTCCCGTCTCGGTGAGGTGTATGCCGGGCAGGCGCCCCGCGAGGATCCCCTGGCCGTTGGCGCTGGAGTGGCCGTGACGGACGAGCAGGCAGGTGGGCACGACCCGCACTCTACGGCGCGGTGGTGCCTAGGTCGCCGACACCGTGCCGGCGGCGAGCAGGCCGAGGAGGAGCACGCCGAGCGCCACGCGGTACCAGACGAACGCGGTGATCTTGTGGTTGCTGACGAAGCGCAGCAGCCAGGCGATCGAGGCGTAGGCCACGACGAAGGATACGACGATGCCCAGGCCCATCTGCCCGACCCCCAGCAGCTTGAGGTGGGACTTCTCGTGCACCGCCTCGAACAAGCCGGCGGCGGTGAGCGCGGGGATCGCCATGAAGAACGAGAGGCGGGTCGCGGTGAGCCGGTCCAGCCCTCGGAAGAGACCGGCCGAGATCGTCGCACCGGAGCGGGACACGCCCGGCACGAGCGCCAGGCACTGGAAGAGGCCGATGACCAGGCCATCGCGCATGGTGACCGATCCCTCGCCACGCTCTTCGCCGCGGGAGACGAGCATCGCGTGGCGGCTCTCGGCCAGCCACATCGCCACGCTCCACCCGATGAGCGCGACGGCCACGACCCACAGGCTGCGCAGCGGGCCGCTGATGAAGTCCTTGGCCACGAACCCGATGATGCCGACCGGGATCGACCCGATGATCACGGCCCAGGCCAGCTGGTAGTCGTGGTGGCTGCGCCCTTCCGTGCTGCGCAGACCCGTGACCCACGCCAGAAGCAGGCGGACGATGTCGCGCCAGAAGTAGAGCAGGGTGGCCACGATCGCACCGAGCTGGATGATCGCGGTGTAGGCCGTCACGCCCGGGTCGTCGACCGTCAGGCCGAGGATCTTCTCCGTGATGGTCAGGTGGCCGGTCGAGGAGACCGGGAGGAACTCGGTCAGGCCCTCCACCACGCCGAGGACGAGTGCGTCGAGGTAACTGAGAGTGCTCACTGAACCGCTTCCTGCTCGGGGCTGACGTCAGGCGACAGTCTGGCCCATGACCTCGGCCATGGTGCGCACGACATGCAGACGCTCCTCGAGACCCCCGGCGAAGGGCGCCACGGACAAGGTGCCGACGCCGGCCTCGGCGTACCGGTGCAGCCGGTCGCGGATGCGCTCCCGCGGCCCGATGAGCGCCGTGGCGTCGATGAACTCGAAGGGCACGGCAGCCGCTGCGTCCCGGTGCCGCTTGGCCAGGAACAGGTCCTGGACCTGCGCCGCGGCCTCCTCGAAGCCCATTCGGCAGGCCAGCTGGTTGTAGAAGTTCTGCTCGCGCGAGCCCATCCCGCCGATGTACAGCGCGGCATACGGGCGGATGAGGTCGGCGGCGGCCTCGACGTCGTCGGCGATGACGACCGGCACGGACGGCGCGATGTCGAACCCCGTGAGCGGGTCCTCCTCGGTGCCCCGGCCCGCGCGGCGGCGCCCAGTCACCACCGACTCGACGAGGCCACCCGAGTGCTCAGGACTGAAGAAGATGGCGTGCCAGCCGTCGGCGATCTCCCCGGCCAGCTCGAGGTTCTTGGGACCGACGGCGGCGAGGTAGATCGGCAGGTGGCTGCGCGGCGGGTGGACCGTCAGCTTGAGCGCCTTGCCCGGGCCGTCGGCGAGGGGCAGCGTGAAGTGCCTGCCGGCATAGGCCACGGTGTCGCGTCGTAGCGCCATCCGGACGATGTCGACGTACTCGCGGGTGCGGCCGAGCGGCGCGGCGAACGGCACGCCGTGCCAGCCCTCGCTCACCTGGGGACCGCTCACCCCGAGCCCGAGCCGGAACCGGCCACCCGAGAGGGTGTCGAGGGTGGCGGCAGTCATGGCGGTCATGGCCGGGGTCCGGCCCGGGATCTGCATGACGGCCGCGCCGAGGTCGATGTTCGAGGTCAGCGCGCCGATCCAGGACAGCACGGTGGGGACGTCCGAGCCGTACGCCTCGGCGGCCCACGCCACGGCATACCCGAGGCGGTCCGCCTCCTGCGCGACGGCGACGTTGTCGCGATCGACCCCCATGCCGAAGTACCCGAGGTTCACGCCGAGTTCCATGCAGCGCAGGCTATCCCGCCGCACGCGGCGGGGCCTGCCGTAGCGCGGGCCACTCCCCCACTACGGTACGGAGACATGCGCCACAGACGAATGGGTAACTCCGGCCTGTCCGTGTCCCGGCTCGCGCTGGGCACGATGACCTGGGGTCGAAGCACCGACGAGGAGGGCGCCCGCGAACAGCTGCGCACCTTCGTCGACGCCGGCGGCACCCTCGTGGACACGGCGCACGGGTATGCCGACGGCGCCGCCGAGGAGTTCCTCGGTCGGTTCATCGAGCAGGACGTGACCCGCGACGAGGTGGTCATCTGCACCAAGTCGGGCATCTCGCGCCGCTCGGGTCAGCGGGTCGTCGACACCTCCCGACACAGCCTGCTCGCCCAGCTCGACACCTCCCTGGAGCGGCTGGGCACCGACCATGTCGACCTGTGGCTCGTGCACACCTGGTCCGACGACGCCCCGCTCGCCGAGACGCTCTCGGCCCTGGAGTGGGCAGTCGGGACCGGACGCGCCCGCTACGTCGGGGTGTCGAACTACAGCGGCTGGCAGAGCGCTCGCGCCCTCTCCCTGCTCGAGCAGGCGCGAGTTCCGTTGGTGGCCAACGAAGTCGAGTACTCCCTCGTCAACCGCTCGGCGGAGCCGGACCTGCTGGCCGCGGCACAGGCGCTCGGCTTCGGGCTGCTGCCGTGGTCGCCCCTCGGCCGGGGTGTGCTCACCGGCAAGTACCGCCACGGCATCCCCGCGGACTCGCGGGCGGCCTCACGCGACTTCCCGCGGTTCACCGCGCGTTACCTCGACGACCGCAGTGCGGGGATCGTCGAGGCACTCGCCATCGCGGCCAAGGGGCTGGGGGTCAGCCCGGCCGAGGTGGCCCTGGCGTGGGTGCGCGACCGGCCGGGCGTCGTGAGCCCGGTCGTGGGGGCGCGCACGACCGCGCAGCTGCGGGCGTCCTTGGCCAGCGAGGCGCTGGAGCTGCCCGACGAGCTCGTCGCGGCGCTGGACGAGGTCTCGGCCTGAGACGAGGCAGGAGGGCTGCCCTGCTCGGCCGCCGTCAGTGCTGGGTGGAGTTGGTGCCCGAGGTGGCTTCGGACTCGGCGTCGTCATCCTCGTAGTCGGCGTCGTCGAGACCGGAGTACACGCCCGCGTCGCCGTCTTCGTCGCTGTGGTCGTCGAGCTCGTCGTCGTCCTCACCGTCGTAGATGTCGAGCGGCGTCATCTCGCCGTAGGCGTCGAGGAGCGCCTCGTCGTATGCCGCGAACGCGTCGGCGAGGTCGTCGTATGCCGCGATCACCGTCGGGTCGTCCTCGCCCCGTTTGGACGAGGATGCCTCCAGATGGCGCTCGAAGGCGCTCACGAGGTTGGCCAGCGCGCCACGCGGGTCTGCGGTCATGCCCCGACCGTAGCGGGTTCTGGGTGAAAATGGCGCGTGATGGTTGAGTACGAGTACCGCGTGCTGAGCTTCGCGCGAGACGTTTCCCGGTCCGACATCCGGCGGATGCTCTCCGAGCACGCCGAGTACGGTCACTGGGAGCTGCACCGCACCCGCATCTACCTCGGCGGCGTTCAGCGGAGCTGGTTGCGCCGAAAGATCATCCGGGTGCCGCGCGGCTGAACGGTGAGGCTCCGGGAGAACCGCACGAGCAGGCTTCCCGCCCACAGCAGCACCCCGGCGAGCACGGCCAGGGGCACCACGGTGGCGCCGGTGAAGGCGAGTCGGCCGTTCAGCGGCGATCCCGTCAGTGCGGCGGCGACGTCACCGGCCTGCTGGGCCGCCGCGGCCACCCCGGAGCCTCCACTGGTACCGCCCGTGCTGCCTCCAGCGCCGGCGGGACAGGGCACGAGCAGCTGCTCCAGGGGAACCCCCGCGGACTCGAGCTGCTGGATGAGGTCATGGTCGAGCACGACGATGGTGGTCTGGACCGGCACGACCTGCCGGGTCACGCGGACGCACGCGCCGACGAGGGTGGTGAGGGAGGCGTCCACGGCCGCGACGGTGTCACCGCCGGCCGGGACGGTGTTCGCGGGGCAGGGGGCGAACACCTGGGGGAACTGCTTCACCAGCGGGGACGACAGGTCGCGGCCCACTGCGGTGAGGTTGACCTCCACGGCTGGAGACATCGAACCCGTGGGGATCAGGCAGAGGCTCGCCACCGGCGTGCTGGCCGCGACCCGCGCCGGGGCCGTGCTGGACTGCCGACCGGGTGGGGTGGCAGTCGCCGACGACCCGCTGGACGCGGTCCCCGAGCGCGCGCTCGACGATGCGCCAGCCGGCTGCGACGAGGGAGCCGGTGCGGCAGCCGGAGCTGGGGCGGGGGGCGCCGGCGGGGAGAACGGCGGGGTCGGAGCCGGGGTCGAGCCCAGCAGCGAGGCGATCGGCAGCGGGGCAGGCTGCGAGGTCACCGCGGTGGTCAGGCTGGCGAGGGGCTGTGGCAGGACAGCCGCCTGGGCACTCGCGGCGCCCACCATGCCCATACCACCGACCACGGCACCGATCGCGACCCAGCGAGCCCACCCCGTCGAGGACTTCGTCGTGCTCATGCCCATTCCCTCCCGCCAGCGACCCTGTTGTCAGTGGGCTCAACGAGGCAGGAGACCTCCGGGCTACGCACCGGCGCTCCGCAGGGGATGTGTCAGCCGTCACCTGGGCGCCGGGCCGCCATCGTCAGCACGTGGCGATGAACCGGCGAAGGACCCGCACCCCGAACTCCAGGGCCGATACCGGCACGCGCTCGTCGATGCCGTGGAACATGGGCGCGAAGTCGAGCTCGGCCGGCAGCTGCAGCGGGGCGAAGCCGTACCCGGTGATGCCCAGCCGGCTCAGTGCCTTGTTGTCGGTGCCGCCGGACAGGCAGTACGGCAGGACCTGCGCGTCGGGGTCCTCGGCGAGCAGGGCCGCGGTCATCGCGTCGACGAGCGGCCCCTCGAAGGGCGCATCGAGCGCGATGTCGTGGTGGACGACCTCCACCTCGACGTGCTCGCCTGCCAGCTCGCGGATCGTCGCCAGCAGCTCGTCGTCGTGTCCGGGCAGGAACCGCGCGTCGAGTGACGCGGTCGCGGTCTGCGGGATGACGTTGTGCTTGTACCCGGCATCGGCCATGGTGAAGTTGGCGGTGTCCTGCAGCGTGCCCCGCACGAAGCCCTGCGCACCGCCGAGGTGCGCCAGCAGGTCGTCGAGGTCGTCATCGGCATACCCGGTGCCGGTGAGCTCGCTCAGCCCATCGAGCAGGGCCCGCACCGAGGCGATGTACTCGCGGGGCCAGGTGTGGTCGCTGATGCGGGTGATCGCCTCCGCCAGGCGGACCACGGCGTTCTCGTCGTTGGGCACCGAGCCGTGGCCAGCACGCCCTCGGGCCACCAGCCGGACCCAGAGGATGCCCTTCTCTGCGGTCTGGACGAGGTAGGCACGGGTGTCGCCGCCGGCCGCCGTCGGCACGGTGACCGAGTAGCCGCCGACCTCGCTCACCGCCTCGGTCACGCCGTCGAAGAGCTCGGGGTGGTGGTCGACGACGTAGTGCGCCCCCTTGACCCCGCCGGCCTCCTCATCGGCGAAGAACGCGACGACGAGATCGCGCGGGGGCTTCGTCGCGGTCCGGGCGAGGTCACGGACGCAGGCCAGGATCATCGCGTCCATGTCCTTCATGTCGACGGCGCCACGCCCCCAGACGCACCCGTCCCGCAGCTCGCCGGCGAGGGGGTCGACCTGCCAGTCGGCGGCGTTCGCGGGCACGACGTCGAGGTGGCCGTGCAGGCACAGCGCTGGTCGGTCGCGGTCCTGCCCCTCGAGGCGGACGACCACGCTGGTCCGACCCGGGTCGCTTTCGATGACCGTGGGCTCGAGCCCGACCTCGCGCAGCTGGGCGACGACGTACTCCGCCGCTTCCCGCTCCCCCGGCCCGCTGCCGTCGCCGTAGTTGGTGCTGTCGATCCGGATCAGCTCCTGACAGAGCCGGACGACCTCCTCGACGGGGCCCGTGACCTCGGTGCCGACCGCGTTGCTGACCCTGCTGCTGGCCTCGCTCATGGGTTCACCTTAGGTGTCGCCTCGGTATGCCGGACGGCTGCGGCGGACGGGTTCCGTTGAGGTCGGTGCCAGTTCGGAGGTGGGGGTACCTGCGTGCTATCGTTCCGGGTCGCAGCAGGCGCTCCCCAAAGGGCCTGCGACACACCTTGTCCGGGTGGCGGAATGGCAGACGCGCTAGCTTGAGGTGCTAGTGCCCTTTATCGGGCGTGGGGGTTCAAGTCCCCCTCCGGACACCATCGGCGCCCCGAGTTCTTGCAGGTCAAGAGCTTGGGGCGCTTCACGTTGCACCGCGGGGATCGTCGCTTGACAGGGAGTCCTCGCGAGCTTCATGCGGGCCCGAGCGAGAGCCCGCTCGGGCCGACGAGAGACGCCCTCGGGGTGCCGGTCCGGGCAGCGCTCTGCATGCCCGGACCGGACGCCGCTCAGCCTCCGGCGTGGACGCCGACGCAGAAGGTGATCTGGCTGGACGTCCCCTGGTTGTCGATCAGCCCGGTGGTCAGGGCCGCTCGCGTGGACATGCTGACCAGGTAGGAGCAGGGCTTCCAGCCGGTGGTGACCTCGCTGACCGTCCCGAACTGTCCGCGCGCGACGGTTCCGCTGGCGACACTGCCCGGCGCCGACGGCGAGAAGCTGGTGATGGACAGGTCCCAGTCCGCCATCAGCTCGTGGTCTGCGGTGTAGTCGACGTCGAGTGCACTGTCGATCGGCGTACACCCCAGGGTGACCGGGTTGGCGAACTGCTGGATCGACAGCTCGTTGACCTCGCCCCAGTTGTTGACGTGGATCTTGGTCAGGCTGTTGGTGTAGTCGGGTGGGCTGGCCGTCGGGTTCGAGACGCGGGTCGCCTCGAACACGATCCCGAGATCCTGGCCGGACCGCGGGTTGAGGACAGCGTGGCCCGCGTCGGAGCCGGGCAGCGGCGCGCCGCCGGGAGCATCGACCGTGCTCTCCAGCCCCATCAGGGTGGTGAACACCGACGCGCCTGGGTCGACGACGACCCATCCATCGCCATCGGGGGTAATGGTGTGGATGCCCGGGCCGGTCCAGGGGTCGCCGACGTTCGGGGGCGTGGCGTCGACCTGGGGCGCCCCGGCGATCACCAGGGACTGAGGAATCGAGTCGGTCCCGGCGATCGTGGTACCGGAGCCGTCCTGCTTCGGCCAGGTGACCATGCGGGACCCCACGTCCACCTGCCCGACGCGGCCGGCGGTGACCGGCGTGTTGGAACCCGCCAGGAGGAAGCGGTACTTCATCGCGGTGCCGTCGATGGGCGAGTCCGCAGGGCAGTATCCGCGCAGTTCGAGAAGTCCCTGGAAGGCGAACCCTGGGCCACCGCCGTAGTAGAGCCCGGCGAAGGCGAGACCCTTGTTCGTCAGACCCGTCGAGGATCTGATGTCCGACGTGATGTTGAAATGCCCGACCTGCGTGAAGAACGGTGCGCGCACCGGATGGCAGACGCAGCGGCAGAGCAGGCGGCAGTGCCACGAGCACACCCAGTGGCACAGCTGGATGCAGAAGCGTTGCAGCTCAAGCTTCGTCACGATCTCGGCAAACTTCGCGGCGTCGGCCTGCTCGACAGCGTCGACCAGGGCGGTCAGCGCCTCCGGGTCCTTGACGAGCCGCGCGGCGGCTTGCGAGAACGCATACGCCTCCGAGAGCGAGGTGTCCGCGTTCTCGAGGGGGAACTGTCGGCAGAGCTCGATGCAGACCCGGATACAGCGCCAGGTGCAGAACAGCTCGCAGACCCATTGGCACCGAGTATCCAGCTTGGCCCGGGTGAGCACGCCGCGCATCAGCTCGCAGTCGCCCGCGAGGGCGGCCTTGGTGGCCTCTGCGAAGGCACCCTCGTTGGCCAGCAGGTCCCTGATGGCCCCGCCCGCCGCGGTCAGCTCGTCGACGAGATGACGGACCGACAGGGTCGCTCTCGTGTCGAGACGGTCACAGCGCAACCGGCAGTGCACGGTGCAGACCCAGTGGCACAGCAGATGACAGAGACGTTCGGCCTGCAGCTCGGCGACCAGGGCCTGCCAGGCCTCCGCGTCGGGCTCGAAGACCGAGCCGGCGAGGCGCTCGACGAGCTCCTCGTCCTGCGTGACCTTGACGATCAGGTCAGCGAGCTCCCGCACATCTGGGACGACCTCGTCCCGGGGAGGCCCACACAGCTCCAGACATCGAAGCACGCAGTCCTTGCTGCACAGCCATCCGCACACCAGCTCGGCCCGGTCGGAGACCTTGGCCTCGTCGAGCAGGCGCAGGTAGGAGTCCGCATCGGTTGCACGGAAGGCATCGAACAACGCCCGGAACCGGTCCTCGTCTGTGGACAGCGCCTCGATGGCGTTGGCCGCTGCGGTGAGGTCGGATACGACAGATTCACTAGCCACGGTCCTTCATCTCCCCGGAAAACACTCGAATGTGTGAATGGCCCAGCGTCGGGTGCCGCTCGATGGATGTCCGGCCTCGTAGGCACGTCGCAGCCTCCCGTGAGGTGAGGGGAAGCGCCGTGAGATCGAACGACTCACGCGCCGTCTGCTCGCTGTTACGGGCGAACGATGCTCGATCCCGACATCCTCACGTTAGGACCCTTAACCGCCTGCGGACTCCGGCATCCGCCGTAGTTGAGGCCCAACGTGCCCCCGAGCCCCCACGAACCGCACCCACTGGGACGCAACGGAGCCCCGCTGGGTAGAACCGGCCTCGGTGACCTCGACCGCAAGGGTGGCTGCTCGGCCTCAGACGTCACCGTCAGACATCACTGCGCGGCAGGGTGAAGGGAGAACGTCGAGCCGCGACCGGGCTCACTGGTGGCCCAGATCAGGCCGTGGTGCTGCTCGACGATGCCGCGGCAGATGGCCAGTCCGAGGCCGGTCCCGCCGTGCCTGCGGGTGTCGGAGGCGTCGACCTGGCGGAACGGCTCGAAGATGGCCTCGAGCTGGTCTGCCGCGATGCCCGGGCCTTGGTCGGTCACGTCGAAGCGGACGTACCCCTCGACGAGGGTGCTGCACAGCTGCACTGCCGAGCCCGGCTCCGAGAACTTGACCGCGTTGCCCACCAGGTTGCTCAGGATCTGGATCACCCGGTCGCGGTCGGCCAGGACCCTCCCGCAGGTGGCTCCCACCGTGATGCCGACCTGGGACGCCTGGGCGAATACGGCGGTCTCGTCCACAGCAGCGGCGATGAGTTCCTCCGCCGCCGTGGGCTGGGGGTGCACGGTGAGGTGGCCAGCAGTCATGCGCTCGAGGTCGAGGATGTCGGTGATGAGGCGGATGAGCCGGTCGGTGCTGGTCGTCGCGACGTCGACCATCCGTGCCGCCTTCGGGGCCAGAGGTCCAGCGGCCCCTCCGGCGAGCAGACCCAGGGCACCGCGGACGCTCGTCAGCGGGGTGCGCAGCTCGTGGCTGACCACGGAGATGAACTGGTCCTTGAGCCGTTCGACCGTCCGCCGCTCGCTGATGTCGCGGAACACCACGACCGAGCCGGCGATGGTGCCGTCCGCCACGATGGGGGCCGCGATCGACTCTGAGTCGAACACTGTGCCGTCTGCCCTGACATGACGGCCGGTGAACGAGCGGGGTGCAGGGTCTGACCCGCCGTCACCCCGGGCGGTGCCAGCGGCATACGCGGCGTCGAGCCCCGGCTCGACCATGATGACCTCAGTGACAGGGCGCCCCACGACGGCCTCGGCGGGCAGCCCGACCAGGGTGGCCCCGGCGTCGTTGATGAACGTGACGATGCCGCTGGCGTCGAGCCCGTATATCCCGTCACCAGCCGAGTTCAGCACCATCTCCAGACGGCTGGTGAGTCGCTCGAGCTGCCAGGAGTGGGCGGCCACGCGGTGCTCGGCGCGATCACGCTCGACGACGCGGCCGAGCTGTGCCCCGACCTGCGCCATGACCGACAGCATGTCGGCATGGCAGTCCTGGGGCTGGGTGCTGAAGAACTCCAGCACCCCGACTGGCTCGTCCCGCACCAGGATCGGGAAGGCGCAGGCCGAGACGAGCCCAGCCTGCGCTGCCTCCTCGACGCGGCCGAACCTCGGGTCGTCCTCGAGCGAGGACAGCCAGATCAAGTCCGGACGCGCGAACACCTCTTGCGCGAGCTTGACCTCGTCAGCCCGGGCAGCCTCGGTGGCTGCCCGGAAGCCGGCAAAGGCGCCGAGGGGCTGCTCGTACCAGACCGAGTGGCGCAGGGCCGAACGGTCGTCGTGATCGGTGAGGTAGGCGTGCGCGAGCTGCCAGCTCCCGAACCGGGCGAACGCCTCCAGCGCCGCCGCCAGCGCCTCCTCGACACTGGCTGCGGAGTTCGATGCCGTCGCCACCGCTCCGAGCAGCTCGAGGGTGCTGGCCTGTCGGTGGAGGGCGAGCTTGGCCTGGTGCTGCTCGGTGATGTCCCGGGTGACCATGCCGAACCCGCGCAGGCTCCCCTGGTCGTCGCGCAGCGCGGAGATGACGACGCTTGCCCAGAACCTGGTCCCGTCCTTGCGCACTCGCCAGCCCTCGTCGGTGACGTGCCCCTCAGCCAGGACGGCCTCGAGCTCGAGAGCCGGCTTGCCCGCAGCCACATCAGCCTGCGGGTAGAAGACCGAGAAATGCTGGCCGAGGATCTCCTGCTCGGTGTACCCCTTGATCCGCTCGGCGCCGGCGTTCCAGGTGATGACGTGGCCCGCGGGGTCGAGGTTGAGGATGGCGTAGTCGCGGACCTGTCCGACCAGCAGGCTCAGGTTGTCCCGGGTGTCGCGCAGGTCTGCCTCGAGGCGCCTCTTGTCGGTGACGTCCCGGAAACTCCAGACCCGGCCGACGGGCTGGCCGTCGACCCGCTGCGGTTGGGAGTACCGCTCGAACATGCGCCCGTCGAGGAAGGCGAGGTCGTCGAAGCTCGTCTCGTCGGGACAGTTGTACAGGTGCTGCACCTGGGCGACGAATGCCGCGGGGTCGACCAGCTGCGCGAGCACCGAACCCATCACCTGGGCGTCGTCGCCCGCGGCGAGCAGGTCGGGGTCGATGCGCCACATGGTCGCGAACCGCTGGTTGTGGCCCGCGATCCGGCCCGCAGGATCGACCACGAGGATCCCGTCGACGGTCGACTCCAGGGTCGCCGTAAGGAGCGCCACGGAGGTTGCCATGGCCGCGTGTTCCGCAGCCCGGACCACGGCCAGGGCGGCCAGCCGCGCCGCCCAGGCTGGCAGGTCCTCGTCCATGGCCCGCCGCCTCGCCGCGGCCGGATACCGCAGTGACAACCGCCCCAACGTCTCCCCGGACGGGGAGAGGACCGGCGCCTCGCGCACGGCCCCGGCATGGCCGTCGGCGTCGGCGCCCCAGCCGTCGCTGGTGACAGCGAAAGGCTGGGTGGCACCGTCGCCGAACACCTCGATGGTGCAACGGGCGGTCCCGGACAGCGCGGCCACGCCGTCGGCCAGGGCAGTCAGCACGGCATCCACCGCGGTCCCGCCGGCGACGGCCTCGACGACGTCTGCGTGGGTGGCCAACATCAGCTCGGTGCGCTTGCGGTTGGTGATGTCGATGAGGAAGCCGTGCAGCACGTCCTCTCCGCCGTCGCCCTGCTCGACGACGGCGTCGTCCATGACCCAGACGACCTGCCCGTCCGGGTGGAGCACGCGGTACTCCGAGCACACCCGACCGGACGCAGCCAGGGAGGCCTCCCGCTCCAGCACCGCGTCACGGTCATCCGGGTGCAGCTGGGCGAGCCACAGCCCCGCGTCTGCCAAGAGCTGCTCCGGGGTGAAGCCGAGGATCGCGGTGACGGCGCGGCTGGCGGACAACCACCGCCCGACCGGTCCCGGCTCCGCGCGGTAGACGGCCACCCCCAGCCGGTCTGCGAGCCGGTCTGCCGGGGCGCTGCTCGGAGGACGGCGGACCGCGGCCTCCGTGTCCGGCGGCGGTTCAGGCTGAGTCACGGTTCTCCCAACGGGCTGCTCTCACGGGCTGGTCCAATGGTGAGGACATCGCGTAGCCCCTCGGCGAACCACGCCGGCACAGCGTACTGGCGACGGCGCCCTCATCGGCCGTTTTGTCGGGATCTGCAGCCAGTCACCGGAGACCTGCCAACCTGCCGCGCGCGTGGCATAGCGTGGTGGTGCGCGGCTTGGTGCGACGGGCGGCTGGAGCGCACGCGAAGTCGCACTCGCGCGAGCGTCCACCCGAACCGGCATACGAGGAGTGGCATGAAGCTGGGACTGCACATCGCGGACTTCACCTGGCAGGGCGGACCGACGGTCCTGCGCACCGACCTGGGAGACATCGCCGCACGCGCCGAGCAGGCGGGATACGACCGGGTCAGTGTCATGGACCACGTCTGGCAGATCGGGCACCTGGGACCACCGGAGCACGAGATGCTCGAGGCGTACACGACCCTGGGGTACCTCGCCGCCAAGACCGAGCGGGTCAAGCTGCTCACCGTGGTGACGGCCGTCGTCTACCGCGAGCCGGGACTGCTCGCCAAGGCGGTCACGACGCTCGACGTCCTGTCCGGCGGTCGCGCCATGCTCGGGATCGGCGCGGCCTGGAACGAGGAGGAGTCGCGCGGGCTGGGCCTGTTCTTCCCCTCCACCGCCGAGCGGTTCGAGCGGCTCGAGGAGGCCCTGCAGATCTGCCTGCAGATGTGGAGCGAGGACGACGGCCCGTTCGAGGGCAAGCACTACCAGCTCGCGCGGACGCTCAACTCGCCGCAGGCCCTGAGCCGCCCCCACCCGCCGATCCTCATCGGTGGCGCCGGTGAGCGAAAGACCCTGCGGATGGTGGCGCAGTATGCCGACGCGTGCAACATCTTCGACTCCCCCGACCTGGCCCACAAGCTCCAGGTGCTCCGTGAGCACTGCGAGCGGCTCGGCCGCGACTACGACGAGATCGAGAAGACCGCCCAGCTGCGGTTCGACCTGGGCCGGGACGGCGAGCGCGTCGAGCAGACGATCGAGCACCTCCACGAGCTGGCCGAGCTGGGTATCGAGGTGGCACACGGCACCCTGGCCGGGGTCAGCGAGCCTGGCATGCTCGAGCTGGTGGGCGAGCGGGTGATCCCGGCCGTGGCAGCCCGCTGACGCCGTCCCGGCGCACCCCGCGTGGTGGCACTCCCCCACATTCGTGGATCATTTCTTGATTCATTCCAGACAATGCCGAATACTGCGCAGGGTGCAGGCCACCTCAGACTTCGAGCGCATCCTGCGCGAGGCGCCGCTGCGCGTCACGCGCCCGCGACTCGCGGTCCTGGCCGCCGTGCACGCCCACCCGCACGCCGACACGGACTCGATCATCAGCACCGTCCGCGCCGAGCTTCCGGCGGTCTCCCACCAGGCGGTGTACGACGTGCTCCGCGCGTTGACCACCGCCGGGCTCGTCAGACGGATCCAGCCGTCGGGCTCGGTGGCTCGCTACGAGTCGCGCGTCGGGGACAACCACCACCACGTCGTATGCCGGTCGTGCGGGACCATTGCCGACATCGACTGCGCGGTCGGGGCCACTCCGTGCCTGACCGCGTCCGACGACCAGGGCTTTGCCATCGACGAGGCCGAGGTGACCTACTGGGGCCTGTGTCCCGCGTGCGCCGCTGAGCCCGCACCACCATCCGAACACCAAGACAAGGAGATCGACCGACGTGTCTGAGCGTGGCAGTGAGAGCGAGAACCCGGTAATCCCGGCCCCCACACCGACCCATACCCGCCCCCACTCGAACCAGGACTGGTGGCCCAACCAGCTCGACCTGCAGGTACTGCACCAGCACTCGCCGAGCTCCAACCCGATGGGCGCGGACTTCGACTATGCCGAGGAGTTCAAGACCCTCGACCTCGAGGCGCTCAAGGCGGACCTCGTCGAGGTGATGACGACCTCGCAAGACTGGTGGCCGGCCGACTACGGACACTACGGTCCGCTCTTCATCCGGATGAGCTGGCACTCCGCCGGCACCTACCGCATCGAGGACGGCCGTGGGGGTGCCGGCGACGGGTCCCAGCGCTTCGCCCCCCTCAACAGCTGGCCCGACAACGCCAACCTCGACAAGGCCCGCCGGCTGCTGTGGCCCGTGAAGCAGAAGTACGGCCAGAAGATCTCCTGGGCCGACCTGCTGGTGTTCGCCGGCAACGTGGCCATGGAGTCGATGGGCTTCACAACGTTCGGCTTCGGCTTCGGACGGCAGGACGTCTGGGGAGCCGGAGGAGGTCTTCTGGGGTCCCGAGGACAGCTGGCTCGGCGACGAGCGCTACAGCGGCGACCGGGAGCTCACCGGTCCGTTGGGTGCGGTGCAGATGGGCCTGATCTACGTCAACCCAGAAGGCCCCAACGGCAACCCGGATCCGCACGCTGCGGCGCGCGACATCCGCGAGACCTTCCGCCGGATGGCGATGAACGACGAGGAGACCGTCGCCCTGATCGCCGGCGGTCACACCTTCGGCAAGACCCACGGTGCGGGCGACCCGAGCCTGGTCGGCCCAGAGCCTGAAGGCTGCCCCGTCGACCACCAGGGCCTCGGCTGGAAGAACACCTACGGCAGCGGCAAGGGCAAGGACACGATCACCAGCGGCCTCGAGGGTGCGTGGACGCCCACGCCGACGACCTGGGACAACAGCTTCTTCGAGACGCTGTTCGGCCACGAGTGGGACCTCACCGAGAGCCCGGCCGGCGCCAAGCAGTGGCAGCCGGCGGACGGTGCCTCGTCAGACGCCGTCCCCGACGCCCACGACCCATCGGTCCGGCACGCCCCGATGATGCTCACGACCGACCTGGCCTTGCGCCTCGACCCGGTCTACGAGCCCATCGCGAAGCGGTTTCGCGAGAACCCCGACCAGTTCGCGGAGGCGTTCGCCAAGGCTTGGTACAAGCTGCTGCACCGGGACATGGGACCGGCCTCGCGCTACCTCGGCCCGTGGGTCCCCGAGCCGCAGCTGTGGCAGGACCCGGTGCCCGCAGTCGACCACGAGCTCGTGACCGACGGCGACGTCGCGACCCTCAGGGCCCGGATCCTCGAGTCCGGTCTGTCCATCGCCCAGCTGGTTTCGACGGCCTGGGCCTCGGCGGCCACCTTCCGCGGCACCGACAAGCGCGGTGGCGCCAATGGGGCGCGGATCCGGCTCGAGCCGCAGCGCAGCTGGGCGGTCAACGACCCGGCCGAGCTGGCCACGGTGCTGGCAGCCCTCGAGCAGATCCGGGACGCCTTCAACGCCGAGCAGGCCGGCGGCACGAGGATCTCCCTTGCGGACCTGATCGTCCTCGCCGGTGGCGTGGGCATCGAGCAGGCAGCCAAGAACGCGGGCCACGACCTCACGGTCCCGTTCACGCCCGGACGGACGGACGCTTCGCAGGAGCAGACCGACGTCGAGGCCTTCGCCGTGCTCGAGCCCAAGGCAGACGGCTTCCGCAACTACCTGCGCGATGGCGAGAAGCTGCCCCCGGAGGTCCTGCTCCTCGAGCGGGCCAACCTCATGACGCTGACCGCGCCGGAGATGACGGTGCTCGTCGGCGGGATGCGGGCCCTGGGCACGAACGTCGGAGGAACCAGGCACGGGGTGTTCACCGACCGGCCCGGGGCCTTGACCACCGACTTCTTCGTCAACCTGCTCGACATGGGCACCGAGTGGCGGCCGTCGGTCTCGGAGGAGACCGTGTTCGACGGTCGCGACCGCGCCACCGGCGAGATCACGTCCAGCGCCACGGCGGTCGACCTCGTCTTCGGCGCGAACTCCCAGCTCCGCGCCATCGCTGAGGTCTACGCCAGCGCGGACGCGCAGGAGAAGTTCATCGGGGACTTCGTCGCGGCCTGGGTCAAGGTCATGAACCTGGACCGCTTCGACCTCGCCTGAAGGATCCTCACGGACCGTCGTGACAGACGGTCCCGACAGAACGGTCCTGACTGACCGTCCTGACAAGCAGTGGGGCACGGGCCAGACGGCCCGTGCCCCACTGTCGTGTGCTGGTCCAGCTACGAGGTGGTGCGGTAGATCCCGCGTCCGAACGTCGCGACGTACACCATGCCGTCGGGCCCTTCCAAGGCCTGGGTGGCGATGGTGACGGGCACGGCATCCCGGGACCACTGGGGCGCCCCGGTGCGCAGCGAGGTCATCGTCGTCTCCACCACGCCGAGGTCGGTCGCCAGGACGACGCGGCCCGTGGAGGTGAACAGCAGGTTGTCGCCGGGCACGTCAGGCAGGTTGCCGCTGACGTCGGTCCAGGTCGCAGCCGCCCGTCCCGTGGAGTCGGTGCCACCGGTCAGGGTGACCTTCCACAGGTGGCCGGCTCCGGCGAGGTCGCTGCCCGGCCCGTCGACCCAGTTGCGCGAGTAGCCGCCGAAGACGACGAACGCGCTGTGGGAGTCGGACGGGTCGGGGTTGACGCCGGTGATCATCCGCAGCGGGACACCGGCCGGGGTGGCCACCTGCTGATAGCCGCCGTTGGCGTTGCTCATCAGCCCGCGACCGAATGCCGAGCCCGGGTTGCAGGAGCCGCACCAACCTGCCCAGACCACGTGGTTGCGGCTGGCCAGGGCGGTGGTGGAGTGCCCTGCCCCAGTGTCGGCCGCCTTGGCCCAGTCGGCGCCACTGGTGCTGGACCAGGTCTTGCTGTTGGTCCAGACGTACTCACCGCCGGCGACCCACGTGTTGGCGTCGGTCTGGTCGGCGCTGAACGGAGCGATGAACCGCGGCAGCGGGTCGCTCGGCGCGATGCTGATGATGGCGCTGTCGGAGGCGGGGCTCCCGTTGGCCACACCGCAGTTGGTCGTCATCTGGAGGGTGAGGTCGACGTACTCTCCGACGGTCCGGCAGCCGTTCTCCGGGTCGACGAGCTGCTGGCCACCATCTCCTCCGTAGGGCGAGACCATGACACCGTTGTTGGCCGGGTCGAGCAGCGAGACCCCGTTGTCCTGCAGACCACCCCACACCTGGACCTGGCCCGGGTGCGCGACGTCCTTGCCGACGCCGACGGAGTAGTACTGCAGCATGTCGAGCTGCCCCGAGGTGGACAGGGACCGCCACGACGCGGGGTTCGACGAGAGTGCGCGCTGGTACAGGCCACCGTCGTTCCCGACGTACACCTGACCCTCGCTCGACCCGGTGCCGAAGGCGATCGCGTGCTGGTCGGAGTGGACGACGTTGCCGTCACAGGTGTTGTTCGCGTCGAGGTAGGACCAGCAGGAGAAGCCGAAGTTCCAGTACCGGCCGATGGTGTTCCAGCTGGCGCCGCCGTCCCAGGACTCGTAGACCTCCTCGAGCCCGACGTAGACGTGCTTCGCGTTGTTCGGGTCGACTCCGAGGAACTGGTTGTACCAGGCCTGAACGCCCGGCCCGTAGCCCTTGCCGATGCGCTGCTTGCGCTCGGCGGAACCGCTCTGCGCCAGCGTGCTGGCGTTCGCGATCTGGTCGTAAGGGCCTGCAGCAACACCGGTGTTCGACACGTAGACGCCCGCCAGTGCGCTGGCCGCACCCGCGTTCAGCGCGGCCGGTGACTCCAGGACGACGTAGAGCTTGGACCCGTCCGCGGAGTACTGCAGCGTGGCGTTCCCGACGTCCTTGGGGTTGATCGCACCCAGGGGGTTGACCTTCGCCCACGTGCTGCCGCCATCACGGCTGAGGTAGAAGCCGTTGTATGCCGCGCCACTACGCCAGGCGACGTTGGCGAGGATGACCTGGCCACCGGTTCCGGGTTGCACGGCCACGTCGTTGGCGATGTCGCGGTAGCTCGCGTTGACGTCTGTGCACAAGAGCATCCCCTGCGCACACGGCGCGAGCGTCCGGGTCCACGCGGTGGACGACGCGCCCGTGAGGGAGTGCATGTACAACCCCCGCGACGCGGCGACGAACACGCGACCGTTGGCGGCATCGACCAGGATCCGGCGGATCACCTGGCTGTCCAGCTCGGTGCCACCCACCCTGGAGGCAGCCGTGAAGGTGCCGGTGTCGGGAGAGGCGAGCCGGAAGACGCCCGCACCGACGTAGGTCGCGGACCCGGTGGTGCCGTCACCCGTGGCCACCCAGAGCGCACCGTCCGGGGCAATGGACATGCTGCCGATGGACTGGGTGGGCAACGCGTCGGCAATGGCCGTCCACGACGTGCCGTTGTCACACGAACGCTTGACGCCGCCAGCGGCGCCGCCGGCGAAGATGCAGCTGCTGTCGACGGCCAGGGCCTGCACCCGGCCGCTCACGTAGCCCGCGCCACCGCTGCTGTTGGACGCGCTCGGGTCGCGGTACCGGGGATCATCGGAGTTGTACGGCACGTCGGTCACCGAGTTCCAGACCGAAGGAGCGGCCGGCAGCGAGGACAACTGGGTGTATGCCGCGGCATACGCGCCGGGAGCGACGAGCCCGGTCGGCGCCGAGCGGGCCTGGGCGAACTCACCCTGGGAGGTCATCAGCTCGGCCGCCTGGTCGCCGGCGTCCTGGAAGCGGCCACCGCCACCCCCCGAACTGCTGCCCGCATAGCCTGGCGCTGCGAGGAGCGGCGCCGCCGCGAGGGCGGCGCCGGCGACCAAGCCCACCATCGCGCGGCGCAGTCCGCGCCGCCTCGTGCTGGACCTCGTGCCGGACCTCGTGGTGCATTTCGTGGTGGAGACCATCGTCGGTGAAACCCTCCTGCCAGGGCGCCGTCGTGCGGCGCGCACGAACTCGCCATTGTGTGGACGTGCGACTCCCGCAGCGGCCCACCCCAATCGGCACCCGGCACAGGATTGGCTCGCACTTTAGCCCCGTTGGCGTCCTTGGCAATCCCCCACGCGCCATAATTTTTTCTGCCTCAGCGGTCCCAGAGCCCACGCGACTTCCGGCTCCGGTGCTCCACACAGGAAGATCGCCCGCCATGGGCCGACTTCCCGCATCCGGCCTCGCTCGACGTGACGAGCCGTCGCCAACCCACCGCGACTCGGACCGAAACCCGTTGTGGCAGAACCCGATTCGTCCCCCGGCGCGACGGCCCCTGACGCTGCGCCGATGGGGGCACCCCGCCCGGGTCGCTCACCCTGGTGTCCACATTGGGCGATTCACACCTCTTGACAGATTCGTACCTAAACCGGTTTAGTCATTTTATGGCCAGACCGACAATCAACGACGTCGCCCGTGCTGCGGGCGTGTCGAAGGGTGCCGTGTCGTTCGCCCTGCACAACCAGCCGGGGGTTGCGCCAGCCACCCGCGAGCGGATCCTCGAGGTGGCCCGGGAGCTGGGGTGGACCCCCAGCGCGCGAGCCCGGGCCCTGTCCGTGTCGAAGGCGTTGGCGGTGGGGCTGGTCATGGCGCGACGGCCCGAGACGCTGCGTGCCGACCCGTTCTTCCCGTCCTTCATCGCCGGCGTGGAGTCTGTCCTCTCCGAGCGCGGATACGCGTTGCTCCTGCAGATGGTGACCGACCCGGACCGGGCGCGGCAGAGCTACCGGCGTCTGGCCGACGAGGGCCGCGTCGACGGCGTCTTCGTCACGGACCTGCTGGTCTCGGACGAGCGCCCGGCTCTGCTGGCCGAGCTGGGGTTGCCGGCCGTCATCGTCGGCCCGGCCGTCGAAGACCCGTACTGGCCTGTCGTCGGCGCCGACGACGCGCCGGGCATCGTCGCAGCGGTCCAGCACCTGATTGACCTGGGCCACACCCGAATCGCGCACGTGGGCGGCCCGAGTGGCGTGGTCCACGGGGTCTCGCGCAGGAACGCCTGGGCGGCCACCCTGCGCGAGGCCGGGCTTGCTGACGCACCGTTCATCGAGACGGACTTCTCCGCCGAGTCGGGGGCCGCAGCGACGCGGCACCTGCTCGAGCTCGACGAGCCGCCGACCGCCATCCTCTACGCGAACGACCTGATGGCCATGGCGGGCCTCTCCTTGGCCGTGTCCCGGGGCGTCGACGTCCCCGGGCAGCTCTCGATCGTCGGGTTCGACGACACCGAGATCGCCGCGCACCTGCAGCCCGCCCTCACCAGCGTCCGGCAGGACGCCATCGCCTGGGGCCGGGCCGCGGCGACCCGGCTGCTCGAGCTCATCGACGACACTCCCCCGTCCCCCGTCGAGCTCGCACCACCGGCGCTCGTGGTTCGAGCGTCAACAGGACCTGTCAGTTCCGGTGCGGCCCACGCCGCACCCTCAGCACGACGACGTTCCACCCCGGAGCGCGGACGAATGGAGAAGCAATGAAAGCCAAACTCGTAGTCGGAACGGTCGGCGTGCTGGCGCTGAGCCTGGTGTCGGCCTGTGGTTCGGGTGGTTCGTCCGGGGGCTCAGCCGCGGCCGGGGCGAAGGGTCCCATCAAGGTCTGGTTGTCGAACAACCCCGAGGAGATCGCCTGGGGTCAGGCGATGATCAAGGAGTGGAACGCGGCCCATCCCAAGGAGACCGTCACCGGGCAGGAGATTCCGGCCGGCAAGACCTCTGAGGAGGTCATCGGCGCCGCCATCACGGCGGGCAACGCACCGTGTCTCGTGTTCAACACCTCACCGGCGGCCGTGCCCCAGTTCCAGAAGCAGGGTGGCCTCGTGGCCCTCGACGGCTTCAGTGGCGGCGCGGCATACGTCCAGGCGCGCACCGGGGCGGCCGCGGACCAGTACAAGTCACCGGACGGGAAGTTCTACCAGATCCCCTGGAAGTCGAACCCCGTGATGATCTTCTACAACAAGGACCTGTTCAAGAAGGCCGGCATCGACACCACCAACCCGCCGCTCGCCACGTACGACCAGTTCCTCGCGACGAGCCACAAGATCATGAAGAGCGGCGTGGCACAGGCAGCCATCTGGCCCGCACCGAGCAGCGAGTTCTTCCAGCCGTGGTTCGACTTCTACCCGCTGTATGCCGCCGAGACCGGTGGCACGCAGCTGGTGGAGAAGGGCAAGGCCACCTTCAACTCCGACGCCGGTAAGAAGGTCGCGAACTTCTGGGCCAGCATGTATGCCTCGGGCGCGTCCCCCAAGGAGGCGTACAACGGTGACTCGTTCGCCGACGGCAAGGCGGCCATGGCCGTGGTGGGCCCCTGGGCCGTCGCGGTGTACGGCAAGAAGGTCAAGTGGGGCGTCGTCCCCGTGCCGACCTCGACAGGCAAGCCTGCGGACCAGATCCACACCTTCTCCGACGCCAAGAACATTGCGGTCTACTCGGCCTGCAAGAACCAGGGCACCGCTTGGGACCTGCTGAAGTTCGCCACCAGCAAGGACCAGGACGGCAAGCTGCTCCAGATGACGGGCCAGATGCCGTTGCGGGAGAACCTCGCCGCGACCTACCCCGACTACTTCAAGACACACCCGGAGTACCAGCTCTTCGCGGCGCAGGCAGCCCGGACCACCGAGGTGCCGAACATCGCGAACTCGGTGAGCATCTGGCAGACCTTCCGTGACGCGTACTCGTCCTCGGTGATCTTCGCCAAGACTCCCGTCGACGCGGCGCTCTCCCAGGCCGCCGACAAGATCAACCAGCTGGCCAGCCAGCCGTGACCGGGCCGAGACCATGAGCACTGATGCTGCCCGAGCTGGCGCCGCCGTCAAGCGCAGCCCGGCCCCTCGGAAGCTGGCGGCCCTCCTGGGCCGCCAGCCCCTGGGGCTCGTGCTGGCCGCTCCGTATGCCGTGTTCCTCGCCGCGATCTTCGCGTACCCCTTGGGGCTCGCGGTGTGGATCAGCTTCCACCGGTACTTCTTCGCGGCACCGGGCGCTCAGGTCGACCGGCCGTTCGTGGGGCTCTCCAACTACACGACGGTGCTGTCCGACCCGGCCGTGCGCCAGTCGTTCCTCAACGTGCTCGAGTTCCTCGTCATCAACGTCCCGCTGACCGTGGGGCTGTCCCTCGTGCTCGCCACCGCCCTGAACTCCGTAGCCCACGTCCGCACGTTCCTCCGCGTCGCGTACTACGTCCCCTACGTCACGGCCAGCGTGGCACTGGTCGCGGTCTGGCTGTTCCTGTTCAGCAACAACGGCATGGTCAACCACGTCCTCGGGCCGCTCGCCCCCAACCCCTCCTGGCTGGTCAACAAGCGGACTGGCCATGCCGGTCATCGCGATCTTCGTGACCTGGAAGCAGCTCGGGTTCTTCATCCTGCTGTACCTCGCGGCCCTGCAGAACGTTCCCAAGGAGCTCTACGAGTCGGCCTCGGTCGACGGCGCCGGGACGGTGCGCTCCTTCTGGAACGTGACGGTGCCGGGAGTTCGGCCCGCGACGACCCTGGTGATCATCCTGGCGACGATCACGGGCGCCAACCTGTTCACCGAGCCCTACCTGCTCACCAACGGCGGAGGCCCCGACGGGGCTTCCACGTCACCGGTGTTCCTCATGTACCAGAAGGGCATCGAGCAGGGTGCTCCCGACGTCGCCGCCGCGATCGGAGTCATCCTCGTGATCGCCGTGCTGGTCCTCTCGCTCATCAACCGACGCCTCCTGGAGCGTGACTGACATGGCCACCACGACACCGGTGACGACCACTTCGGGTCCCCCGGCTCCCCCGGCTCCTCCGCGCGAACCCACCACGGCGACGCGACCGGGCCGCCGCTGGCTGAGCTTCACCGCCTTGCTGCTCGGGGCGCTGGTGTTCCTCTTTCCCTTCTACTACATGCTCGTCGGCTCGTTCAAAGCCAAGTCCGACCCGTCCCTGGCCGGCTTGCTGCCCACGGGCGTGACCCTGCACAACTACGCCCAGATCGACAGTCGGGTGAACCTGCTGAGGTCGCTGGCCAACTCGGGCATCTTCACCGGCGCCGTGCTGCTGAGTACCGTCGTGTTCGGCATCCTGGCTGGCTACGCCTTGGCACGGCTGCACTTTCGTGGCAGGGGAACGCTGTTCGCCCTCATGCTCCTCGTCCAGATCGTGCCCTTCCAGCTGCTCATCATCCCGATCTACGTGATGATCGTGCGGACCTACGGGCTGGCCGACTCCTACCTGGGCATGATCCTGCCGTTCGCGATCAACTCCACGGCGGTGTTCCTCTTCCGGCAGTTCTTCCTCCAGCTGCCCGAGGACCTGTTCTCGGCGGCCCGGCTGGACGGCGCGGGCGAGCTGCGGATCCTGTGGTCGATCGCCCTCCCCCTGGTCAGGCCGGCCCTCCTCACCGCCATCCTGCTGACCTTCATCGGCCCGTGGAACGAGTTCCTGTGGCCCTTCCTCGTCACCAAGCAGACGGACATGCAGCCGCTGGCCGTCACCCTCGCGAACTACATCAGCAACGTCGCCGGTCGCGCCGACAACCCGTTCGGTGCGATCCTCGCCGGCGCCGTCGTGCTCGCGGCACCGGCAATGGCGTTGTTCGTCGCCTTCCAGCGGCACTTCATCAGCTCCGACATCGGCTCGGGAGTGAAGGGATGACCACTCTGGGAATGGGCGTCGTCGGCGCCGGACGGTTCGCGCACTTCGTCGCCGACGCGACCGCGGACCTGCCTGGTGTCGAGGTCCGGGCCGTGGCCGACCCGGTCGTGGAGCGGGCACAGGAGCTGGCCCACCGGCACGGTGCCCGACCCGTGCCGGATTGGCGGGACCTGCTGGATGCCCCTGACGTCGAGGTCGTGGTCGTCGCGACGCCGCCGGCCACCCACGCGCGCATCGTCACGGCCGCCCTGGAGGCCGGGCGGCACGTGTTCTGCGAGAAGCCCCTCGCGACCGAGGAAGCCGAGGCCCACGAGCTCGTCGACCTGGTCGAGCGAAGCGGCCGGGTGCTCGTCGTCGACCACGTCCTGCGCTACAACCCGATCCTGCGTGCGCTCAGGACGCTGCAACCACTGCTGCTCGGTCAGGTCCAGAGCTTCAGCTTCGACAACGACGCCAGCGACGAGGACCTCGACCCCGGGCACTGGTTCTGGGATACGACGGCGAGCGGTGGCATCTTCGTCGAGCACGGCGTGCACTTCTTCGACGCCGCGGCCATGCTCATCGGTCAGCCAGCCACCGCCGTGCAGGCGACCGCGGCGCGGCGCAGCGACGGCGGCCCGGTTGACCTGGTCAGCGCCACCGTCCGGCACGGAGAGCGAGTCCTGGCCACCCACACCCACAGCTTCACCCACGCCCACCGCTGCGAGCGTCAGCACCTGCGGCTGGACCACGGCGCGGCCGAGGTCCGCGTCGACGGGTGGATCCCGATCGATGCCGCGATCGACGCCTGGACCGACGAGGACGGGGCGCGGTTCGTCGAACACCTGCCGTCGCGCGTGGCCGAGGTCATGCAGGTCGACGGGTACCGTCTCGACACCCAGGCTCGGATCACCGCCCGGGTCCATCGCGACGCTGCCGGGTCGCCGTACGCCCGCGGTCGCGGCCTGCCCCTCGACATCCCGCACCACGTCCGCGTCCAGCTCACCCTCGGCGGCCCCTCCGCCAAAGCCAAGGTCTACGCGGAGAGCGTGCGCGCTGCCATGGCCGACCTGGTGAGCGCTGTCACGACCGGTACCACGCCCTACAGCTCCGTTCGCGAGGGAGCCGCGGCCGTCGCCGTCGCGGCTGCCGCCACGCAGGCCTCCCACGACGGCAGGTCGGTCGCGATCCCCGACCACCTCCGCAGCACTTCGACCCCAATGAGGACGGCATGACTTCCACGGACATGACTTCCACGAAGGCTCGCAACGGCCAACGATCCACCTTGGCCCCCTGGCTGGCAGGGTCCGCCGCAGTCCTTGCTGCGGTCCTGGTCGCCGCGTCGGGCGGCGTCGGCTCGGCCCAGGCCGCCACGCCCGCGCCCCCCGCGCCCTCCGTGGCACGGTCGGCGACGGCGCCGCTGACGAACCTCGCCCACCTCGACTGGCTGGGCGCCCGGGTGACGCCCCCCAGCCAGCCCGGCCACACGACATACCGGCTCGGTGATGAGCCCCAGATCGGAACCCTGTGGACGTATGCCGAGCCCGACAGCACCGGCGGCTTCCGCCACGTCGGCGGCGGCAGCTACGACCCCGCGACGAACACCTACGGGCAGGGCGCCTTCAACGCGGACGACATGTCGCGAGCCGCCGTGGTCTATCTACGTCACTGGCAGGCCACCGGCTCGGCGTCCAGCCGGGCCAGCGCCTATGAGCTCCTCCGGGGCCTGACCTACCTGCAGACCTCCGCCGGTGCCAATGCGGGCAACGTCGTGCTGTGGATGCAGCCCGACGGCACCCTCAACCCGAGCCCCCAGCCGAAGGAGCTGCCGGACCCCTCCGACAGCGACGCCTCGTACTGGCTGGCTCGCACCATCTGGGCGCTGGGCGAGGGCTACGCGGCCTTCCGCACCAGCGACCCGACGTTCGCGTCCTTCCTGGGTCAGCGGCTCGAGCTTGCCCTGAGCGCCCTGGACCGCGAGTGCCTGGCACGGTACGGGCAGTACCTCACCATCGACGGGCACCCGGCGCCCGCCTGGCTCATCGCCGGGGGCGCCGACGCCAGCGCCGAGGCCGTGCTGGGTCTGTCCGCCTACGTCGCCGCCAGTGGGTCGCCCGCAGCCCGCACCGCGCTGACCCGACTGAGCGAGGGCATCGCCGACCTCTCGGGCGGGAGCGCCCGGACCTGGCCGTTCGGCGCGGTCCGCCCGTGGTCGCTGTCCCTGTCGATGTGGCATGCCTGGGCCTCGCAGATGCCGGCCGCCCTGGCCCGTGCGTCCAGCGTCCTGGGTGACCAGCACCTGGCCGACGTCGCGGCCACCGACTCCTTCACCTTCGACCCCTGGCTGCTGACCTCGGGCGGACCCGACAACGGCCGGATGCCCACCCGTGGCGACACCTCGCAGATCGCGTATGGCGCCGACTCCCGCCTGGAGTCGCTCATCGCCACCGCCCAGGGAGCTCGCCAGCAGGCGGCCCACCGCCTCGCGGGCATCGTGGGCGCCTGGTTCTTCGGAGCCAACCCCGCCGGAGTGGCCATGTACGACCCCGCCACCGGGGTCACCTACGACGGCATCTCGGGCAACGGCAGCGTCAACCACAACTCCGGCGCCGAGTCGACGATCCACGGGCTGCTCGCCATGCTCGCGCTGGACGCACACCCCGATGTCGCAGCACTCGCCCGCACGGCCACGATCCGCCAGCGGATCGGCACGACGACGATCGAGGCCGAGCAGGCCACGCTGGGCGGCGGGGCCCGCGCTGTGGTGCCACCGTCCTTGTGGACCGGAGAGGCGCTCTACTCCGGCACGGGCTATGCCGCGGGTCCGGACGGCAGTCGGGTGTCCTTCGCGGTTCCGGCGGGGCGCGCGTCGCTGGTGCTGCCGGTGTTCGACCTGCAGCCCGGCAGCTCCGCGGTGACGACGTTCACGGCTGGGGACCGTGCGCTGGGACAGGTGCGCTCCGGTGACATCGGTCCGCAGGGCGACTCCCCCGCCCCGGGCGCGCTGCTCCCGGTGACGCTGCCCGGCACCATCCCGGCAGGGACCACGCAGCTGTCGGCCTCCACGGTCGCCTCCGGCGGCGACGAAGCCCGGCTGGACGCGATCATGCTGGTGCCGTTGGTGTCCCAGCTGGTCCTCGGCGGAGACGGCCACGCGACCGCGGTCGTGTCCAGCCGGTCGCACACCGTCGAGCACGCCCAGGTGAGGCTGGCCGGTTCAGGTGCTGCGCTCATCGAGACGTACGACGGCAGTGGCCGCCTGGTCAGCTCCAGCTCGAGCCCCGCCCAGACGGTCCCGGTCACGGTTCCGCCTGGAGGGTTCACCTACGTGCGCCGCTAGGCCGCCGCTCACCCGGAACAACCCCCCAAAGCCACACCCCAAAGCCACACCCCAGTACCCCGAACGAATGAGGAGCCATGACCCAGCCCGCCTTCCCCCACGCCGAGTTCCCGCTCGGACCGTTCGTCGCCCATGCCGGCAACCCGATCCTGCGCCCCCAGGGAGACACCTGGGAGTCGGCGAGCGTCTACAACCCGGCTGCGGTGGTGAAGGACGATCGGGTGGTGCTGCTCTACCGGGCCCACGCCGACGACATCGTCTCGCACGTCGGACTGGCCACGAGCGAGGACGGCATCCACTTCGAGCGTCACCCCGAGCCGGTGCTCTCCCCCACCGAGGACTACGAGAAGTTCGGCGCCGAGGACCCGCGCGTCGTGGAGATCGACGGGACGTACTACCTCACGTACACCGGGTGGGACCAGGTGTCGGCCCAGCTGTGCCTCGCAACCTCGACGGACCTGTACACCTGGACCAAGCACGGTCCGATGTTCCCGGACTTCAACACCTTCCTGCCGGTCGGCAACGGCTCGGACGCGCCCTGGAGCAAGGCCGGGGCCATCCTTCCCGTGCCGATCAACGGTCGTTACCTCATGTACTTCGGTGAGGGCTCGATCTGGTACGCCTGGTCGGACGACCTCATCCACTGGACGCCGTGCTCCAACGACGAGCCGATCATGGTGCCCACCCCACCCGGGACCTTTGGCTCCTTCCTCGTCGAGGTGGGCCCGCAGCCCATCATCACCAACAACGGCCTGATCCTGTTGCTGCACAACGCCGCCGTGAAGAACGACGACGGCACGGTTCGATACACCTGCGGCCAGCTGCTGTTCTCCCCCGACGACCCGACCACCATCCTCGCGCAGATGAACCGTCCGTGGCTCGAGCCCCAGACCTATGAGGACACCCACGGCCTGGTCTCCAACGTCACCTTCGTCGAGGGCCTGGTGTTCTTCCGCGACACCTGGTTCGCGTACTACGGCCAGAGTGACTCCACGCTGGGTGTGGCTACCTACAAGGTCGGCGACACCTACGCCCTCAAGGACGCCGCCGAGTGAGACCCTGGCTCGATACCCCCTCGCATGCCCGCTGGCTCGAGGGCGAGTCCGACCGTCTGCTCGCGTTCAGCCGCGCCTCCCGCCACCCCGACGGTGGCTTCGCGTGGCTCGACGACGCAGGTGATCCACAGCTCGACCGCCCGGTCCAGCTGTGGATCACCTGCCGGATGACCCATGTCTTCGCGCTCGGCGCCCTGATGGGCCGTCCAGGGTGCGGACCCCTGGTCGACCACGGCATCGACGCGCTCACCGGCCGCTTCCACGACGACGAGCACTCCGGGTGGTATGCCGCCGTCGACGACGATGGGCCGCGCAGCGAGCAGAAGACGGCATACGAGCACGCCTTTGTCGTCCTGGCGGCGTCCAGCGCCGCCGTGGCCCGCCGTCCTGGTGCCGAGGCGTTGCTGGCGGAGGCCCTGGAGGTCCTGCTCACCCGCTTCTGGGACGACGAGCACGGCATGGTCGTGGAGGAGTGGGACCGGAGCTGGTCGAGCCTGGACCGCTATCGCGGCGTCAACGCGAACATGCACTCCGTCGAGGCGCTGCTGGCAGCCTCGAGCGCGACCGGCGACGACCGACTCCTCCAGCACGCCCTGCGGATCGTCACGCGGGTCGTCCACGACCTGGCGCGCGCGCACGAGTGGAGGATTCCCGAGCACTTCGACGAGCAGTGGCGCCCACTCCTGGAGTACAACGCGGACGCGCCCGCCCACCCGTTCCGGCCCTACGGCGCGA